>JACQVD010000087.1 GCA_016209945.1 Gemmatimonadota bacterium
CGCGAACGCCGGGTCGCCGACCCGGATGAGCTCTGCGCGACGCGTCCCGACCGAGACGTAGCGGATCGGGAGCCCGGTGAGCTCCTCGATCCGATCGAGGTAGCGCCGGGCCTGCGGCGGCAGGTCATCGAGCCGCCGCGCCTCGCCTGTGGGGCGCCGCCAGCCCGGGAGCGACTGGGTGATCGGCTCGACGTCCTCCAGCGTGCGCACGTCCGCGGGGAACCGATCGAGTCGCCGGCCCTTCCAGCGATAGCCGACGGCGATCTTCACCTCGTCAAACGCGTCGAGCACATCGAGCTTCGTCACCGCGAGTGCCGTGAGCCCGTTCACGCGGGCGGCGTAGCGCACGACCTCCGCGTCGAACCAGCCTGCGCGGCGCGGCCGCCCGGTCGTAGCACCGTACTCGCTCCCCGCCTCGCGCAGACGGTCGCCCACCGGCCCCGGAATCTCCGTGGGGAACGGGCCCCCGCCCACGCGGGTCGCGTACGCCTTCACGACCCCGAGCACGGCGGCGATCGCCGTCGGCCCGATCCCGACCCCGACCGCCGCACCGCCCGCCGTCGAGTTGGACGACGTCACGTACGGGTACGTGCCGTGGTCGATGTCGAGCATCGACCCCTGCGCCCCTTCCAGGAGCACGTTCTGCCCTCCGGCGATCGCGTCGTGGAGCGCAGCGCCGACGTCAACCGACATGGCGAGGAGCTCCTCGCGGATCCGCTCGAGGTCCTTCACGAGCCGGTCGAGGTCCACGCGTTCCGGCGAGCCCGCAGCCTCGAGAATCCTGTCGGCGCGCGCCGCTCCGCGTTCGAGGACCTTCCGCATCTCCTCGGGCTCGCGGAGATCGGCCACCCGAAGCCCCACGCGCGCGGCCTTGTCCTCGTAGGCGGGACCGATGCCCCGCCGCGTCGTCCCGAGCTGCGCGTTCCCGCGCTGCTGCTCGAGCGCCTTGTCGATCATCTTGTGGTACGGCAGCACCACGTGCGCCCGCTCGCTCACGAGGATGCGGGCGCGGACATCCGGCACGCCGCGCCGCTCGAGCTCCGCCAGCTCCTCGAAGAACGCGCTGGGGTCGAGGACGACGCCGTTCCCGATCGCGCACCGCTTCCCCGGGTGCAGGATCCCCGACGGGATCTGATGCAGGATGAACTCAGCGTCGCCGACCCAGACGGTGTGGCCGGCGTTCGCGCCGCCCTGGTAGCGCGCGATCCAGTCGGCCTCGCCGGCCAGGGCGTCCACGATCTTTCCCTTCCCCTCATCGCCCCACTGGGCGCCGACGACGACGAGACAGCGCACGGATGGCCCGAACATGTGGACGCCCCGCAAAGAAAAAGCCCCCAGAGGGGGCGTTCGTGTATCCTCTGGTTAGGATAACCTCATGCGGGAGCGGGTGTCAAGTTCAGCTCCGCTCCAGCACGAAGGCGCCAGCCATGGCACCGGCGGCACAGATGCTGATGAGCCCGAGCCGGCCGTCGCGGCGCCTCATCCCGTAGGCCAGCGTAGTGGCGATGCGGCCGCCGGTCGCCGCCCACGGATGTCCGATCGCGACCGAGCCGCCGTGCACGTTCACGCGCTCCCAGTCGATGGACCGCAGCGGCTCCGCCTTCCACCCCCGCTCCCAGGCGAGGACGTTGGCCAGCACCTGTGCGGCGAACGCCTCGTGGATCTCGATCAGGTCGAACTCGGCGAGCCGCAGACCCGTACGCTTCAGGAGTCGCGGCACGACCACGGCGGGCGCCATGAGAAGCCCCTCCGCAGGATCGATGGCGCCGTACTCCATCGCCCGGATGAAGGCCAGCGGTTCGCGTCCGTCCGTCCTGGCGCGCTCCTCGCTCATGAGGAGAACCGCGGACGCGCCGTCCGTCACGGGCGACGCGTTGCCGGCCGTGATCGTCCCCTCAGAGTCGAAGACGGGCTCGAGCTTGGCCAGCGCCTCCAGCGACGTGTCCGGCCGCGGCCCCGTGTCGTGCTCCACGCCCTCCAGAGGCACGATCTCCTCGGCGAGCACGTCTCGGCTTCGGACCGCCCGCCGATGGCTCGCCAGCGCGATCTCATCCTGGCGGTCGCGCGGGAGCTTCCACTCTTTACAGGTGATCTCCATGTGCTGGCCCATCGTGAGGCCGGTGGTCGGCTCTTTGAACGTGGCGGGGTCCGCGCCCGAGAGCCACTCGACGCCTCCGGCGACGCCGCATTCGTAGCGGCCGGCGGCGATCCCGTCGGCGATCGCCGTGATCGTGCGCAGCCCGCTGATGCAGTAGGACGAGATCGTCTGGGCCTCGATGTGGGCGGGGAGCCCCATCTCCAAGACGATCTCCCTGGCCAGGTTGGGCTTCCCCTTCTCGGGAACGACGACGCCGAACGCGAGCGCGTCGATCGCCCGCGGCTCCACCTCGTGCCGGTCGAAGAGCCCCCGCACGGCATGGTTCGCGAGCGCGAGCGGACCCAGCTGGCCGAACGCCTTGCCCGCCTTCACGAACGGGGTCCGCGCCCCGGCTACGATCGCCACTCTACGCATGCTCATCGCGCTGGAACGAGAAGGCCCGCGCGCGTCAACTCGTCTTCCACAACTCGTTGGCCCTTCGGCGTGAGGGGCTGAAGCGGGGGCCGCGGCAGACCGCCCACGTACCCCAGGAGATCGAGGGCGAGCTTGATCCCGGGCACGCCGAGGCCCGACACGATCGTCTGATGCAGCGGCGCAATGCGCGCCTGGCGCTCGCCCGCCGAAGCGTTCTTCCCCTCGCGGAAGAGCGCGTAGATCTCGCACGCCTCCGCCGGCGCGAGGCAGCCGGCCGCGACGATCCCGCCCACCGCACCGACCGCAAGACCGGCGTAGAGCTTGGCACCCGAACCGACGAGCACGGCGAAGCCCGGCGGCACGGCCTCCACGACGCCGCTAAGCAACTTCAAGTCGCCGCTGGAATCCTTGATCCCGATGATGTTCGGGTGCTGCGCCAGCGCGGCCACGAGCCCCGCCGTCACCTCCACGGGCGCGGACTGCGGCACGTGGTAGAGGAGGACGGGGACGGGCGAGGCGTCCGCGACCGCCTCGAAGTGCTGCCTCAGCGCCGCGGGCGTCATCTGGCTCCGGTAGTACGCCGGTGGGCGAACCAGCACGGCGTCGCCCCCCGCCTGCGCAACCGCGCGCGTGAGCCTCAGCGTCGCCTGCGTCGCTTCACACCCTGCCCCGGCGATGAGGAGCCGGCCGCCGTGGGCGATCAGAACGTCGCGCGCCCACTCCACGAGCCGCACCATCTCGCTCTCTTCCAGGAGCGGTGCCTCGCCTGTGGATCCTGCGACGACGACGCCGGCGATGGGATGGGCCAGCCAGCGCCGTAGGTTCTCACGGAACCCGACGGCGCAGAGCTCGCCGTTCCCGGAGAGGAACGGAGTCGGAACGGGGAGGAAGACGCCCGAAAGCTGCATCATCCGCGCGTCAGGCCGGGGCCTGCGCCCTGCCGAACCCGTCGGCGGCGAGCGTGCGCATCTGGAGCTCGAAGTCGGCAGGATTGGACGCGTACGTCTTCCCCACTTCGTACGTCACCAGGCCCTGCCGAACCAGGTCCATGATGTCGTAGTCGAAGGTCTGCATCCCGTACTGGTCCCGGCCCTGCTCCATGAGCCGCTGGATCTCCTCCAGGCGCTTCGGGTCCAGGATGCAGTCCCGGACGGCCGGGGTCACGATGAGGATCTCGCAGGCGAGGGCGCGTCCGACCCCGTCGGCGCGCGGGAGGAGCCGTTGCGAGATCACGGCTCTCAAGGTCTCCGCGAGTCGGATGCGGAGCATCTCCTGCTCCTCCGGCGGGAACACGGAGACGATACGGCTGATGGTGGTGATGGCGTCGCGGGTGTGCAGCGTGGAGATGACGAGGTGGCCGGTCTCCGCCGCCTTGACCGCCGTGTCGATCGTCTCCGTGTCGCGCATCTCGCCGATCAGGATCACGTCCGGGTCCTGCCGCAGGGCCGCCCGCAGCCCCGTCGTGAACGAGACCGTGTCGTTCCCCACGTCGCGCTGCGTGACCGAGCAGTTCTGATCCCGGTGCAGGTACTCGATCGGGTTCTCCAGCGTGACGACGTGCTTCTTGAAGTGCTGGTTGATGTACCCGATCATCCCCGCCTGGGTCGTCGTCTTCCCCGACCCGGTCGCGCCCGTGACGAGGATCATCCCGCGCTCCTCGGAGCAGATCTGGAGGAGGATCGGCGGGAGGCGGAGCTGCTCGAAGGTCGGGATCTCGATGGGAAGGATGCGCAGCACCACCATGAAGGAGCCGCGCTGCCGCAGGATGTTCACGCGGAAGCGTCCCACGCCGGGGATCCCCCAGGAGCAGTCGTAGTCGCTGATCCGGTCGATGTGCTGGCGATCCTTTTCGTTCGGGATGAGCCGCATCGCGATCTCGCGCGTCTGGTCGGGCGTGAGCGCCTGCTTCGTGATCGTCACGAGCTCGCCGTTGATTCGCGCCCGAACGAAGTCGCCCGCCTTAATGTGGAGGTCTGAGGCGCCCTTCTCGATCGCCGCTTTGAGGATCTTCTCCATGCTCAGTATCCCGCGTTCTTGTCCACCGCGTTTCGCAACGGCTCGCCCCGAAGATACCGGCGAACGTTGTCGCAGATGAGCTCCGTCTCCCGCTCCCAGAAGCGGGGCGTGACCCCGGCCGTGTGGGGCGTGAGGAGCGCCGCCGGCTCCTCCCACCACGGGCTCGAGGGCACGAGCGGCTCCTCGGTGAAGACATCCAGGCCCACGCCACGCAGGTGACCGCGCCGGCACGCCGCGCGCAGGGCCGCCTCGTCCACGACGCGCCCGCGGCAGACGTTGATCAGCACGGCTCCGGGCTTCATCCGGGCGATCCGCGACGCGTCGATGAGCCGATCGGTCTCGGGCGTGTGCGGAAGCGCCAGAACCACAACATCGGCAGCGGCGAGCGCTTTGTCGAGGTCCTCCACGCCCAGGACGCGGTCAGCGTCGGGGTCGGCGCCGCCCGGCGGACGACGGCGAACGCCGATCACGTTCATGCCCAGGGCGCGGCATCGTGTGGCAAGGGCGCGACCGATCGAGCCGAACCCGACGATCGTGACCACGGCACCCTCGAGCTCCCAGATCGGCGAACCCGGCCCTGCGAGGAGATCCTTCGCCCATCGGCGTGCGCGGCGCTCCCGTTCGGCGAGGTCGAACCCCCGGGCGAAATACAGGATCATCGCGAGGGCGTGCTCCGCCACCGGCAGCGCGTGCACGCCCGCCGAGTTCGTCAGGATCACATCGCTCTCCACCATCTCCGGGAAGAGCGACGCGCGCACGCCCGCCGTCCCGGTGTGCACCCAGCGGAGCCGGCGAGCCGCCCGGAACGCCTCGCGCGAGATCCCGAACCCGCAGTACACCTCCGCGTCGGCGATCGCCTCCAGGAGACGCGGGGAGGTTCGGCCCACCCCATCCCCGGAGCCGTCCACCTCCTCCTCCAATGCGATGAACCCCCACCCGTCTCCGAGGGCCGCGCGCACGCGCTCCCTGTGATCGCGCGGCATCGACCAGACCGGGTGGCGAGAGGAGTGCATGTCGAGGACGAACCGGCGCATCAGGCGACGGAAATCTTCCGGACCAGGGGCTCGTCGGCGAGGCGCCGCACCGCCTCGTGCCGCCGCCCGGTGGGCCCGGCGAGGTCGTACGCGACGCGGACCTCTCCCGGCGCCTTCTCCAGGGTCGTGCGCGCGGCCCTCACCCCCTCGGCCGCGAAGAGCGCCTCGATCTTCTGGAGCACGTCGGGGCCCGCTTCCAGAACGAGCTCAACGGAATCCGCTGCGCGGCGCCGCAGGATGTACTCCTCGATCCAGCGCAGCGTGATGAGCGTCACCGTCACGAGCGCCGTCGTCCCGATCGCCTCCACGTACGCCCGCGCGCCCACGGCCAGGCCGATCGCCGCCACGACCCACAGCGTCGCCGCCGTCGTGAGCCCGATCACGTGCCCGCGGAGCACCAGGATCGTCCCCGCGCCGATGAACCCGATCCCGGACACGACCTGAGCCGCGATGCGCGCGGGGTCGCCCGGCTGGCCCGGCCCCGCCGAGCGCGCCACGGCCATGGAGACCTCCATGAGGAGCGTGGCGCCCACGCAGATGAGGATGTTCGTACGCAGGCCCGCAGGCTTTCCCGAGAGCTCCCGCTCGAGCCCCACGACCCCGCCCAGGAGCGTGGCCAGGAGCAGGCGGAAGAGGAGATCGAGCTTCAGCGCCTCCGCCCATTCCGGCACCATCAGCGCGGCCGCGATCATGTCCGGATCGCCGCGGCCGGCTTCGCGACCGGGAGGAAGGAGCCCGTGAGGCCCATGCGGCGCTTCACCTCGGCCACGGTCTCCCGGGCGATGGCGCGGCAGCGTTCTGCGCCTTCCGCCAGCATGCGCCGCACCTCCTCCGGGCGTTCCCGCAACTCCAGGGCGCGCTCGCGGATGGGTCTCAGGGCCGCGACGATGTTGTCAGCGAGCCGGCGCTTACAGTCGAGGCAGCCGATCGCCGCGGTTCGGCAGCCGTGCGCCGACCACGCCTGATCCTGCGGGCTCGAGAAGTAGCGGTGCAGGGTGAAGACGTTGCAGATGTCCGGATTGCCGGGGTCGCGACGGGTCACGCGCGCCGGGTCCGTGACCGCGACCTTGAGCTTCGCCCAGATCTCCTCTGGCGACTCGAGAAGCCCGATCGTGTTCCCGAGCGACTTCGACATCTTCGCCTTGCCATCGAGCCCGAGAATGCGGCGGGCCGGCCCCACCACCACCTGCGGCTCCGGTAGGTACTCCCCGTAGCGAGCATTCCACCTGCGCGCGATCTCCCGCACGAGCTCGATGTGCTGCACCTGGTCCTCGCCCACGGGGACGAGAGTCGCGCGATACAGGAGGATGTCCGCCGCCTGGAGCACGGGGTAGTTCAGGAGCCCGGCCGGCACCGATGCCTCCCGCCCCGCCTTCTCCTTGAACTGCGTCATCCGCTCGAGATCGCCGAGCGGCGTCACCGTGTTCAGGATCCAGGCGAGCTCCGTGTGCTCGGGGACGTCCGACTGAACGAAGAGCGTGCACTTCCGAGGATCGAGCCCGGCGGCGAGGAGTGTCAGCGCCATGTCGAAGACGCGGGCGGGCATCTCCGCAGGCTCGTAGGGGACCGTGATCGCGTGGTGGTCCACGATGCCAAAAAAACACTCGTACTGGTCCTGCATCTGGACCCAGTTCTGCACGGCGCCCAGATAGTTGCCGATGTGAAGCTCGCCCGATGGCTGGATGCCGCTGAAGACCCGCTCGCGCTTCCCCGCCATGGCCTCCATGGCCCCCCTGGCCCCCATGGCCGCCCCGTCCGCTGGTGAAGCTTCTGAAAAGTGTCGTAACTTATGAGCCGTCCATGAGCGGTACAACTCCGAGGCCCGATCCGACCTTCGCCGACGACTGGCTCGACGTGGCGCTCGCTGCCGCGCGCGCCGCTGCCGACGTTCACCGTCGCGCCCTCTCGCGCAACGCTCCGGCCTCGTGGGTGGCGAAGGGGCACAGCGACTGGGTCTCACAGGTGGACCACGAGGCCGAGGCCGCGGCGGTGCAGGTCATCCGTAGCCGATTCCCGGATCACGCGATCGTCGCGGAGGAGAAGAACTGGGGCGGTCCCGGCCCGGAGCGCGCGCCAGCCGTCTGGTACGTGGACCCGCTGGACGGCACGACGAACTTCCTGCACGGCTACCCCGTGTACGCCGCTTCCGTGGCCGTGGCGGACAGGCAGGGCCTGCGGGCCGCCGCGGTGATCGACACGACGCGTGCGGAGACGTTCACCGGCGCCCGCGCGCGCGGCGCGTGGCTCAACGGCTCACCGATCCGCGTCTCGGAGCTCTCGGATCTCTCGTACGCGCTCCTCGGGACGGGATTCCCCTTCAAGGCGCTGGAGCTCATGGACGACTACCTTGTCCAGTTCAAGGATTTACTTCCGCGGACCTCGGGGATCCGGCGCACGGGCTCCGCCGCCATCGACCTCTGCCACGTGGCGTGCGGCCGGCTCGACGGCTTCTGGGAGCTTCGCCTCGAGGCCTGGGACATAGCAGGAGGCGCGCTCATCGTGCGGGAAGCGGGCGGCGTCATCACCGACCTTGCGGGCGGCGATCAGGTGCTCCAGGAGACGGGGATCATCGCGGGAAACCCCACGATCCATCGCGCGATCCTGGAGACGCTCCAGCGGCTGGCAGGCATCACGAAGACGCCGATCTAGCGAGAACGGCGCCCCTCCCCCCCGAGGCCTGCCTTGTACGAAACGGTTCTCGCGGCCCGCGCGATCTTCACGCGCACGGACATCTCTCTCACGCTGCTCGTCCTCATCTGGGGGATCAATTTCAGCGTCCTGAAGGCCGCACTGGCCGAGCTGCACCCGCTCGTGTTCAACGGTCTTCGGATGTGCGCAGGCGCGGGCCTCCTTCTCCTGGCCACGACGAGGTGGCACTCCGGGCCACGCATCGAGCGGTCCGACTGGCTCGCCCTCCTGGGGATCGGGCTCCTGGGGAATACGGCATACCAGCTCCTCTTCATCTTCGGGCTCGACGCGACCCTGGCCGGCAACTCGAGCCTCATCCTTGCGGCAGGGCCTGTGTTCATCACTCTCCTCTCGGCGAAACTGGGCCACGAGCGCGTCAGTCCCCTCGCCTGGAGCGGGCTCGTCGTCTCCGTGGCGGGTGTTGCGCTTGTGATCTACGGCGGTACCCGCGTCGCGTTCGGCCGCGACACGATCCTCGGGGATCTCCTGACCCTCGGGGCGGCGGTGGCCTGGGCGTTGTACACGGTGATGGCCGCGCCCTACGTCCGGCGATACGGGGCGCTCCCGGTCACGACGGTCACCGTCGCCGTAGGAGCGGCGGGGCTGCTGCTCGCTTCCCTGCCTTTTCTCGCAAAGGAGAGCTGGGCAGCTGTCACGTGGACGGGCTGGGGCGGCCTCGCATACAGCGCGGTTCTCGCGATCGCCCTCGCATACTTCCTCTGGTACCACAATGTGGAGAGGATCGGGAACACGAGGACCGCCGTGTACTCGAACGCGATCCCGGTCGTGGCGGTGCTCGTCGCATGGCTCTGGCTCGGGGAGCAGCCGACGTGGCTTCAGGCGGCCGGTGCGGCCGGGATCTTCGCGGGGATCGCCCTGACGAGGGTGGGCGGCGTTCACCGCGGATCGCCTGCTCGATGGGGGCGGTGAGAGGAGGGCGGGTGTTGATATTTGTATGACACATGAGTATATTTGTAATGCAACTTCCGGAGGCTCGAGCAGCATGAAGCGGCGAAAGAGAAAGGTCGCAAAAGTGCGCGAGACCGCACGGGTTCCTTATTCGGTGCGTCTGCCCCGGACACTCGTCGAAGAGGCGAAGAAGGCCCTGGACGAGGAGACGGTTACGGCAACGCTCGAGGAGGCACTCCGCCGGGAGGTGGAGCGGGCGCAATTCCGTAAGTACGTGGAATGGCTCCGGAGGATCGGCGGGGTCAAGATCGAGAGCCCGTTCGAGTGAAGCTCCTCTTTGACACAAGCGTTTACATCGAGTTCCTCCACCGGCCCCGAAGCCCTCTGTCGGAACTTCTTCTCGACCACTTTCCCGATACGTATCTGTGCGCCGTTGTGGTCGCCGAGCTAGAGGTCGGTACGTTAGGGAAGGTCCAGCGGCGCGCGGTAGACCGGCTCGTCCGTCGGTTCCAGCGGGTGGGCCGCACGGTTGCGCCGAGTTTTGACTCCTGGTGGCGCGCGGGGGCTGCGAGCCGCGCGCTCGGCCGTGCGGTTTTGAACGATGCGCTGATCCTATGCTGCGGCGTTCAGGTGGGAGCGGTCGTTTGGACCCGGGACCGCGGTCTCCCCGCGGTGGCGAAAGCGCTCGGGCTTCCGGAGAACCGCGTCCTTCTCGTGCCTGACCGTCTTCTCGCCACCTAGCCTGCTCCCGCGACAGGCGACCGCTGTGTGGCCGCACGTCATCCCGGTCGTCCCGCAGCCAAGATCTTCCCTTTCGTTGCTCCCTGGAAGGACGATTCGTAGGTTACGCCGTGGCGTCGCCCCAGGGGAGGAGCGCCCTTACCACTTTGATCCCTGAGCCGCTTGGCTAACCCCTTCCTGCGCGTTGCGCGCTGGTTCCGCGAGCACCGGCTGTTCCAGGTGTACGCGATCTACTTCGCGGCCTCGTGGCTCGTGCTCCAGGTCGCGGCGATCTTCATCAGCAACTTCGGGCTCCCGCAGTGGTTCTTCCCCGCTGCCGTTCTCCTTCTCCTCATCGGGCTTGTGCTCCTCACGGCGACCGCGATGGCGCAGCGGGCTGCGGCGGCTCAGGCGACGCCACCGACTGTCGAGTCGATCGCGGCGTCTCTCAAAGCGGGTCGCCTGCCGGCTCTCACGTGGCAGCGCGCCATTCTGGGCGGGGTGGTTGCCTTCGCGCTGTGGGGCGCCGCTGCGGCTGCGTTCATCCTCTTGCGAGGAGTTGGGGGCGAGGGGGGCGAGGGGGGCGAGAAGGTCGAGGAAGCCGGCGCGGCGAGCCCGGCCGTCGCGGTTCTGCCGTTCCGGAGCGTGGGCTCGGGTTTGGAGCTGTGGCGCGAGGGGATGGTGGACCTCCTCTCAACGAATCTGGACGGAGCGGGCGATCTCCGTGCGATCGACCCCCGGGCCGTGCTCAGTCGCTGGCGCGATCGCATCGGAGCAGGAAAAGACCCGCGCGATTCCCGCGATGCGCTTGAGGTCGCGAGGGATTTGAAGGCTCGGTACGCCGTGCTGGGCAGCATCGTGGCGCTCGGGGATCGGGTGCGGGTGGTGGCCGACTTATACGAAGTCGGCGGAGCGCGCCGGGTCGAGGCGCAGGTGGACGGCCCGCAGGACAGCGTGTTCGCGCTCGTGGACGAGATCACCGTGGATGTCTTGGCGGGCGCGTTCCAGGCCGGGCCCCAGCGTGATGTGAGATTGGAAGCCTTCACGACGTCGTCGCTCCCGGCGCTCAAGGCGTATCTCAGGGGCGAGCAGCTGTTTCGCGGCGGCCGCTGGAACGACGCGATAGCGGAATACGCCCAGGCAGTCTCCCTCGACTCGACCTTCGCCATGGCACACTGGCGAATGAGCGGGGCCTACGGGTGGGTGCCGGACTTCGACGCCGCCGCCCGGGCGGCGGACCTCGCTGTGCGCCACGCCGACCGACTCCCGGAGCGCCAGCGCTTGAAGCTTCTCGCCGACCGGGCGCTGACCGCGGGTCGCTTCTCGGCCGTCGATATGTTCCGGCGCCTTACGGAGCGCTACCCGGACGACGTAGACGCCTGGTACAACCTCGGCGAGGCGATCTGGCACTTCGGCTTCCTGGAGAATCTCCCTCAATCGGCTTCGTTGGACGCCTTTGCACGAGCCGTGGCGCTCGACTCGACGTACCTCCAGGCCCTCGTTCACTCCTTTAACTTTTTCCTTGCGAGGGGTGACAGCGTCCAAGCACATCGGTACCTGGAACTTTCCCTCGCCATCGACCCGGCGAGTCCGCATTCGGTAGGGTTCAGGATCGCGTACAGCCTTGTGTTCGGCGACCCACGTGAATCGGACTGGATCGCCGCTGCTCTGGACACAGCAAGTGCGGATGCGCTCCAGGAGGCGAGCCTGGCCTTGAATGGCGTAGCCGCCGACGAGAGCAGGCTAGCGGTGGCACGTGCGGCTGCCGCACCCAGGCACCCGAAGGCGAGGCGGGCGGTCGCCCACGCCTTGCACTTGCGCTGGTGGCTCATATGGCATGGGCAGGCGCGAGCGGCGCAGGAGGAGCTACAGGCAGCGGAGGCACTCGGCCCGGGACCGCCACTCGCCTCGCTTTACGTCTTCGACTATTTGACCGGATATGGCGACAGCGCGCTCGCCGCACGCGCCGCCGTGAAGCTACAGAGGCAGCCGGAACCCGTCGCCCGCTGGCTCCTGGGAGCCCTCGCCATCCGGTGGGCGCGTTATTCGGAGGTAGACCGGCAACTCGTCGCGCTACAAGGGATCGGAGACAGCGCTCGCACGGCCGGCGACACGGTGGCTGCGGAGAGGGCTCTAGGATTGCGCCAGGCTCTGGAGGGCTTCCTGGTTGGCTCGCGCGGGGACGTGAGCCGGGCGGCGGAGAGCCTGGCGCAGGCGGGGCCGCGTATGGGCGGCTTTGGTCCCTACCTGATGTTGGCGTTCGTCACGCTCTATCACCGGCTTGCGCTCGCGGAAATGCTCGAGAATCTGGGGAAGGAGACCGAAGCCCTCGAGATCTATCGGGTATTCAGCGAAAACGTGTGGCAATGGCATTTCGGCGTGCCAGCCGCGCTGGCGGCCGCGCGCATCGAAGAGCGCAGGGGCGAACGCGAGCAGGCGATCACGCACTACGCCCACGTGGTGAAGATGTGGGAGCGCGCCGACCCGCAGTTCCAGCCACAGGTCGAGGAAGCCCGGCGGGCGCTCCAGCGATTGGCTGGAGAGCGGGCGAGCGACGACTAAATCCGAGGCAGGGGCCGAGCGCGGCCTCCATCGCATCCTCGGCTTCTGGTCGGGGATGGCGCTGGCGGTCGGCGGCCCGATTGGGGCCGGGATCTTCAGGACCCCGGGGCTCGTCGTCCGCGAGCTTCCCTACGAGAGCTGGGCGTACGCCGCGTGGATCCTCGGCGGCGGCCTGGCCTTCCTCGCGGCGCTCAGCGTGGCCGAGCTCGGAGCGCGCCTGCCACGTGCGGGCGGCCCGTACGCCTTCATTCGCGAGGCATATGGGCCGCTCCCGGGTTTTCTCATCGGCTGGCTCGATCTCCTGGCCGTGTACGGCGGCGGAGTCGCACTCCTCGCGGTGGCGTTTGGCGAGTTCGTCCTCGGCCCGACCAGCGCGCAGCCGCCTGTCCTCGCCGCGATCGCCGTTTCGGTCATTGTCTTTCTCGCTCTTGTGCAGACCGCCGGGCTCCGAACGGGGAGCACGCTCCAGAACGTGGTCGCGCTCGCGAAGGTGGGTGCGCTGCTCGGGGTCGTCGCGATCTGTTTCGCTGTCGGTGGCTCGGACGCTCCGAGCTCGCCGGCCGTCGCCCGCACGGAGCTCAGCTCTCCGCGCGGCCTGCGGCTTATCGGCGCTGCTGCGGTGGCGCTCCAAGGCGTCTTCTTCACCTACCACGGCTGGGCCGATGTGACACGCCTCGCGGAAGAGATCCGGGAGCCCGAGCGCCGGCTTCCACGTCTCCTCCTGTGGGGGACGATCTCGCTCACGGCGATCTACGTGGCCGTCAATGCTGCCTTTCTGCGAGTGCTGCCGATCGAGCGGGTGGGTGACTCGAAGCTGCCGGCTGCGGACGCACTTCAGGCGGCGATCGGTGGGCGCGGAGCGCGCGTCATCATGCTCGTCGCGCTCGTCGCGATCTTCGGCACGCTGAACGCGCTCCTCATGTACGCGCCTCGGCTCGCGTTCGCCATGGCTCGTGACGGCCTCATGCCTCGCCCCTTCGGCCTCGTGAACCGCGGCGGGACTCCGTGGGTGGGGCTGTGGTCGGTCGCGGGCTTTGCGACGCTTCTCGCGGCCACGGGCACGGTGGAGGAGATCATAGCACTCGTGACCATCACTGTCTGGGCCGTCTATGCGCTTATGGTGGGCGCGCTGCTCGTCCTTCGGCGGCGGTCACCGGCGGCCGCGATCGCGTATCGAACTCCGGGCTATCCCTGGGTGCCGGCCGCGTTTCTACTCTTTGCGATGCCCTTTCTCATCGCCACGGTCGTGACTAGCCCGGCCCAGACGGCGATCACCGTAGGCGTGGCGGCATTTGGCGGCCTCCTGTATCGCGCGCTCGTGAGGCCCGTGTCGCCGCCAGCGGCCGGCCCCGGATCCTAGGCCCAGGGTCGGATAGACAAGCAGGCACTTGCGGCGCCCCGCACACTACGGGCGGCTTGGCCGTCTTGCCCTTCTATACGTCACTTTATACATTGGTTATATGACGCGAAAGATCCGCAAGCAGATCTACCTGCGGGCCGACCAGGATCGCCGCCTCAAGCAGCTGGCCAAGCAACTCGGCGTCTCGGAGGCCGAGCTCATCCGACAGAGCGTGGATCAGGCCGCTCTCGGTGCCGCAGCTCCAAGACCCGATCTCGGGGCCTGGCAGGCGGAGGTCCGGTTCATTCGGGCGCGCCGCTCGAAAGGTCGTCTCCCGGGACGTCGGGACTGGAAGCGCGAGGAGCTGTACCAGCGTGGCCGTCTTTCTCGACACTAACATTCTGGTTTACCCGTACGATCGCCGGGAGCCCGCGCGGGGGCGCCGGGCGATGGAGATCTTGCAAGCACTCGCAGCTTCGGGCGGCGCCACGGTGAGCACTCAGGTGCTCGGCGAGTTCTTTTGGGTGATCACGCGACGCCTGCCGGATCCGTTGAGTCCCGCTGCCGGCGCTGCCAGCGTGGAGCGCCACGCCCGCACCTGGCGTGTGCTGGACATCACGCTGCCGGTGGTCCGCGAAGCCCTGCGCGGGGTCCAGCAGCACGCGTTCTCGTACTGGGACGCCTTGATCTGGGCGACGGCCCGGCTGGGGCAGATCGCGGTCGTGTTGTCTGAGGACTTCACCGACGGCACAGACATCGAAGGAGTTGTGTTCCGGAACCCGTTCCGTCCGGGCTTCGAACTCGCATCCGTCTAAGACCTGTCCCGTGTCCGCTGGTAGTCTAGCGGGCCGCGCCGTGCACGCGGACTACGGACCTCCGACCCCGGGAATGTCCACGAAACGGACGAGATCGAGAAACTGGAAGCGGCCATCCGCGTGGCCTTGCGGCTCGGGCCACGCCATCGATCCGAGCGGCACCACGCGAGAGGCGCCGAGCCGGCCCAGCGACTCGGCCAACGCTTCGTACCGCTCCCCTCCTGCCGCCAGACCGACCGACTGAAGGTGCCAGCGCACGGGCTCCAGCGCCGCGAGCGCGTCGCGTAGATCGCGGACCGGCTTCACGAACACGACGCGGTTGAGCGGGGAGGGCGTAAACGTGGGCTCTGGATCGAGAATCACGGTCCACCCCGTTCCCTCCGGGCTCGCCCAGACGCGCGCACCCCGGAACTCCATCTGCGCGCGTAGCTCGTGGATCGCCGCCGCCTCGGCCGCGCTCACCCGTCCCCGCGGCCACTCCTCTTCCACTCGCGCGAGCGCAGTGGCCAGCGCGTCCGCGAACGTCTCCGCCAAGCCGGGTTCCGCCTCCACGTACACGCAGTGGGGCGCGACACAGCCTTGCTGGTCGAAGACCGCGACGTCGCGCGCAGCCTTCAGCGCGAGCTCGCGCAGATCGGCACGGAGCGCAGCTCCCTCCACGAGGGCGACGCCGACACGGTGGGGATAGGCAATAAGAAGTGTGCGCGGAGGCACGCGCGCGCGAACGGCGTCCACGCTCGCATCGCTGCCGTACGCGATCACGGCCTCGGCCGACTCGAAGAGCGCGGACTCGAGCGATTCCGATCCGCCGGGCCAGTAGGTCACCGCGAGACAGCGACCCAACCCCTCGTCCACCACGGACAGAGCGCGCGCAAACGCCACGGCCGCCAGCGGCTCGCCCGAGGCCGTCTTCCCGAACGATGCGGCTTTCACCAGAAGCGCGCGGACGAGGCTCGTCACCGAGACGCCGGGCACGTTGCCCGCGAAGATGTGAGCGACGAGGCGGGGCCCGAAGGCCCGAACTTTGCCAAGAGCATCACGCCGCGGGCGCGGCCGGTCCAGCACCTCTGGATCGCCGAACTCGGCCACCAGTGCCTGCCGCAACACGTCGGCGCGCCAATCCTGCGCCATGCG
This sequence comes from Gemmatimonadota bacterium, assembly GCA_016209945.1. Classification (GTDB taxonomy): domain Bacteria; phylum Gemmatimonadota; class Gemmatimonadetes; order Palauibacterales; family KS3-K002; genus JACQVD01. The sequence goes on from JACQVD010000087.1 coordinate 15,730, forward strand.
GTCGAGCCCGAGCCGGACCATCGCGGGCGCGTAGCCCGTCGCGAGCGGAAGCGATCGCTCGAGGCTCACGCGGAGGTCGCTATCGGACGCGGTGATGCTCCGCGCCGCGGCGGCGACCGCATCCAGGATGTCCGCCACCGGCCGGCGTTCGAGACGCTCCTCACCCGCACGGATGAGCTCGCCCGCGATGCGCCGAACGCCTTCCGGCCGGAGCCTCGGCACTCGGGCGACCCACTCGCCTAACGTGACCTCCTCAAAGCCATCGTGGTCACGTGCTTCCAGGCCCGGGAGCCAGTAGGCGTCGCTCAGCGGGTCGCGGTCAGCCATTCGTCGAGAGCGATGGAGCAGCCGCGGGCCTCGGCACCGCGCGCCCGCCCGAGAACTTGAAACCCGGCAGCGACCCCGAGCCCGAGGTCGTCCGTCTGAAGCGCCGACACGGAGTTCAGGTTGGCGAGATCGAAGTGGCGAAGAAGCCCGGGCCGCTGTTGGGGGAGCGGCCGCAGCGTGTCCGGATCCACCACCAGCGTGCGCACCCATCGCGGCGGACACATTCGCCGCGGGCCGCCCGGGCCCGTCTCTAGACCCGGCGCGCGGGCGCGCAGCACGTCCTCATAGAACTGCGAGCACATCTCCGTCATCCCGTATTCGCCGACACAGAAGTGGTCGGGGATGCCGAGAACCTGAGCGAACCCTTCGTACAGCTCCGCCTTCGTGATCTCCCGGACCCGTCCCTTGAGACCGCCGGTCTCCATCACGCGAGAGCCTTCCGGAAGCCGGAACCGAAGGCTGCGCGCGGCCAGCGCATCAAAAAGGTACACGAAGGCGAACGCCGTACCCGCGATGAGCGCAGGCACGCGCTCGCTCTCGGAGCGCCCGAGCGCCTGCACCAACTCATCCACATGAAGACCCGCGAGAAAGCTCACGAACCAGCCGCTCCCCGGAGCGCCGCACTCCGCGCGCACCCACTCGAACATGCGGCTGAGCGAGGAGTCCGGCGCGCGCTCGGGCGAGGGCGCGAGGATGAGAAAGGGGAGTCGCGCACCGTCCGGCAGAAGGTGGGCCCGGAAGGCGGACAGCGCCGACTCGCGGTACAGAGCGAGATCGAGCACGTAATGCGTGCCCCGGCGCTCGCTCCCCTGCGTCGTTCCGCTCGTGCGAAACACGGCCTGCGCAGCGTCCCCGGGACCGCACACGAGCGCCGCCTCCTTGAAGGCCGCCGTCGGCACGGCGGGCACGTCCTCCCAACGCTCCACTCTCTCCGGCACGATCCCGCGACGCTCACAGAACCGGCGGTACGGCTCGTTCCGCTCGAACTGATGGCGAAAAGCCTGAAGCGCGAGGGCATTGAAGCGGTCGTCGTCGAGCGGCCCGGCCGGACCCTGGCGAAAGATCTCGAGGAGAGTCTGGCCGAGCGGGGAACGGCTCGTATTCATATTAAGAGCGCTCGTGGCGCGCGAGGGCGAGGGAAGCGACCCCATAGGAGACGGCACCACCCAGGAGAACGGTGAACATCCCTGCCTCCAGGCTCAGGAGCGTCGCCAGCGGCGCCGCCACCACCGACGCGAACCCGTTCACGGCCCACGCCCAGGCGATGGCCGCCGGCCCCTCGATCTGCCGAAGCCCCGCCGGGAACGGGATGCCCATGACCGTCGCCAGGGGGAAGACCGCGATCCCCGCGATCGCCGCGAGCACGCCCGTGGGGAGCGCGGCCGTCAGGCCTCCGGGGTCCCGGAAGATCCACGCGTACACAAGAAGCATGACGGCCACCACCCCGGCCGCCCACCACGCGCGCGGCAGCACGCGCCGCTGATACCAGAGACTCCCGACCCCCGAAAAAAGGAGGAAGGCGCTCAACGTGGCCGCGACGGCATACACGGGGTGACCCAGCCAGAGTTGAAGGCGCTGGATGAACGCCATCTCCACGAAAAGATAGCCGAGCCCCAACCCGCCGAAATAGAAGACACTCCAGCTGCGGGCACCGAACGCGGGCGCCGGGGCTCGCGCGGCCACTTCCACCCGCGCTCCCCCTGACGCCGCCCGGCGGCGCACGACCCACGCGGGGACGAGGAGAAACGCCGCGGCGAGGAGCACGCTTTGGGCCAGCGTCGCGAGGACCGCGAGATATCCCCACTCCGCATACGGCGCCCACTCGGCCGGCGGACGGCGCAGAAGCCAGAGCGCCTGCCGAGCGCGCAGGAAGTGCGAGAAGAAAGGACGCGCGTCGGTCGCCGGGCGCACGTGGACCGGGTACTCGCGGAAAAACGACTCTGCGACCTCGCCGCCTTCGGAGACGGCGCGGGCCGCCCGTGCCTGCACGCGCGGCTCGAGCACGTTGAAGCGCGGGACGCCGGAAAGGTCATGCCCGGCGAGCCAATCGAGATCGAAGAGGCGCGTCTCGGCGAACGCACGGAGCGCAGCCGCGTCCGCGTCGGTGAAGCGGTCGGGCTTGACCAGCACCACGACGCTTCCCCAGCTCCGCAGCACGGCGAGACGCGAGCCCACGTCCTCGTAGCCCAGGCTCCGCAGCGCGGCGGCCACGGTGGCGATCACCCTCACGTCATCGCGCGGCGGCAACCTCAACCATCGCGTGATCGCCAGGACGCCATGCGGCCGCAGACGCGACAACGCCGCGCCATACGCTTCCACCGTGTTCAGGTAGTCCACGTCGAGGGCGTGCAGGCTGGCCGCGCCTGCGAACGTGCCGCTGGGCCCGAACTGGATGAGATCGAACGTCTCGCCGGAGCGGTCGAGGTAGAGCCGGGCGTCGCCCACCACCGCCCTCACCCCCGGGCGCCCGTAGGGAGCCGAGAGTCGATCCACGACCTCATCCGCGAGGCGCACAACACCGGGACTCAACTCCACCGCCGTGATCTTCGGCGCGCCGTGGGCGAGTGCCGAGAGGATCTCGACGCCGCCGCCCGCGGCCACGGCGAGCACCTGCTCACGGCGCCCCATCGCGTAGGCGGCTGCCGAGGGCAGCCACCGGACGAACTCGAGCTCCTCGGGCTCACCCTCCCAGCGCGACACCGCCCCCACCAGCTCGCCGTCCAGGAAGAGGCCCACCTGCGGCGGGAGCGCGCCGCGAAACGCCAGGCTCAGACCCGGCGCGTAGCGGAACGCAGGAGCCTCCACGGCGGCGACCCACCCGGTCGGATCCCAGGCACGCGCGCGCTCCACCGCGCCCGGGTAGGCGCGAGCCTGGGGAAGGCCTTTGAACGCTGTGATGGGGATCTCCCAGGGCGGGCGCATGACGGCGACCCCGGCTACCACCGCCAGAAGGCTGACACCCGCCACGGCCGCGCGGTCCGCATCGCGACCCAGGGCGAGGGCGGCACCGGCGACCGCGGCGAGCGCAGCAATGGCGGGCGCATGCTGAGGAGGCAGGAGAACCAGAATGGCCAACGTCCCCACCGCACCGAGACCCGACCCGAGAAGGCTCGCCCCGTACAGCGCAGAAGATCGCTCCGGCTCGTGTTGCAGGGCCAGGGCGACGCACGCGCCCGCGAGAAAGAACGGGGCCGCGAGGGCCAGCACGACCGCCCCGACCACGAGCCACTGGCTTCGATCGAACACGATCTGCGTCGGCTCGAACGGCAGGAGCCCCACGACGACGGGACCGGCGAGGAGGGAGATCGGGAGCGCGATCGCCGAGGTCGCGTACACCGGCGCCTCGCGACCGCGAATCCGCTCTGCGAGGAGTGCCAGGGCCGTGCCGCTCGCGCCGATTCCCAAGAGCGCCACCGCGACCGCCATGTAGGCGAAGTGGTGGTACTCGGCGATCGCGAAGAGGCGCAGCCACAAGATCTCGAACGCCAGGCTCGCCGCGGAGACGAGGAGAACCGAGGCGGGACGGATCCTCACGTCGGGCGCGCTCCTAGCGCGGCCCGCGCAGGAGCGGCACGAATCGAACAGGGAGAAGGCTCTCCGTCGTCAGGCGACCTTCGCGATCCTTCTCCACGAGGACGAGCGTCTGCACGCCGTACACGCTCCCCACGGGAATCGCCATGCGGCCGCCGGGCTTCAACTGCTCGAGAAGGGGAGGCGGGATGTGCCCTGCGGCGGCCGTGACGATCACGGCGTCGAAGGGCGACTTCTCCGGCCACCCGAAGTAGCCGTCGCCGTGCCGCACGTACACGTTGCGGTGCCCCAATCGGCCAAGGCGCGCCGCCGCCGTCTTCGCGAGCTCGTCGAAGATCTCGATCGTGTACACGTCCGCCACGATCTCGGCGAGCACCGCGGCCTGGTACCCGGAGCCCGTGCCCACCTCGAGCACGCGGTCGCCGGGTTTCGGCCGCAGGAGCTCCGTCATGTACGCGACGATGTACGGTTGCGAGATCGTCTGGCCGAACCCGATGGGGAGCGGCCGATCGTCGTAGGCGGCGTCGAGGTAGGCGCGCGGGACGAACTCGTGGCGCGGCACGGTGCGCATGGCGCGCAGCGTCGCCGTATCGCGGACTCCGCGGGACACGATCTGATCCGACACCATCCGGGCACGCTCTTCGGCCCAACTCTCCTGGCCGGGCCGCGCGTGATACGCGACCGCGCCTAGGGCGATGGTTGCCGCCAGAGAGCCGACCCTCAGAGCGCCGACGGCCCGAGAGCTCAACGTCCGGCGTGTGCGCATGCCACGGGCTCCGGCCGTGGGCGGTGAATCAATCCGGCTGGATCATGAAGCGATCGATGGCGTCGTCGCGGCGCGGAGCCTGAAGATCGACCCCCTGCTGGGCTGCGCGACGCAGCTCCTCGGGCGTGAGCAGAGCGGCGAACACGATCGGGTTCCAGCTGATCTCCTGGCTCACCTCGTCCTCGAGCGCCTGCACGCGTGCGGCGCCGTCCCGATCACCCAGCTCCAGAAGGTGCCTTGCGAGGAACTCCCGGAACTCGCGGTGGCCGACGTAGCGGGCCATGAGCCGGAGCTGCTGGGCGGCCAGCATAGGATGACCCGCGCGCTTCGCGGCTTCCACGTACGCGGCCACCTCTTCTCGGGCGATATCGAGGAACCCCTTGCCGATGCAGAGCCACGCGAGCGTGCAGCGCGTCCGCACGACGTTCGGCACGAGACGCAGGATCTTCCGGCAGACGGCGATCGCGCTGTCGTACTGGCCGGCCTGCATGTACACGTCGATGGCGTGGCCGTAGCGCGCGAGCGCGGTTGGGTTCTCCCCCTCCGCGAGGTACAGGTCGCCGGCGCGGTTGTAGAGGCGCGCCGCGGCCACGCTCCCCTCCGGAACGCGCTTCAGCTCCTCCTCGACGCGGGTGAGATCGGGCGGCAGCGCATCCTGCGGCGGCGCCTCCCTGGAAGGGCGAGCGGGCAGGATTCGTCTGAAGAGATCTCGGAGGTCCAAAGCGCGCAGCCGCCGATCAGTCCTGGTAGGGTTCGGGCTCGTCCCAGCTCTCGGCCCAGAAGAGATCCTCCTCGCGGCCGATCTCCTTCAGGTTGAGCGGCGGATCGGGCCCCTCGACCTCTCCCCTGGCCAGGATCTGGGAGACCATGGCGTCGCTGAGCCAGCCGGTCTCCCGCGAGCGGAGCCGGCGCAGCCGGCGCCAGCGCTGCCACGCCGCGTACGCGACCGCGCCCGCCAGGGCGCCGAACGTCAGGGTGAGCCCCAGCTCGACCAGCACCATGCGAAAAGATGAACCCGGGTAATTCCGCGGGTCAAGCGCAAGCCCGGAAGCGGGGCGCCTGCGCTTACACTACTCGCGAAAGACCGACTCGAGGTCGATCTCGCCCAGAAGCCGACCGCGAAGGGCCCAGGGGAGCCGGCGGCGGTGCTCAACGGCCGTCGGGGGCTCGGACGTGAACTCCCAGACCGTCACGCTGCGCCGGTCCGTATCAGCGATCCAGTAGGCCAGGACCCCCGCAGCCCGGTAGTCGTCCCGCTTTTCCCTGAGGTCGGTGGCGGCGGTGGACGGCGAGAGGATCTCCACGACGAGGTCAGGCACGACCGGCAGGTCCTGGCCTTGGGGGGAAGGGGAAGCTTGTCCTTGGCGATGAAGACCGGGTCAGGGATCCGCGCGCTAGCGGGACCCACGCGAAGGGCCATATGGAAAAGCGTAAGCCCATGGCCGCCGTCATCGCCCAGCCTGGAGAGCTCGCGGAACAGGCGTCCGGAGACGAGCTGATGCGCGAGGGCGGGCCAGGGAGTCATGACGACCTCCCCGTCCACCAGCTCGTACCACTGCCCCTCGCCCCCGGGGACCAAGTCGAGGAACTCCTCGTAGCTGAGCTTCCGAGTGGTTTGCACGACCACAAATGTAGCCTCCGCACCTGAGGCCGGCGAGCAACGCAGCGCCGCGAAGCTGGCGGGAGGCGTTCAGCGGGAGATCAACGCGAAGCGGTGGCTCAGTGGAAGTCGCGGCTCTCGATCAGCGCTCCTCCCCGATCAAGCGTTCCAGCGCTTGCGCGCACTCCTCGATGAATGCCCGAACCTCGTCCCGGACAGTCCGCGCTTCCTCCATGGTCACCGTCGCAAAGTCGCCGTAATCGGTCTTCTGGCGTTTCTCGAAGGCGCGCGAAAAGGCCTTGGCCTTCTCCGCATCTACGACGCCCGTTCGGACGAAGTGTTGATGGAAAAGCGAGATCACTCCGCTGTGTCTCGAAGAATCCACCTGCCGCATCGCCAACAGCCCCCGGGCGGCGTGAAACGCGCCATAGTAGACCCGGTTCACGGCGCCCATGAAGGCGTCCTTCGCCAGAAGGTGCTCACCTTCTGCGAAGGCTTCCCGGGCCCGGGACAAGCGATGGCGCGCCAGGGCCTCGACCTCCGCCTTCACAGGGTGATCCCTTCCCGCATCACCGCCTCAAGAAAGGGAGTGATCCTCCATACCGGATGCTCGAGCACGGCGCGCGCGATCACGCGGGGCGAGATGTAGACGTCGTGGGCGAGGTTGACCTCGAACGCGGCGTCGAGCACCTGATCTTCGAGCTCCACACTCTCTTCGTCCACCAGCACAAGGACATCGATGTCGGAGTCGGGCTCATCCCTGCCCGCAGCCTTCGAGCCGAAGAGTGTGAGAGCGAGAAGCTTCCCACCCAGTGTGGCTCGCACCCTTTGCGCGAAGTCGCGAAGAGCCGCAGCATCCTTGGGCTTTAAATTTAAAGGCTTGCTCATCCCCGCTCCCACTCTCCTGCGCGCAGAGCAAGGCCCGCTCGAGCCGACCGGGGGTCAGCGGAAGTCCCGAGACGGAATCGCCTCAGCCGCCGCCCCGGGAACTATAGAACAAATGCCCTCAGCGCGCACCGTCACCACACCGTCCTCTCGCTGCACCACTCCTCGGATCAGCAAGGCCGCCGAGCATACGATCACGCGATGGTACTCGGCGAATGTCCGCGGGTGCACGACGAAGTTCGACATCCCGGTCTCATCTTCCAGGGTCAGGAAGACGACGCCCTTCGCCGTCCCCGGCCGCTGCCGGCAGATCACGACCCCCGCCACTTGCAGGCGCTCGCCCGAGCGCCGGGCCCTGAGCTCCTGCGCCGAGAGCACGCCGCGCGCCCGGAGCCCAGGCCGCAGCACTTCCATTGGGTGCCCGTTCGCGCACATCCCGGTCGTCGTGTAGTCGGCGGCGATGAGCTCCCAGTGTGGCATCTCCGGAAGGGGCGGCCGGAGCTCGGCCGGCACGGGGGCCAGCGCCGTCTCCCGGAGGCGTGCGAGCACCTCCCAGAGCGCGGAGCGGCGGCCGGACCACAACGTGCCGAATGCGCCTGCCTCGGCCAACGTCCTGAGCGCGCTCAGCGAGAGCCCGCTCCGTCGGACGACATCTTCGACCGAGGTGAACGCGCCACCCGCAGCGAGCGCGCGCTCGAGCGACTCGCGGGCCGCCAGGCCCAATCCACGGACATACCGCAAGCCAATCCTTAAAGCAGGAGGCGCGGCCGGTGGAGACGCCGCATCGCCTGGGACCGAGACGCCGTCTCCACGTCGAGACGAGGGCGCCGGGTGGCCGCCGAGCGGAACTCGTGAGCCGCGCCCAGGAGCGGAAGCGTCCGAGCGTGCGTCCGCCGGTCTCGTCCGCTCACTCGGCCGGACACAGCCGCGAGCGGTGAAGCGAGGCGGCTCCCCCGGCGCACCCTGATCGCTCGGAGGCTCCAGCGTGCAGTCCCAGCGGCTGTACGCGAGGTCCACCGGGCGAACCTCGACGCCGTGACGACGCGCATCCTGCACGATCGTCCCCGGCGCGTAGAACCCCATCGGCTGCGAGTTGAGGAGCGCGCAGGTGAACTCCGGCGCGTAGTACCTCTTGAGATACGCCGACGCGTACACGAGGAGCGCGAACGACGCCGCGTGGCTCTCGGGGAAGCCGTAGTTCGCGAACGCCGTCAACTGCTTCACCACCTGCGCCTGCACCTCCGGCGAGACGCCACGTTCCGTCATCCCCTTCCGGAGCGCGGGCTCGATCGCCGCCATCGCCTCCTTCGAGCGCTTGAACCCCATCGCCCGGCGCAGCACGTCCGCCTGGCCGGGCGTGAACCCCGCGAGCGTCACCGCGACCTTCATCCCCTGCTCCTGGAAGAGCGGCACGCCCAGGGTCCGTTCCAGCAGAGGCTCTAGATCGGGATGCAGGTACGTGACCGGCTCTTCCCCACGACGCCGCCGGATGTACGGGTGCACCATCTCCCCCTGGATGGGGCCCGGCCGGATGATCGCCACCTGCACGACGAGATCGTAGAACCGCTCGGGCTTGAGCCGCGGCAGCGTGTTCATCTGCGCGCGGCTCTCGATCTGGAAGAGGCCCACCGTATCGGCCTCCTGGATCATCGCGTAGACCTCGGGGTCGTCGGGCGGCAGCTTCGCGAGATCGAGGGCGATCCCGCGCGTCTCGCGCACGTACCGGATCGCTTTCTGGAGACAGGTGAGCATCCCGAGCCCCAGGAGATCGATCTTGATGAGGCCCGCGGGCTCGAGGTCGTCCTTGTCCCACGGGATCACGGTCCGGCCCTCCATCGCCGCGGGCTCGATCGCCACCACACCGCACAAAGGCTCCGCGGTGAGCACGAAGCCGCCCACGTGGATCGAGCGGTGACGCGGGAGTTGATGGAGCCCGCGCACGACCTCCACGAGCGGCCGCACCCGCGCAGCCCCCGGGTCGAGGCCGCAGGCCTTGAGGCCGCACGCTTCCAGAGCATCCGCCGCGTCCGCCGCCTCGCCGTAGCCCGCCTCGTCCGCCAAGGCATCCGCCACCTCGGCCGGGAACCCGAGGACGCGCGCGGCGTCCCGCACCGCCGAGCGGCCGCGGTACGTGATCGTCTCGCACACCATCGCCGCGTGGTCCCGGCCGTACCGCTCGTACACGTACTGGAGCACTTTCTCGCGCTCCTCGTGCGCGATGTCGAGGTCGATGTCGGGCATGCCGCCCCGCTCTTCCGACAGGAAGCGCTCAAACAAGAGGTCGAACGTCACGGGATCGACGGCCGTGATCCCGAGACAGTAGCAGACACAGGAGTTCGCGGCGGACCCCCTCCCCTGCACGAGGATCCCGTTCCGGTTCGCGAACCGGACGATGTCCCAGACGATGAGGAAGTAGCCCGCGAGTCCGAGCCTCCGGATCACGTCGAGCTCATGGCGGATCTGGCGGCGCGTGCGCCCATCCGATCGCGCGCCGTATCGCCGGCGGGCGCCCTCCCACACGAGCGCCTCGAGGTATTCGTCAGGCGTCAGGCCCGGCGGCACGGGATAGGTGGGAAGCCGGGGCTTCAGGTCGCACATGCGGAAGGCGCACGCTTCCGCCACCCAGAGCGTGTTCTCCACCACATCGGGCCGGTGCCTGAAGCGTCGCCGCACCGTCTCCGGCGACTTCAGGTACCACTCGCCGTTGGGGCGGAGGCGCGTCCCCGCGTCGTCGAGCGTCGTCTCGAGGCGCAGGCACGTGAGGACGTCGTGCACGATGCGGGCGCGCGGCGTCGCGTAGTGCACGTCGTTCGTCGCGACCGCGCGCACGCCCGCACGGTCGGCCAATTCCAGAAGCCGATCGGCGAGCGCACGTTCCTCGGGGAGTGCGTGATCCCATACCTCCACCGCCACGTGGCCACCGAACCACTCGCGCAGCATCTCCAGCGCCCAGCGCGCGGTGAAGACATCGCCGTCGCGAACGCTCTGCGCGATCACCCCGGAAGGGCATCCGGTGAATGCGAAGAGGCCCGCTGCATGTTGAGCTAGATCATCCCAGGCGACGCGCGGACAGCCCCGCGGGTTCGACATGCGCGCCTTCGTGACGAGGCGGCAGAGGTTGGAGTAGCCCTCGCGGGTGCGGGCGAGAAGCGTGATGTGGGAAACCGGGGTCCCCCCCCGCTCGCGCGCCACCGTGAGTTCGACGCCGAGGATCGCCTCGACCCCGCGGAGCCGCGCCGCCTCCGAGAAGCGCACGAGCCCGCCCAGGTCGTCGTGGTCGGTGAGTGCGAGCGCCGGGATCCCCAGCCCCGCCGCGCGCTCCACCAGAGCCTCGGGCGTGGAGGCGCCGTCGAGGAGGGAGAACCCCGAATGGCAGTGCAGCTCGGCGTAGGACCTGGGGGCCATGGCTCCGACCGAACCCGCTCTCGAACCTTCCGACAGGGACCCCAGTATACCGAATAAATACCGAAAATCAAGCCCACCCCCCCCGGCTCCACGTCGCCCCCTTGTTTGGTGATCTCCAGTGACTACCTTTTTCGGCTATGAAAACGGTCGGGATTAAGCAGCTAAAGGCGCGCCTCTCAGAGTACCTACGCTGGGTCAGGAGCGGGGAGACCTTCCTTGTGACAGACCGGGACGAGGTCGTTGCGGAGCTTCGCCCCGCGCGGACGCGCCCCGCGCCACCGGACGAACTGGACGAGGTCCTTGCGGCGTTGGCTGAATCCGGTGAGGTCACCCGGGCCAGCCTCTCCAAGGTCGGCTGGGGGTGGGCGCCGCGCGGCCTTGGGCTCCCGCACGGCACGGCCCGGCGCCTCCTGGAGCAGTCGCGCGCTGAACGCTCGGGCCCCGACTGATGGCGGCGCTCTACCTGGACACATCCGCGGTGCTGCGGGCCGTCCTCGAAACCGGGACGACGCCGGAACTCGAGGAGCGGATCCGTGCCGCACGCGCTCTCATCACGTCGCGTATCTCGCTCGTCGAGGCTGCGCGGGTTCTCCTGCGGCTGAGAACACTCGCGCAACTCCCAGAGGAGGGGCTCGCCGATGCCGCGCGCGAGATCGACGCCCTTTGGGCACGCTGTGAGATTTGGGAACTCACTCCCGCCGTGTGCGACCTCGCGAGTCAGGTGGCGCCGCGGAAGCCGCTCCGCACGCTGGATGCCCTACACCTTGGCACGTACGTCCTCGCGCGCCGCCACCTCGGCGACCTGGAACTGCTCACCGCCGATGAGCGGATGACCGACGCCGCAGGATCGGTTTGA
>JACQVD010000090.1 GCA_016209945.1 Gemmatimonadota bacterium
GCCCCTCAACCCCCGCGGGGGAACGTCGAAGCCTATCCCCTTGGGGCGGCTTCACCCGTGATGTGCGGCGTCACCAGGATCAGGAGGTCGCGCTTGTTCTCCCTCGACCTCGTGGTCCGGAAGAGCGCGCCGACAACGGGGAGGTCCATGAGGATCGGAACGCCGCTCTTGCTCCGCGTGACCTCGCTGATCGTGAGCCCGCCGATGACCGCCGTCTGGCCGTCGTCCACCGTCAGCCGGGTCTGCCCCCTCTGCGTCTGGAAGATGAACCCGATGTCGGCGGGGGCGACCGCGATCCCGGACCGCTCCGCCAGAAGGTCGATGACGATCTGGCGACCCGGCGTGATGTGCGGCGTCACATTCAGCTTGATCCCCGTCTCCTCAAAGCGAACGGTCGCCCGCGGGGCCTGGGCCGCCTGGGCGCCGGCGGCCGCCACCACGGTGGCGCCCGGATCGAGCACGCGGATCGGTGTGCGCTCGCCCACCAGGATGTTGGCGGGCTGGTTGTCCATGGTCTGGATCGTGGGGACCGCCTGCACGTCCGAGAGATCCATGCGCTGGAGGGCCTCGATGAAGTTGAAGAGGCGGAACTCCCCGAGGGCCGCCGAGGTCAGGATCTGGAGCGCGGGTCCCGCGATCCGGTCGCGCGCGTTCGCGAGAGCCGCCACCGACTTGCCCCGGAAGGTCACCACGTCGGCACCGGTCTGCGCCACCTGGATCGCGTCTGGAACCCCGTCAAAGTCGGTGTCCACAGGTGTGCCCGGCGTCCGCGGATCGGGCCCCGGAATCAACGAGTTCAGCGCGTTCCCGTCGATGTCCTTCAGGTCATAGACGATGCCCAGCTCCTCGATCTCGGTGCGGTCCACGAAGACGATCCTCGCCTGGATCGTCACCTGCGGCGTGCGCACGTCCAGGTCGCGCACGAGCGCCTGGATCTGCTCGATCCGTTCGCGCACGTCCGTGACGATGAGGCTGCTCGTCTCCTTGCTGGGGACCGCCTTCCCGCGCTCGGTGAGCACCGGCGCCACCGCCGTGGCGAGCCCCTCGACCGGGACGTAGTTCACCTTGAAGATCTGGGTGACGAGGGGCTCCACCTTCTGCCGCTCCTGGAGCTTCTCGAACTGGTCCACCCGGATGATCCCCGGCGGCTCCTCGCGCGCCGACAGCCCCTGCGCTGTGAGGATGGCGTCGAGGGCCACATCCCAAGGCTGGTTGCGGATGTCCGCGTTGACCGTCCCGCTCACACCCAGGCCGGGGACGATCGACCTGCCGCTGAACTCCGCGAACGTGGCGAGAACGTCCTGGATGTCCGTGTTCTCGAACACGAGGCTGACCCGCCGCATCTGGCTCTGAACCCGCTGCTCCTGGGCCGGCGCCGCGGCGCGCTCGGGCGGTGCCCGCCGAAGCTCCGCGCCGGGCCGGCCGCCGTTCGAGGACCACGGCTCGAAGGTGAGCCCGGTGGGGTTGGGGAAGATGACCCGGATGAATCCCGGCTCCCGCGTCACCGTGTAGCTCGTCGGCGCCGACAGGTCCACGACGATGCGCACCACGTCGTCCCGAAACTGGCTGGTCCGCACGCGCAGCACGCCGCCGCGCTGGATCCCCTCGAACGTCTCGGCCGGGAGCGCATGCTCCGCCCCCTGGATGTCCACGATGAGGCGGGCCGGATCCGTCAGGAGGAAGTCGGACGTGCGGACCTCCCCGCTCGCCAGGATCACGATCTCCGTCAGATTCGACAGCGGCGTCACCCGCAGCTCGGTCACGGCCGCGGGATCCGCGGTCGCCCACACCATCCACGAAAGCCACCACGCGTGGCTCATCATCCTTCCCTCTCCTTCTTCTTCACCCGCAGCGTCTCCACGCGGGAAACCCCGAAGACCGTCACGTTGAAGACGACCTCGTCGCGGCGGATCTCGAGGACCTCCGCGTTCCCCACGATGTCGCCCTCGCGCACGCGGTACCGCTTGCTCGCACTCCGGTCCACCAGCGTCGCCACGGCATCCCCGGGGGCGTTGATGATCCCGACCAGATCGAGATCGCCGAAGTCGGGTCCGAGCTCGGCCGCTTCGAGGAGGTTCCGGAAGGGACTCCGTCGCCCCTCCGCCGGGTACACGAACTCCTCGCGCCAGTAGAGCACCTCCTCCGCGTCCTGCCGGCCTCCCGCCTGCGGCGCCCGGGGCGTCGCCTGGGACGCCGGCGCGCCGCCCGCCCGGGGCTCCTGCCGCTGGTGCGGCAGAGTTCCGCCCATGCCGCGCGGCTCACCCGCGGCCAGCCGCGCGGCGACGGCCAGCGCCACGGCCAGCGCCACGGCCAGCGCTGCGAACGCCCTCCTACTCACTCTCGGACGTCGCCGCTTCCGCCGGTGCACCGGCGGAACTGCCCCCCATGACGAAGGTTTCGATGAGGAAGCTCGCCTCCACGGGCGCGACCGACCCCTCCTTGCGGGCCGCCGCAGGCGCCGGAGCGATCGTCATGCGCGTCGGCCGGATGATCCGGGAGAGAGAGGCGATGCGCGCCAGGTACTGGCCCACCTGATGGTACTCGCCCACGACGCCCATCTCGTACTGGTGGCGCGTGTAGTACACGCCTTCCTCCACCGCGGCCGGCTTGATCTTCGAGAGGTCCACGCGCGTGATCCGCGCCTGCGTCGCGATGGCGTCCAGGAGCTCGGGCACCTCTTCACCCTTCGGGATGAGTTGTTCCAGCGCCGCCAGTTGTCGCTCGTAGAACTTGACCTTCGACGGGAGGTCCGGCCCGTAGCGTTGCGCGAGCCGCCGCGCACGGTCCACGTGCGCTTGAAGAGTCTCCAGGTGATCCTCGACCTCCGTGACCTTCGCCGTGAAGCGCGAGTACACGTACTGGTAGTACAGGTACCCGCCGCCGAGGATCAAAGCCCCGAGGAGAAGCAGCGCCCGCCGGCGCTGAGCCGGATCGACCGGAAGCAGCGGCATCGGTTACTCCCCCGGCGCCAGGACCGGCACGACCCGGATCGCCGTCGAGTCGGGCTGCTGGTAGGCGGCCTCGAGGACGAAGGTGTTGACGACGCGCTGGCCGAGCTGCGCCGCCTCCACGGAGACGAGCGTGACCTGCTGGATGAAAGGCGAGGCCTCAAGATCCCGCATGAAACGGGTCAGGGCGAGGTTGTTGCCCGTGTTTCCATCGATCCGGAAGCGCAGGCCCAGAAGGGTGTCCTGGACGGTCTCGGTGAGGCCCCTGAGCCAGGTGTACTCGGGAAGCGCGCGGGCGACCTCGTCCAGGATGTGCGCCCACACATACCGGTCGCGATCGATCTCCTCGATCACCGTCAGGCGGCTCTCGAGCGTGTCCCGCCGCGCCGCGAGCTGCGAGGCCGTGGCGATGAGGTCGCCGTAGCGGGCCGAATCCTGGACGGCGCGCTGCACGTCCGCGGCGAGCTCCTTCCGGCGATCGACCTGCGACCAGGTGAGGTACCCCAGCCCGAGCACCAGCACGATGACAAGCCCCACGAGCCCGAGGACCCACGGGTCGCCGGTCGGCCGCAGGGTGAGCCCGCGGACCCGCGGCAGCGGGAGCGCAAAGGCGCGACGTCGCCGCTTCGCCGGCCTCCCCTTCAGCAGAAGGTTGATTTCGATCAGCACCGTCGTCCCCCGCCGCTCCCCCCGCCGCTCCCCACGCTCATGCCGCGCGCCGCAGCGCCAATCCCAGAGGCAGCATCATCATGGGCGCCACCTCCTCCAGCGACTCGAACTCCACGGCGCCCGGTGCCACCTCCACCCGCTGGAACGGGTTGGCAACCTCGGTGGGGATCCGGAGCTTCTCCCCCAGCGCCTGCGCGAGACCGGGCACGCGCGCGCCGCCGCCACAGATGTACATCTTCGAGATCCCCGCGGACGCCGCGCCCGCCTGGAGGAACGCCGCCGCGCGCTCGACGCCCAGAGCCAATTCCGCGGCACGCTCGGCCATAAACGTCTCGACGTTCGGGCTCGACTCCCTCCCTTCCAGGACCGCTTTGCCCACGTCCGCCGACAGACCCCGCTCGCGCTGCAAGTCCTCTCGAAGCCGGCGCGTCCCGAAGGCGACATCGCGACTCAACACGGGGATCCCGCTCTCGAGGATGTTCACGTTCGTCGTGTCGTGACCGATGTTGAGGAAGCCCGACATTCCCGACATGGCCTCGGGGTAGTTCACCTCGAAGGCGTTGTGGAGCGCGAAGGCGTCCACGTCGATCGCGACCGGCTCGAGATTCGCCTCCTGGATGAGCGCCACCCGGTTCTCCACGAGCTCCCGCTTCGCCGCCACCAGGAGCACCCACATCTGCGAGCTTTCCTCCTCCGGGTCGAGGATCTGGAAGTCAAGCGTGACCGACTCCATGTCGAACGGCACGTGCTGCTCCGCCTCCCAGCCGATGACCTCCCGGGCGTCCGCCTCCTTCATGCGATCCATCTGGATCTTCTTGATGATCACGTCACGCCCGCCCACGGCCGCGACCACCTTCTTGTGCTTGATCCCCGCGCTCTGGAAGAGCGCCCGGACCCCCTGGGCGACGAGCGTGGGGTCCATCACCTCACCCTCCACGATGGCGTCCGGCGCGAGCGAGGCCATCGCCGCCTTCGTCAGGACGGGCCCGCCCTTGGCGTGGTCCACCACCGCGACCTTCACGTAGCCGCTCCCGATGTCGAGACCGACGCCAAGCGCGGCGCGGCCGAGCTTTAGAAACGCCATCGAAGTGATGGTGTAGGTGAAAGCGAATAACGCTCTGTGGGACCGGGGGATGGGATGACCCGAACATGATACTGCCCCGCCCGCTCCATTGTCAACGCCGGCCCCCCCCGCCTCCTGGAAACAAGTGTTGGCCCATCAGCGGAATAGCTCCATCCAGGGAAGGCCCGCAAGGGGGCGGGCCCGGACCACCCCGGACCCCACGAGCCCGCGACGCACGGCGCAGGGGTCGTACCGAACCACCCCCACCCCTCCACCGGCACCCGCCACCCACAGCTCGCCCGCCACGAGAGCCCCACGCAATCGGGTCCCTTCCCCCGACAGGCGTGCAGCCCCCCGGACCAGCACCGGCCCAAAGAACTCGAAGCCCTCATCCATCGTGAGGTCGCCATCCACGAGGAGCACGCCCTGACCGCTTCCGGGGCCGCTCACACGAAGGTCACCCAGAGCGTGAACGATCGGGAAGTGGGTTGCGCACGCGTGTCCAGGCTCCAGCGGCGCGCCCCAGTTGCGGGGATCTCCGGCCGCGCAACGGTCGCCGCCCGCGCGGCGCGGTCCGATCTCCCCAAGAGAACTCCCGCCCGCAAGTTCCACGGTCGCCTGCGCGGCGAGATCCTCGTAGGAGAGCCCACCTCCGAGGTCGGCCCATGGAGCGACATCCGCGAGCGAGGGATCGACTCGAATGCTCGGATCCCCCTCGATCGCCGCCTCACCGGCCAGAAGCTCGACGGGCGCGCCGGGTCCCATGCTCAGCGCGGCGACCGTGGCGAACAGCCCGCAAGAGGGTTCCGATGCATCGGGAAGAACGAGCGCCGACACCCCTTCGATCGTCGCCCGGTGAAGGACCGTAGCGGCAGCGCTGCAGCAGACCCTCACAGGCCAGTGCACCTTGACCGCAAGCGAAACGTGGCGCGCAGACCCTGGGATGCCGCGCGCACGGCCGTAGGAGTGGATGAGGTACGACTGGAGCGCAGCGCTCCGCCCGTCGTCCGTCCGCTGGATGCGCACCTCATAGGCATCGCCGCCACCGAGGGTGCGCACCGGGAGCACGGTTTCGCCGCCGGGTGCCAAGTCGGCCACCCACACGTCCGCCCAATTCGTGAGCGACGCCGCAAGCCCGGACTCGGCGGCGTACAAGGCACCGTTCGCCTCGAGCGTGCCGCGCCCCATGCGATACGCCTGGACCGAGACGAGGTAGCCCGCC
Organism: Gemmatimonadota bacterium; assembly: GCA_016209945.1. GTDB lineage: Bacteria > Gemmatimonadota > Gemmatimonadetes > Palauibacterales > KS3-K002 > JACQVD01. The sequence goes on from JACQVD010000090.1 coordinate 5,903, forward strand.
GTGGTCACCGCCCCGATCACAAGCAGGGCGAGGACCGTCGCCAGGAGCGCGAATCCCGCAACCAGCGGGTGGGAGCGGGTCAAAGCTCAGCCTCCGTAGTGTGTGTTGCGGAGGAAGACCGCCGTCGCGGTCGAGTCGCGGACGGACGAGCCGGCTCCCGCGCTCTGACCGCGAACAGTCACCCGGACCATGACGATCTCCTCAAGCACCCCGGTTGGCGCGCCGTGCGCGTCAACCCCTTCGAAGACAAGCCCCCCTTCGTCGCGCGAGCGTACCGGGCCCACGACGGGCTGGAGCGTTCCGCCCCGGAGCCGGCGGCCGATCCACCAGACCCCCTCTCGGTCCCGATAGCTCCGATACACGTACGGGCGGAATGCGCGGACCGGCGCGCCCGGCCGGACGCCCAGGACCGAGCCTTCCACACGCACCCCGAGCTCGGCCGGCCGACTGTCCGCGCAAACCACCCCCCGGCCGCCCGCCCCGCTGGCGGCCAGGACGCGCAAGCTGCGCCACCCGTCGTCCCCGGGGCGGTCGGCGCTGCCTTCGACGAACACGAGCACGCTATCCCTGGGCTGGCTCTCGAAGCTCCCCGAAGCGCTGCGCACGAGGAGCGTGCCCCCGACCTCGTCCAGCCCGCAGACCACGCCGAAACCCACGACCCCGCGCAAGGCTACGCTGTCCCGCGCGAGCGCGTAGAGATCGCCCGCCGCCGGGTTCAGACCCCGTAGCTCGGCCCCGAAAACCTCGCTCGCCGCGCGGACGGCATCCCACGTGAGCACGCGATCGGCGTGGACCGCGTAGAAGCGTCGCTGGCCTTGCAGCAGCGTGTAGACGGCAGCGAGGACGACGCTCAACAAGACGAGCGCCACGATCACCTCAACGGCGACGTGGCCTCGCGTCTCCTGCCGTCCGCGCCCCCTGCGCCCCCTGCGCCCTCTCACCGCGCCGGGGCCCACTGGGTGACGAGCGTGTCACCCCTCTCTAGATCGCCCCACCGATACGTCACCGATACGACCAGGGGCCGCAGCCCGGCCTCCGCCTCCGACCCATCCTCCCCACCCGGCGCACCCGATCCCCACGCCACCTCGTACATCCCATCCACCCACCGCCCGCGCCCATCCGCGCCGCGGGCTGCGAGCCCCAGGAGTTCCTCCATCTGCCGCCGCCCGCGCTCCGCCATCCCGGCATCCGCGCGGGTCACCGACCACTGCCGCGCAACGACCGCGGACGTCGCGGCGAGACCCAGGATCCCGATCGCCAGGATGACGAGCGCGACCAGCAGCTCGACGAGCGTGCAACCGCACGCTACCGCTTCGACAACCGGCCGACGAGCGAGATCGTGATCGTGTCGGCCACCGCACCGCGCCGGAACTCGACCGTCGCGTTCGGCAGATCGCAGCCGTCGCCCGCGACCGGGAGGCCGTGCGGGCCGAAGCAGAGAACCCTGCGGTTGCTCGTGAGCTGCACGCCAGAGAACTCGGAGGCGAGATCGACCCACGCGTCGGGCGGGCGCGGCGTGGGACCCGCATCCGGCCTCTCGCTCCGATCCACAGTCACCCACACTCGCCCGCGCTCGCCGTCCACGTGCAGGCGCGCAACGCGCCCCTGCTCGAGGGCGGCCACGCGGGTCCGTGCGTGCAGGCTCGCGAACGAGTCGCGGGCCCCGGCCACCTCGATCCTCCACCGCCAGCGGACGAAGCTCGGCAGGGACATGGCCGTGAGGAGCCCCAGGACCATCATGGCCCACACGAGCTCGACCATCGAGAAGCCCCGGCCGTCCCGCGCCATGCTTCCTCCTCTGGAGCGCGGTCCAGAGCGTTTTCGCTTCCATCTCCGTGCCACGCCGCAACGCCGCCCCGTGCTTGCACTTGCGCGCAGGCGGGCGCCGGCGGCGCTGCAAAGTTTGCAGGCTGGGTGAACTTCGTGCGGATCTACAGGGTAAGTGCTGGGCTCAACGCGGGATCAACCCGCGGAGTGCGGCTCCAGGCCGTAATCGCGGATCTTGTAGAGGAGGGCGCGGTAGCTGAGCTCCAGGAGCTCCGCGGCGCGCGTCTTGTTCCCGCCGGTGATCTCCAGCGCTCTGGCGATGAGCCGCTTCTCGAGCTCGGCCGTATGTTTCTTCACCGAGAGGTTGTCCTCGCTGAGCGCGACCACGGGCTGGTCGGCAACCTGTGCCGGGTTCACCACGGCATCGGGGAGATCGGCCAGCCGGATGCGGGGCCCTTCCGCGAGCACGATCCCCCGCTCGATGACGTTCTCCAGCTCGCGCACGTTGCCGGGCCACGGATAGTTCTCGAGCGCTCTCATCGCGTCCGGCTCGACCCCCTTGATGGCGACCCCGAGCTGGCGCCGATATTTGTCGATGAAGTGCTCCACGAGCCTCGGGATGTCCTCTCGCCGGTGGCGCAGCGGCGGGATGTGGATGTACACGACGTTGATGCGATAGAAGAGGTCGGAGCGGAACCGCCCCTCCTGGACCTCCTTCTGGAGATCCCGTGCGGTCGCGCAGAGGATCCGCACGTCCACCTTGCGGGCCGCGCTCTCTCCCACGCGCCGGATCTCGCCCTCCTGGAGCGCGCGCAGGAGCTTCACCTGGAGCGGCTGCGGGAGCTCGCCGATCTCGTCGAGGAAGAGCGTGCCCCCGTTCGCTTCCTCGAAGAGCCCCGGCCGATCGGTGGTGGCGCCCGTGTAGGCCCCTTTCACGTGGCCGAAGAGTTCCGACTCCAGGAGGTTCTCGGGGATCGCCCCGCAGTTCACCGGCACGAACGGCCCGTCGGCCCTCGGCGACTCCGCGTGGACATGCCGCGCGATCACTTCTTTCCCCGTACCGCTCTCGCCGGTGATGAGCACGGTGGACGGGTGTCGTGCCACCCGTGTCGCGAGCTCGACGGCGGCCATCATCGCCGCGCTCTCGAACACGATGTCGGGGAACCGGTCCTCCGGGCGCACCTTCTTGCGGAGGCGTTCCACCTCGCGCCGTAGATGCTCGCGTTCCTCCGCCAGCTTGAGGCGCAGAATCACCTCGTCGGACTCGAAGGGCTTGGCGAGATAGTCGTACGCGCCCTTCTTCATCGCCTCCACGGCGAGCTCCGTGGACCCGTACGCGGTCATCATGATCACCAGCCCGGTCCCGCCGGCGCGCCGATACTCCTGGACGAACGACAGGCCATCCAGGCCGGGCATCTTCACGTCGCAGAGGATGAGGTCGGGCGATTCCTTGAGGGCGCGCTGGAGCCCCTCGCGGCCCTCGGAGGCCGTCCGCACTTCGTAGCCCGCGTCCTCGAGGATCATGGACAGCGTGCGCCGGATGCCCACGTCGTCGTCGATGACGAGAACTCTCACGTCTCGGCCTCCATCTCCTCTCGCCCCGCCGGCAGGAGGATCGTGAACACGGCGCCCCCCGCGGCCCCGGTGCTTCGCTCGCCGGCGTTGGCCGCCTCGATGGTCCCATCCATCCCCTCGATGAGCCGCTGGGCGACGGCGAGACCGAGCCCCGTGCCGCGACCCGGCTCCTTGGTCGTGAAGAACGGCTCGAAGATCCTCGCCCGGATCTCGTCGGGGATCCCGGGTCCGTCGTCGCGGACGACGATCTTCACGAGCTCCGCGCCGACCGTGAAGCGGGCGTCGGGTGCCGTGACCCCGATCTGGCGCAGGCGCCGCAGATGGCTGTAGTTCACGCCGGGAGGATCGTCGCGCCGCCGCCCAGCCGTCGCGCCCACTCCCCTCAGCCGGGCGGGCTCCCACCGCGTCACCTCCGTTCGTAGCTCCACCCGTTCGCCGCGACCGTCGCCCACCGCCTCCGCTGCGTTCAGGAGGAGATTCACCAGGACCTGCTCCAGCTGGGTCGGATCGGCCCGGACCGCCGGGATCTGCTCGGCCAGATGAAGGTCCACGGCGATGCCCTGAAAGCGTCCCTGCGCCTCCAGCAGCTCGACCGCACCGCGCACAACGGCGTTCACATCGAGGGGACGCGGCGCGGCTTGCCGGGCGCGAGAATAGTCGAGCAACCCGCGTACGATCCGGTCGATGCGCACCGCCTCGCGCTTGAGATCCTCGTACAAGACGCCTTCCACCTGCCCGCGCCGGCGCGCCACGTCCAGGTGGCCGAGGATGGCACCCAGGGGATTGCCGACCTCGTGGGCGATCCCTGCCGCGAGCTGGCCCACCGAAGCGAGCTTCTCCGCGCGGATCAGCTCGTCCCGGGCCTGCGTCAACAGCCGGTTCGTCTCGTCTAGCGAGCGCACGTTCTCCGCCAGGGTGCGCTGATTCTGGATGAGCCGCTCCGCCATCGCGTTGACGCTCCCAGCCAGCCGGGAGAGCTCAGCGGCGCCGGCCGTCTCATCGAGCCGAGCCTCGTACGCGCCCGCCGCGATGTTCCCGGCGCCGGCGACCATGGCATCCACCGCGCGCAACACGAGCCGCGAGAGTTTGTAATGCCCGTACGCCGCGAAGATCGCCACATCCAGCGCCATGATCACCCCGAGATACGCGACGATCTGCGCCGGCGTGGCCTGGGGAAAGAGACGGAGGACCGTGTACATGGCCAGCGTCCCCACCCCCAGCGCTGCCATCAGCACGAGGGTGAGGCCGACCACGAGCCCGCGCCTCAGCGAGGGCAGAGCTCCCGAGCGAGCACGCACGCTAGCGAATCTCATCCAAGGGGCAGGGCCGCCGCAAACACTACATAAAAAAGTAGCGCGGGAATGGGTCCCCGCGCTACTCTTACTACCCGGCCTCCTAGTCCGACCGATTCGCCATGACCCTCAGGGACAGGTCGAGGAGCTCATCGCGGCGCCCATGTGGCTCCGGGCCTGGCAGGACCTGAGTCGCTTCGAGGATTTCGTCCGGGCCGCCCTTTGCCGTTTCGAGTCCCCTGAATAAATTGAGGTTGGCCTTCGACGCTCCCCCGGCCGACCCCCAGCCCCCGGGAAACACGAAGAGTCCCGAGAGCACCGAGGCGTGAGTCGTCCCTTAAGCTCTGACCAGGAAGCACGCGCACCGGTCGCCGTAAGCGCGCCAGTGACGATGGCGACGGCCGGGGACGCTCCTACCGTTTCGATCGTCTTTCCGGCTCTAAATGAGGAAGCCGCGATCGCGGGGTGCGTGAGCCAGGCCTTGAACGCCCTCGCGCGAGCCGGCTTGCGCGGGGAGGTCCTGGTGGTGGACAACGCGTCGAGCGACCGAACTGCGGAAAAGGCGAGGCTCAGGGGTGCGAGGGTCGTGACGGAGCCCCGGCGCGGCTATGGTGCGGCCTGCCTCCGCGGGCTCAAGGAGGCACAGGGAGAGTTCGTGGTCCTCCTGGACGCCGACGCCACGTACCCGGTGGAGATGGTGGCAGAGTTCGTCCGGGCGATGCGCGAGCAGGGCGCAGACATCGTGCTGGGGAACCGCTTCGGCGGCCGGATGGAGCGCGGCTCAATGCCGCTCCTCAACCGCTACATCGGCAACCCAATCCTTTCGGGGATGACGCGTCTTCTATTCCGCGCGCGCTTGAAGGACATCCATTGCGGGATGCGCGGGATCCGCCGTGACCGCGTCGCCGCACTGGATCTGCGCATGCCTGGGATGGAGTTGGCGACGGAGATGGTGGTCAAAGCCCTGGATCAGCGGATGACGGTCCGGGAGTTGAGAATCCCCTACCGGCCGCGGCTAGGGCCCTCCAAGCTGAGGCCCCTCAGGGACGCCTGGCGACACGCGGAGTACATGCTCGTCTTCTCGCCCTCGCTCCTCTTCCTCTGGCCAGGCATCCTGCTCTTTCTCCTAGGCACGGCACTACAGCTCTTCCTTGTGTCGGGCCCGCGCACGTTTTTGTTCCGGACATGGGACATTCACACGAACCTGGCGGGGCTCGCGGCCGCCCTCACAGGTTCAACGCTGCTGGCTCTCGGCCTCGTCGCCTCCACCTTCGCCTGGTCCATCGGCATGCGATTCCGACACAGTCCGGTCGCCCGCGCGGTGGCGAGAGGGGGCGATCGCCCGGTACGGATCGCGGCGGTTCTGCTCGCCCTTGCGGGCGCTTCGTTGTGGATCGCTGTGATCGCCCGCTGGGTGGCATCGGGCTTCGGCTCTCTGGCTGCCGTGCCTTATCTTTCCCTTGCGACCACCCTCCTGGCGAGCGGCCTGGAACTGCTGGTCGCCGCCTTCCTCGTGCATGTCATCCGACTGAAGGCCCTGTCGGACAGACGTGCGTAGAGCATGCGCTCGGGCGCGCACGAGCCGGCCGACCTCCGCTGCCGGCTGGTCGTAGGTGGACGAGGGACGATCAAGATGATCGGATGCCCTGCCTGTGGAGAGGCGACTCGGGACCGCCGCAGATGGAGCGGCCTCAGCTTCTATGAGTGCGAGTTCTGCCGGGTTCTGTTCGTCCACCCACAGCCAGGCGGGGAGGAATTAGCAGCGGCCTACCGTTCCTGTTACTATCCGGCGGACCCCACAGCCGGGGCGGTGTATCGCACTACCCCGCCAGCGCTTGGGGAGCGGCTGCTTTCGTGCCTGATTCGGCACCGCATCGTCCCGGCCGGGGGCGGGCGCCTCCTCGATTTCGGGTGCGGCGTCGGCGACTTCGCCCGGACGGCCATGGCCGCCGGGATCGAGGTCGATGCCATCGAAACCGACGACCTTGCCCGGGACGCTGCCGCACGTCGCGGCGTCCGAGCATGGCGGACTCTGGACGAACTGGAGCGAGCGCGCGGCTCGGGGGCCTACGACGTTGTCACGCTCCTCGATGTCCTGGAGCACGTTCGCGAGCCGCTGCGCTTGCTGCAAATCCTGCGCCGCGTGCTGCGTCCAACGGGGGCCCTCTATCTCTCGGCACCCAACTACCAATCGGTACAGGCTCGCCTGCTCGGCGCGCGCTGGGATCAGGCCACCAATCCGACGCACCTGTTCCTTTTCTCCCCTCGTTCGATGCGGCACTTGCTGATGGCGGCCGGCTTCCGGATGGCGTGGTTGTCCTGTGCCTTGCGTGACCCCACGGTGGGCACTCCACAGGGTCTGCTCTCGGTTCTGCTCCAGCATCTGCGACTGAGCGCGACGCTCCGCGTCGTGGCCCGGCCTGTTTGATGCCGCTTTGATTCAGCAGCGCACCGCCCTAGCTCTGAACGTCCTCTTTGCCGCCCGGGTGGGGGTCGGCTTTCTCTCGTACGCGCTTATGGCACGATCCTTCGGCACCTCCATCGCGATGGACGCGTTCTGGATTGCCGTGACCCCCACGCTCGTGACCGTCAACCTCATCGAAGCGGCGGGCATGGGTGCCGCGGTGAACTTCTATACTTCGCTCAGCTCGGAGCCCGCGGCGCGGCGCCGCTCAGAGATCGTGGGCTTGCTGGTTGCCTCGTTTGCGGCCTGCGTCGTGCTGGCGGGCGGCGTCTGGCTGCTGGCCTCGGAGGTTGTCGAGGTGCTTGCCCCTGGGTTGCCACCGGCTGCGCGGACGCAGGCGGTTCAGCTGCTGCGGCTTGCCAGCGTCGCCCTGGCCTTTGGTCCACCCACGTTTCTCTGCCTAGGTCTCCTGCAGGGCGCGGGACACTTCTTCTCGGCCTCGCTGACCATCATACTGCCGCCTGCGGTTCTCGTCGCTGGCCAGCTGGTCGTGGTGTCACACGTGGAGCAACTGGCGGCGTTTTTCTTGGCCGGCTACGTGGTCGCCGGAAGTGCGGCCCTCGCCCGGGCGTGGGATGTGTTGGGGCTGGGGCGCGAGCGCCCGACGTTCGGGCGGTTGGCGGATTTCTCGCGACAGTTCGTGCCGCTGGCGCTCGGCGCCCTCATGGTGCAAGCGATATGGCTTCGAGAGCGTTCGCTGGCGTCAACGCTCGGGCCGGGAGCCATCTCGGCCTTGAGTTACGCGCTGCGCGTCGTCACGGTCGTGGGCGGGCTCGTGGCGGCTGGCTTTGAGACCACCGTCATGACAGTGGTCGCAGAGAAACATGTCGAGCGCGATCACGTTGGCGTTCGGCGCCACGTGCAGCGAGTTCTCCTTCTCGTTGCCGTGCTGACGATTCTCCCCGGCTGCCTGCTGATCGTGGCCGGCGGCGACATCGTGAACCTTCTGTTGCGGCGCGGTGCCTTCGGGTCCGAATCGGCACAGCTGACAGCCGCCGCTGTGCTCGGCTATCTGGGCGTGTACATCTACGGCTCGCTCGGGCGTGTGCTACTGCCGGCTACGATCAGTCGCCGTCGCGCCCTCACCACCTTCGGGATCTCGTTCGTGACGCTGGCATCCTACATGCTCTGGGCCCCCGCCCTGGCGGAGCACCTTCACATCTTGGGGCTCGCACTCGCCGCGGGTCTTTCCTTCGCCATCGCTACGCTGCTCTACGCGACGGATGCCGCACGTCCGGCCTAGCTGTCAAGGGCCTGCCTGACAATGCTCGCCACCTCTTCGGCCGCGCGGTCCCAGGTGAAGTAGGCGGCCCGGGCGGCTGCCAGGCTCGACAGTCTCGCACGGAGGGCCTCTTCTGTGGCCAGTCTCAGCACGCCGCCGATGATGTCTTCGACCGAGAGCGGATCGCAGTAGAGTGCGGCGTCTCCGCACACTTCGCGAAGGCTCGCGATATCGGAGACGAGCGTGGGCTTTGCGAAGAGCATGGCTTCAAGCGGCGGGAGACCGAAGCCCTCGTAAAGCGAGGGGTACACGAAGGCGTCTGCCCAATAGTAGTAGCGCCGGAGCTCCTCTTCGGACACGTAGCCGACTGCGATGACCTTGGGCGGTAGGGTGTCACCCAGTGCCCCACCGGAAAAGACTCGAGCCGACGCGCCCACGACTACGAGCCGATGCTCCGGAAGAGCCCCGAGGGCTTGGATCCGAGTCCAAGCGCCAAGTAGCCGCGTCAGATTCTTGCGCGGCTCCAACGACGATACCGTGAGCAAGTACGGTTCAGGGAGGGGTCGTGGCAAGACTGTGGAGGACCGGGCTTGCGGGAAGCCCACCCCACTATAGACGACCGTCAGCTTTCCCGGTGGAACCACTCCGTGACGAACGAGGTCGCGAGCGGATGAATGGCTGTCTGTGAGGACGCGAAGTGCCCGCCTGGCCAATCGCGGCAAGAGAAGCCGGTACAGAAGGGCGAATCGCCAGTCGAACCATTCTGGATGCACGAATACGCTCGCGTCATGAATGGTCACCACTTGTCTGGCTACACCGAGCGGCCCAAGGTTGCACGGGCTCCATAACAGATCTGCTCCGACGGAACGCACCATTCGGGGAAGCACGAGCTGCTCCCACCCATAGACGTGGACCGCACGGTCTGCCTGAACGATCCGAGCCCCCCAATCGAGGGGGGGCAACTTGCCTTTCGGCGCCAGCAGCACCAACTCGATCCCCTCGCCCGCGAGTCGAGGGAGGAGAGCCTTACAAAGCTCGATCGCATACCGTTGGACGCCGGTCACGCGCGTTTCGCACAGGAACCGGCCGTTTACCGCTATGCTTCTCAACTGAACTGTCTCCGTCGATCCCGAGTCGCCCTTCTTTGGCGTTTTCGAGCGCGCTCCATAAATTGTCGCCGAGCCTGTGACGCCCCGTGCCGGGAGCACCGACGCATGAGCCCTCCCCCAAGCTCCGACCAAGAATCACTTGCAGCGGTTGCCGGGGCAAGCCGCTGATGCTGGCGACCGCCGCGGACGCGCGGGGGAGGCGGCGATGGCGAGGTGCGAGGATCGCCGCGTGAGCATACGGGTCGCGCTCATCTACGATGCCGTCTATCCGTACGTGACGGGCGGGGGCGAGCGGCGCAATTACGCGATCGCGGCGGCGGCCGGGAAGGACCACCACATCGCGCTGTACGGCTTGAACTACTGGCGCAAGGATCCGAGCCGGCGGTTGCCGCACTGCACGTACGTTCCCGTCGCGAGGGCGGTGCCGCTCTACACCCGGAGCGGACGCCGCAGCCTTCTAGAGCCGTTCATCTTCGCGTTCGGGTTGTTCTGGGCGCTCCTGCGCAGCCGGGAGGACGTGTGGGATATCGCCAGCTTCCCCTACGTGGCGGTGCCGGTGGCCCGATTGCTGAGCATTCTCAAGCGGCGCCCCCTCATCGTCACCTGGCTCGAGTACTGGGGTGACTACTGGTACGAATACCTGGGCCCGGCAGGCATCGTGGGGAAGCTTCTCGAGGCCCTCGCCCTGCGCTGCTCGCCGCGGATCGTGGCCATCAGCGACTTCACCAAGAGGCGTCTCGTGGCCGCGGGCGCGGCGGAGGATCGCATCACCGTCGTGCCGAACGGCGTCGATATCGCGCGCATCTCAGCGGCGCCGGCCAGCGCGGAACCGACCGATCTCGTCTACGTCGGCCGCTTGATCGCTCACAAGCAAGTGCATCTGCTGATCGAGGCCCTGCGGTGCCTGCGCGAGCTTCGTCCGGGCGCCACGCTGCTGGTGATCGGCGACGGCCCCGAACGAGGCAACCTCGAGCGGCTGGCTGAGACGCTCGGCATGCGAGAGTCCGTTCGCTTCGCCGGGCAGCTCCGATCGCTCGAGGAGGTATATGCCCACCTGAAGTCGAGCCGGGTCATGGTGTTGCCGTCGAAGCGGGAGGGCTTTGGCACGGTCGTGCTCGAGGCCTGGGCGTGCGGAATCCCCGTCGTCGTCTGCGATGAGCCCGAGAATGCGGCGGTCGAGCTTATCGACTCGCCGCTGAAGGGGCGCGTCGTCGCTTCACATCCCGCCTCGATCGCCGCCGCGTGCGCCGAGCTCCTCGCGGGCGGTTCCAGCGAACGGCGGGACAGGCTGCAAGCAGCCGCGGCTCGGTACGATTGGGAGACGATCTCGGCACAAGTCCTGAGGGTGTACTCCACCAGCCTCCGCGCGGGCGATCATGACGTACCCGGGGGATCTTTGCCGCGCACCGGTCCGACGGACTCGCCCGCGGCCCCATCCCGCACCTGGAAGACCGTCAATCCCTCGCTGGAGTAGAGCGGGGTGAGGCAGTCCCCGGCAAAGTCCGCGAACGCGTCCAGCCGCAGCGGCTTGAGATCGGCGCCCCGACGCGCGTAATAGCGCACGGCGCCGTGGTTCAGGAGAACGTGCGTGATCCCCGCCGAGCGCAAACAGTCCGGCGCAGTGGCCTTCCCGGCCAGGAGTGGCCAGTTGATGATCCCGTTGTCCTGCAACACGGGGACCCGGAAATAATATCCGCGGGCCTCGAAAAGCATGAGAACCCGGCTCTCCTCGGGCAGCCGCTCGTTGACGAACGAGACGACGTCGGCATAACCCCCGGTCCACGTTCTGAGAAAGGCGCGGGGCGAAACAGCCCCGGCCAGGTACGCGAGCTGCCGTCCCTGCGTCACCTGTCGAACCATGAGCGAGGCCGTGTCCGTGAGAACGAACAGCGCGGTGGCGCCGAGCAGGAAGCGCACCAGTTTGCGGGAGATCAGTTTGTCCAGCGCCAAGGCGTAGGCGTGCAGGGCGACGAGCGTGAGGGGCGCCAGGGCCGGGATCAGATATCGCAGGCTCGTCCTCGGTTGGAGGTACGCGACCAGCCCGACGTAGACGAGGGCCGGACCCGCGAGCCACGCGAGCACCTCCTTCTTCAGAAACAGCAGCCACAACGGGAGGAGCAGCAGCAGGAGGTTCGCATGATAGGACACTCCCTCCGCCTCGACTGTGATCCGTTCCGGTGCCGTCAAGAGATCGACGAGATTGAACGGCGCCTGAGCTTGCCAAATGATCTTCAAGACGCCGGGATCCACCTGCGGGGGCAACGATTCTCCACCATAGATCCGGGCGAGCCAGGGTTCGAGTCTCGCCCCGCCGAAGAATGGGTACACCGGATCCCCGAGGAGCAGGGCGTTCTTGAGCAGCCAGGGGAACGCGGTCGCAAGCGCGAGACCCACGATCAGCGCGAGAGCCGCCGCCCGTGCTCGCACCCGCGTCTTAAGAATCCAGAGCCCCAGCGGAGCCAGCCCCAGAAGGTACAGGAGCCCGTTGTACTTGATGCCGATCGCCATGCCCCCAAGCGCGGCGCCGAGATACAGGAAGCGCGGATCGTTGGACCGCGCCGCGCGGATCACCGCGTAGTGGACCAAGAAGATGTAAAAGGCCAGGATCGTATCCGTGCGCGGCGTGATCGCGACCAGCAGGAGAATCGTACCGCCCCACAGGACCGCGAGACTGACCCCCGCGGTGCGGTCGTCGAGAAACCGACGAGCGCACTCGAACCCGGCGAGGGCGAGCCCGAGCGTGCACAACACGCTCACCAGCGCCGGACCCGCCGGGCTCCCCAAGGCGAGGAGGGGGAGGTAGAGCATGTGAGGGAGGCCGACAAAGGCGACGTATCCGTTGTCCTCGGGGAGGTAGATGGAACCTTCCCTGAGAAACTGTTCCGGGACCCGCAGGTGGTACATGAGCGCGTCCCAGTCCGCCGGCGGTGCGAGCGCGCGCGTGATCAGGAACAGGGCGATCAATAAGAAGATGACCAGGCTGAAACGATCGGCGCGGGCGCGGAGGCACGACAGCGCGCCCCTCACCAGTGAAGGGAGTTCCCACAACTCCTTCCTGCCGAGAAACGCCGCACCGGCCAACAGGCCAAAAAGCAGAATCGGGTGAACGCTGAAGAACAACCCCACGCCGAGAATCGCGGTCGCCACGGCCCCTAGCCCGGCCGCCGTCCGGAAGAGGAGCGCCTCCAGCGGCCCGTCCATCCTGAGCCCGCCTGCCTTCACGAGGCGACCTCCGACGCCAGCCGCGATCGCGAAGAGCCCCAGGACGAGTGCGAGCGAGAACAGATGGTCGAGGATGAGGAGAACCCCGGTGTACTGGTCCTCCCGGTTCACCGCGAGGATGTGAGCAACGGCCAGGCCTCCGAGGACGACGAAACCGCCGAGGAGACCGACTACCCGTATATGGCGACGAGATCTGTCGGAGCTCGCGAGTGCCCGCATCGAGGGCTACGCCCGGCCGTTCGCTGCCACACAGACCGTCAGCGGACCAACGCCCGAGCCTGAGCCGGTCGTGCTGATCCTGTAGATAAAGCCGTCACGAATACAGAGGACGGGCCGAAAAAAGTAGCGCGAGGAATCGCTCCCCGCGCTACTCTCTCGCCCTGAGACGTTACGCGTCAGGTGCAGGCCACGACACCCGGCTGCGTCGCCGGAGCCTGCGCCGGAGAGCCGCCCCAGTACACACCGCACGTCTTCGCCGTGCCCGAATGCGTAGCAACGGCGCTCCAACCCGTGGAAGAGACGTTCGAGATCGCCACAGAGACGCCCGAGCTCTCCACGAAGCCCAGCGTGGTCTCGTTGCTGGTGTACGTGAAGTTGTTGTTGTCGGAGTAGTAGATCTCCTCCGACGTCATGAGGTTGCGCAAGTCGGACTTCATCGACGACACGTACGCCTTCTCACGCGTGTTCGCGAACTTCGGAATCGCGATGGCCGCCAGAATCCCGATGATGACCACCACGATCAGAAGCTCGATCAGGGTGAAGCCCTTCGTGCTGCGTAGCATACGGTTCTGCCTCCTTGGGGTTGTGGCCGGGGTTGCCGGGCCTTGTTGCCGGAGGCCTAGTTAGGCAACCGACGGGCCAGCCGGTTCTGCGAATCCTAACTATCTGGCCTGAAAGGAGTTGGCTGCGGGGGGCCCCATGCATTCGGGACGTCTTCGGCCGCCGGGACCATGCAAAACGCAAGGCGCATTGCGCTGCGCGAACCTTTTTCAACGGCTGCCCAGGCTGTCGCGCAGGGCCGAAACCATGCCGGCCGGGCCGGCCGGCCCGGCGGCCGCCGGAAGCTTGGCTTCCGCCGAGTCGAGGGCAGCGTGCGCCCACGGCACGTCTCCGGCCAGCCGGTACAGCCGGGCGATGTGGTACCACGCGAACCAGTTCCCTTCCTGCACCGCCACGCTTGCCCGTAGAGCATCAGCGGCAGAACGGTAGCGCCCCTGCCGTTCGCGGGCCCGGGAGAGCAGGTAGTACAGCAGCCCGTCCTCACCCATCGCCTCCACCCCTCTCCGCGCCGCGATGGCCGCTTCGTCGTACCGCTTCTGCTCGAGGAGGGCCATCGTGAGGAAGTGGATAGGCGCGGCCGCCGGGTTGACTGCTATCGCGCGGCGCGCGGCCTCCTCGGACTTCTTCCACTCCCCTTGGCGGAAGTATTGGGCCGCGAGCTCGGTCCAGAGCGCCTCGTCGTACGGCCAGATGCGCAGGGCGATCCGATATCGCTCTTCGGCCTCCTCCCACGCGCCGCGCGCCGCCAGGCTGTTCGCGAGGACCCACTGGGCCTTGTAGGACTCGGGGTGCGCGCGCAGAACCGTGGTGAAGAGGGTGCCGGTCTCCTTCCAGACCGGGTTCCGCTGTACCGTCATGACCGTGAAGGCGGCGAGCACGGCGAGCACGGCGACGAAACCGGCACGGCGCGTCCGTGGCGATCCCATCGCCGCGGGAACGAGGCCCGCGGCGACGAAGCTCAACCCGGCGGAGGGGAGATACAGAGTCCTCTCAGCCAGGATCACGCCCGAGAGGATCACGAGGTTCGATACAGGAAGGAGCGCAATCGGGACCCAGAAAATTCCCCGACTCACGATCGGCGCGCGTTTCCAGAGTGCGAGTCCCAGGGCCAGCGTCACCACGGCCACTGCAAGCCCGAGCAACCCCAGGGGGGTCATCGAGTGCACCGGGAGGATCACGGCAGGGGAATAATCCGCCAAGAGCTCGAACGGCGTGAGCAGCAATCGAAGGTAGTGCGGCCAGATGCGGATCATGGTGAAGAACCGGGTGGCGTAGTCGGACTCGTGGCCGAACGTCGCGGGGCGATCACTTCCCACAGCCGCACCGAGCACCTCGAGCCGAGCCAGGAGCGCCAGCACCCCGGCAACGCCAAGCGCCAGGTACAACCGCCGTCGCGCGTACAGGTACACACCGAGATCCCGAAGGCCGCGCCAGCGAACCCGAACGCTGTCCATCAGCAGGACGAGCGCGGGAAGCACGATGGCCGACTCCTTCGCAAAGATCGCCAGGAGATAGAAGAGACCGGCGGCGATCGCTGCGCCGGGTGACGTGACAGTCAGTTTCCCGTCTTCCGACGATCCGCCGTCCCGGCCGGGTGCAAGACAGAGGAGAAGCACAGCGAACCAGCAGGCCGCGGCGAGGATCTCTGCCCGGCCGACGACGTTCGCCACCGCCTCCGTGTGCACCGGGTGCACGGCGAAGACGGCGCCGCCGATCGCGGCGCCCCACGGACCGACGAGCC
>JACQVD010000093.1 GCA_016209945.1 Gemmatimonadota bacterium
CAGCAGGGCATCATAGGACTTTCTCCGGAAGTCGCCGTCCGGGCGCGTGAGCTCGCCCGCCATGAGGAGCCCGCTCTCCAGGATGTGCTGCACGAGCTCCGTGACGCTGCGGTTCCCCGACGTGGGCCGGAACCCGAAGTGCTTCGCTTGTATGTTCTGGACCTCGTCAATCACACCCTGGCGCGCCCAGGCCCAGGCCTCGAGCGCCTCTTCGAGCAGGTTCGTGTAGGGGGTCATGGATGGGTCTCCTACTCCACCGTGAACTCGATCGAGGCGGCCGTGCGATCCCAGACGATTCTCAGCGCGCCCTGATCGCCGCGCTCTTCCAGAGAGATCGCCAACCGCTCGACGACCTCCGGCAGCGTGTCCACGCGGAGATCCAGCCGGGTCAGGTCGAACTGTTCGTCGTAGACCGTGCCCCACTGCCGGGTCCGTCTGTTGATGATGAGCTTCCACCCGGTCGGCGCGGGGAGGGTCCACAGCGTGTACGTCCCGGCCGGGATCACCGTATCTCCCATCCGCAGGTTGTGATCGGTTGCGAAATGCGTCGCCTCGTTGGCACCGGTGCGCCAGACCTCGTTCCACGGGACAAGGCCACCGAAGATGGGACGCCCTCGCTTCGCGGGACGGCCGTAGTCCACGAGGATCTGGGCGCCATGGATCGTCGCGCGGACCGTGTCCCGCGGGGAGAGCGCCCCAAGCGCACGTCCCTCTCCGTCACGCCTCGCGAACTCCCGGGCGAGCGCCTCGAGATCCGGCCAGGGCACGCGCTGCACGATGGTGCCGAACGGGCTCCCGGTCGCCTGGAACTCCACCATCCGGCCGTCCCGACCCAGGCGAACTTTTCGAGTGCCGAACGTGGGATCGGCGATCGCCGCCTCGCTTGTGCCTCCGCGCCGCACCGCATGGTATGTCACCGTCCCGCCTGTTCCGACCGCTTCCAGTGCGACGCTGTCAGCGCCGGTGTTCCGCGCCCGCAGAAGCATGAGATCGTACGGCGCGTAGAACGGGCTCAGCATCGGCACCATGTCGGGTCGCCCGGCTACCCGGCGGACGCGCGTGCTCCCGTCCTGCGTCGTCTCGACGACCGCGCTGTCGCTCTCGAACGTGATGACGGTGCGGCGCGAGCGTCGTGCGTTCGCGGGTTCTCCGGGCCGGCGTCCCGTGATCTCCGCGCGCTGGACTCGGCCCTCTCCGTCGTGCGTGACGACCAGTCGCAGCACCCACGTCTCGGGAACGCGCCAGACGACCTCGGATTCGAGAGCGCGCGCCGTGCGCACGTAGCGCTCCACGCCCAGCGTGTCGCTGCCCAACCGGGCGACGAACGCACCGCTATCGGGCTGAACCTGGGCTGCGTGAAGGGTGACGCTGCAAAGGCCAAGGGCAACCGCCCAGAGGAGTCCCTTCACCATGCCACCCTCCTGCCAGTCACCGGGGCCGGTTCGCGGTTTGGAGAAGCGCGAACCACAATCGCGGACCCCCCGCGGCCGCGCAAGACGAAGCCCCAGCGATCTGCGATCGCTGGGGCTCGTGGCTTCGGTACAGCCCGCTCCGTCTAGAAGCTGACTGGCGTGAAACCCGGGGGACAGGTGCCGTTCCGGTCGTCGATGAAGATTTGGGTCCTGTGCTCCACCCCGCCGGCTGCGTGCTCGAGCTCCTTGAAGCAGACGGTACGGTTGCCGTTCCGATCCGCCAGCGTCGGGTCGGTCTGTCCCACGACGTGGAACTGCGGTTCCTGCGGTGCGAGGAAGACCTCCCTCTCCCCGCCGCAACCGGCCGCCCAGACGAACACGACCAGTAGGCTGGAAAGTGCGAGCGTACGCATGGCCATCCTCCTCCCCCAAAAAGGGGTATCGGGGAACGGTACGGGGAGTAAGCCTAGGGAGGGCAACGCTGTGCCGAATGGGCCCGGGTGGAGTTGAACCACCGACCTCGCGCTTATCAGGCGCGCGCTCTAACCACCTGAGCTACGGGCCCGGTCGAGACCAGCTGTACAAATTCTAGCGCCGACGGGCCCGAGAGACAACCGCACGCTGGAGCCCACATCCTACCATCGCAGCCTCCTCACAAGTTCTCGCGTCTCCTTCTCGCCCAGGTGCCGGAAGACGCGGCCCGGCGCATCGGCGATCGCCCAGGCCGCCACCGCCGCAGCCGCGGCCGCACGCCGCACGCCGTCCAGATCCATCTTGTCCAGGGTGTCGCCCGCGTTGTGGTACCAGCGCAGCGTCTCCGGCGCCAGGGAGGTGCGTACGTACAGGGCCGGCACGCCCGCCAGGACGAACGGTTGGTGGTCGCTCCCGGCGCCGCCGCCATGGTCCACTTCCGGCGATAGGGCCAGAGACTCCAGGGACGGGTGCCGCGTGAGTCCGGCCAGGAGTGTGTCGCCCTCGGCGTGGCCGGTCGCCCCATAGCCGTCGGGCCGCCCCACCATATCGAAGTTGAACATGGCGACGATCCTCGCGAGGCTCGGTGCGTGACGCGCCACGTACGCGCGCGAGCCCACGAGCCCCAGCTCTTCAGCGGCGAAGAGCACGACCCGGATGCTGCGCCGCGGGCGACGCCCGGATTCCACGACGCTCCGCACCGCCTCGAGCGCGGTCAGAACGCCGCTCGCGTTGTCGAGGGCGCCGGCCCCGAGGTCCCAGGAATCGAGGTGCGCACCGAGGAGCACGACCTCGTCGGGCGCGGCCCTCCCCCTCCACTCGCCGATGATGTTGCGCGCCTCCCCGTCACGCAGGCTCGTCTGGACGTTCACGTCCAGGCGCACCTCGCCGTAGGCCAGCTGCCGCCGGAGCCACAGGCCGTCCTCCAGGGTCGTAGCGAGGACGGGGAGCGGCGCGGGAGGTCTCGCGGCCGGTGCCATGCGCCCCTGGATGAGGGTGCCGGGCTCCATGCTGACGCGCAGGAGTGCCACGGCACCCGCCGCGGCCGCCTCCTGAACGAGCTCTTCGACCACCACATCGCACAGCAGGATCGAACCGCTAGCGCTCTGACGAACCCTGCGCAACGCGGCCGGATCGCCCCGACCGAGATCTACCAGCGGAACATTCAGGCGATGTGCCGGAGGCGAATATCCGTACGCGGCGACGCGAATCCTTCGGCCGGCAAGTGCGGATGCCGATGCGACCGTGATGTCCGCGGGTCCGCGCTCCCACACGCGCAGCGGCACAGGCTCCGCCCAGACCGAATCGAGGCCCACGTCGGATAGCTGGGCGAGCGCCCATGTCTCCGCTCGCGCGCCCGCGGGCGTCCCCGACAGCCGCGCGCCGATGCTGTCCACCAGACCCAGGGCCAGAGACACCACACGCTCGGAGGCGATAGCCCTGGCAGCGATCGCCGCGAGCAAGGAGTCACGGGGTTCCAGCTGCCCGGGCAGGGCCTGGAGGGGAGCCGGCATGCGCGGCCGCGTGGCCTGGATCGCGGCAGCCGCGCCTCCCGGCGCCAGGGCGAGCGCGATCGCCGCACAACACACCACCAAACGAAACGAGGGCCGAAGCGGCCCTCGTCGTCCTTCGCGCGCCTCCATCTACTCAATCCCACTTAGTTCGGCGGCGGCGCGATCC
>JACQVD010000094.1 GCA_016209945.1 Gemmatimonadota bacterium
CCGCCGGACCCTCGGCCCCCTCGCCTCCCTCGGCCCCCTCGGCCCCCTTGCCTCCCTCGCCCGTGGAGGTCTTGACGAAGGTCTCCAATAGCCGGCGGAAGGCCTCGTCTGCGCGATCCGCATCCAGGGGGAAGGCCGCCGGCTTCAATGGCGGCTCGCCCGGCTCGACCTGCGGGAGCCGCCCGGAATCGAACGTCTCCGGGATAAGGCTCGGCGCCATCTCCGCGATCTCTTCGAGGAAGTTCAGGAGCTCGGCGATCTCCGGCCGAACGCGCCTGAGCTGCTGTATCCGGCGCCGCTCCCGCTCGGGGTACCTCATCGCGGCATCGCCTCGCCCGCGCTCTCCCCGCCGCTCCCCCCGCCGCTCCCCCTTGCTGCGCCGCCCGGCTCGCCCATGACCTCGGCGTACCAGAGCGGATGATGATAGAGCGCCCACAGACGCGTCACCGCGCCGCTTGTCATCGCCTCGAACGTGCTGGGGTTCAGCAGCGTGCTCAGGTAGATGTGGAAGATCACCATGGGCGCGAACACGATGAACGCCGCGTCATGCACGACGTACGCCCACCGGATGAGGTCGATCGGAAGCGCCTGCTGGCCCAGGAAGTTCTTCCACAGGTCCGGCCACCAGATGACGAGCCCGCTCACGAGGAACAGGACGCCGAGCACGAGCGCCAGGATCGCCCACAGCTTCTGCCCGCCGTTGAAGAAGCCTTGGGCCGGCACCGGCGTCTCCGATGCGGCCGCGGGCTTGCCGTGCCGGCGGAGGTAGCCGCCTGACACCTTGAGCCACGCCCAGTCCTGGGGGATGAAGCGGAAGACGTAGCGCCGCCACAGGACCCCTATGAGCGCCACTGACGCGACCGTCATCACGATGCCCGCAACGCCGTGCACGAGCCGCGCGGTCTCGCCGCCGCCGAAGACGCTCAGCAGAAATCCGAAGCTGCGCTTCGAGTACCACCCGAGCCCGCTCAGGATGCAAACAATCCCCGTCACCGCGATCGTCCAGTGGAGCATGCGCTCCACGAGGGAGAAGCGGTGGATCCTCTCGGTCACATCGACGGCCGTCCCGGCTCCGGTCCGTCGGGCGGTCGCCTGGAGTGCCACTCTTGGACCTCTCGCGCTTACGCCTTTTCTGGTGAGCTGGCTTCCGCTTGCTCCAGCTCCTCGGGCTCGGGGAGCTCCTTCGGCCCGAAGGTCACGAAGTGCAGGAACGCGGCGCCCACCATGCCCCAGAAGGAGAGCCAGCCGAGAGGCTTCGCCACGTCCTGCCAGGCGAGCACGGCATCGGGCACCTTGGGCTCTTTCGGGATCGTCGGCCCCTCGTAGACCTCGATCGGCGCGTTCAGGACGTAGAAGACGCCCATCCCGTCGAGGTCCTCGCGGTTGTCGTAGATCCAGGCCGGGTGCGCGCCCTCGGGCTTCAGCCGGTTGTACTCCTCGACGCGCTTCTCGGCGATCTCGCGCAGGTCCTCGAGGTAGCCGTACACGATGCAGTCGGTGGGGCAGGCCTTCGAGCACATGGGCTCGAGCCCGTGGCTCGTCCGGTCGTAGCAGAAGTCGCACTTGTACGCCTTGCCGGTCTCGGGGTGGAGCCTCGGGATGTGCGCCCAGCAGCCGTTCACGCAGTAGCCGCAGCCGATGCACGTGTTGTGGTCAATGACGATCTGCCCGTTCTCCATCTGGGCGATGGCGTTCACCGGGCAGACCGCGGCGCAGGGCGCGTACCCGCAGTGGTGGCAGGCGTCCTTCAGGAAGTGCCAGGAGACGCGAGAGCCACCCGCGACCGGTGCGGCGTGCTCCACCTCGTAGAACCGCATCATCGTGTAGTCCTGCCACGTCAGGTCGTTCATCGACTGGTAGGACGTGGGGAGGGCGGAGCCCTTGTGGGGGCGGTTCAGGTCCTGCTGGAGTCCGCGCTCGTCGAACGTCGCGTAGTGATCGAACCACTGCTTGCACGCGACCGTGCACGCCTGGCAGCCGATGCAGCGGGTCATGTCGTACAGCATGCCCACGCGCTTCGCGAGCCGGTCACCGTCCCGCGGGATGAGCCGCGGGTAATCGTGGAACGGTTGCTGTCTCTGGAGACCCTGGGCCATGGTTCCCTGCCTCTACTTCACCTCGGGGAGCGCCTCGAAGGTGGCGCCTCCCGCTTCGTGTTCCTTGATGCTCCTCTCGCCGCGGCCGATCCCGCCGAGCCGCGGCTTCTTCGGCCACTCGGCGGCGGCGAGGATCGCCTCGTGGCGCGCCATATCGTCCTTCGTGGCCTTCTCGATCCGGACCAGGAAGGCCGTCGACGCCTGGATGTGCGTGTTCGGGTCGCCGATGTCCGGCGTGTTGTTGTTGGCGATGTCGCCGGTGATGAACCCCTTGTAGCCCCAGTGCCACGGCATCCCGACGACGTGCAGCGTCCTGCCGTTGACCTGGAGCGGCCACACGCGCGGCGTCACGAGGGCCCGACAGACGACACGGCCGCGCTTCGAGACGACCGCCACGATCTCGCCGTCCTTGATCCCGAGCTCGCCGGCGAGCTCCTTGGACATCTCGACGAACATCTGTGGCTGGAGCTGTGCGAGCCAGATCACGTTCCGGCTCATGGAGGTGAGGTACTCCGTGAGCCGCCACGTGGAGCAGACGAGCGGGTAGTCCTTCACGTCCGGCGAATCGAAGAGGGCGAGCGGCGACGCCTCGGGATCCACGTTGTCCCAGCGCCACACGCACGGGTTGTTCTGCACCGACGAGAGGAGGTTGGGGACAACACTCTCGTATGGCTCGTAGTGCTCTGGGAAAGGCGCGTCCTTCACGATGCTGTAGCCGAAGAGGTGGCCGACGCCCTCGGCGTGCATGACGAACGGAAGGATGGCGCCCGGCGGCCCGCCGCCGTCGGGGACATCACCCTGCCAGCCCCGGCCGTCCCACCAGATCACGGGCCGCGTCGGATCCCACGGCTTCCCGCTGAGGTCCACGGAGGCCCGGTTGTACAGGATCCGCTGGTTCGCCGGCCACGAGAACGCCCAGCCGGGGTAGAGGCCGAGCCCGGTGGGATCCCGGTTGTCCCGGCGGGCCGCGATGAGGCCCTCCTCGGTGTAGTAGCCGGAGTAGACCCAGTTCCCGCAGGCGGTCGAGCCGTCGGCGCGCAGGGCGTGGAACCCCGGCACCTGCTGGCCCGTCTGGATGACGGTGCCGTCCTCGAGGGTCATGTCGCGGAGCGCGTAGCCGTTGATCTCGCGCGCCACCGCTCGCGCGCTCGCGTGCTCCAGGCGCGCAGGGAGCCGCCCGTAGGGCCCCGTGCCGCTGAAGTTCCAGTGCAGCCGCAGGAGCGGCTCGGGGAAGGCGCCGCCCTCCTTCTCATACAGCTCGCGCAGCTTCCAGTAGAGGAGGTCGGCCACCTCGACCTCGTCCTTCGAGTCGCCGTACGGGGGCACCGCGGCATTGAACCACTGGACCCAGCGACCGGTGTGGGTCTTCGAGCCCTCCCGCTCGAACGGCCCCGCCGCGGGGAGCAGGAAGACCTCGGTCTTCACTTTCGCCGGGTCGACGCCGGGGTCGGAGACCTCCTGCCAGATCGAGGCCGACTCGCTTTCGTGGAAGTCGTGCACAACGAGGAAATCGAGGTTCCGCATCGCCTTGCGCTCGAACGCCGCGTTCGGGCCGCCCACCGCCGGATTGATCCCCATGAGCCAGAGGCCCTTCACGATCCCCTTGTCGATCTTGTGGAAGATCGAGACGTGGTCGTAGCGGTCCTCGATCCGGCTCGCCTGCTGCGGGTCGCCCTCGATCTTGGGCAGGTAGCGGTACGCCCACTCGTTCTCGCGGGTCGCGGCGTCGCCCCAGAAGGCCTTCATCAGGCTGACGAAGTACGCCGGCGCGTGCTTCCACGAGTTGGCCGGCCTCGCGACCCCGTCCTCCGGCTGGATCTCCACGGGCGTGTGGGCGAGGAGGTAGTCGCGCAGCGTCTCCTGGGACGCGACCGGGGTCTTGAAGTAGCCGGGGAGGAGATCGAAGAGCACCGGGTTGTCGGTGGAGCCCTGGATGTTCGAGTGGCCGCGCAGCGCGTTCACGCCGCCGCCCGCCTTCCCGATGTTTCCCAGCAGGAGCTGCACGATCGCCAACATGCGGATGTTCTGCACGCCCTTCGTGTGCTGCGTCTGCCCCATGGCGTACATCATCGCCCCGGCTTTGTCGGGCGCGCCGGTCTGCGTGTAGATCTCGTAGATCCTGAGCAGGAGATCCTTCGGGACCCCGGTGATCTCGGACACTTTCTCCGGCGTGTAGCGCGCGTACTGCCGGCGCAGCCGCTGGAAGACGCAGTGCGGGTGCCGGAGCGTGCGGTCCACCCTCGCGACCTTCGCCGTCGGCCGGAGCTGCCGGTAGTAATCGGGGCCTTCCGACGGCCGTTCCCGCGTGAGGTAGAACCACGTCTTCTTGTCGTAGTACCCGTAGCGCAGGTTCGCCTTGTTGAACTCTGCCACGTCCTTCCCGCTCTGCACCGGGAGGTCCTGGCCGTCGAGGGTCTTCAGGTGCAGGCCCGTGAAGATCCCGTCCAGATCGCTGGCGGTGGCGAACTCGGGGTCGAGGATGTAGGCGGCGTTCGTGTACCAGCGGACGTACTCCTCGTGGTAGCGCGTGTGTTCGAAGATGTAGTTCACCATGCCGCCCAGGAACGCGATGTCGGTGCCGGGCCGGTTCTGGGCGTAGATCGTCGCGTGGGCGGCCGTCCGGTTGAAGCGCGGGTCCACGACGATGAGAGGCGCCCCGCGCTCGCGCATGGCCTGCTGCGCCCACGGGAACGCCACCGGATGGTTCTCCGCGATGTTCGAGCCCAGCACGAGGAGGCAGTCGGAGTTCTTGAAGTCGATGGGGTGGTTCGTCATGGCGCCCCGACCGAAGGACTCGGAGAGGGCGGGGACGGTGGAGGAGTGGCAGATGCGCGCGTGGTTGTCGATGTTCACGATCCCAAGCGCGCGCATGAGCTTCAAGAACGCGTAGCACTCCTCGTTGTGGTTGCAGGCGCCGCCGATGAAGGCGAACCCCTGCATGCGGTTCACGAGCTGGCTTTTGGCGTTCCGCTCCTCGAACGTCTCATCGCGGGCCTTCTTGATTCGCTGGGCGATCTCCTCGATGGTCCAGTCCCAGTCCTTCTCCTCCCCGTGGTCGCTGAAGGGCGCGCGGTAGAGCACGTTGAGGACGCGCGTCGGTGAGTTGCCGCCCAGCTGGATGGCGCCGGCGCCCTTGGGGCAGAGCGTGCCGCGGCTGATCGGGTGCTCGTAGTCGCCCTCGACGTTGATGAGGCGCCCCTCCTTGGAGTGGAGCACGACGCCGCATCCCACGGAGCAGAAG
>JACQVD010000084.1 GCA_016209945.1 Gemmatimonadota bacterium
GAGCACAACCTGGATGTCATCAAGCAAGCCGACTGGATCATCGACCTCGGGCCGGAGGCGGGCGACGCGGGAGGGAGAGACGTCGCGATGGGCCGGCCCGAGGAGGTCGTCCGGGCCAGGGGATCACACACGGGGCGCTTCCTCGAAGCCGTGTTCGAGAACGGGCGGCGCGGCCCCGCGGCCTGAGCGCGCTCACCTCGCGTTTTCGGGTGGAAGGGCGCTTTCCATCGGTTCGGCAGGCGGGTGCCGCGACTCGCCGTGGGGGCTGAATTTCGCTAGATTTGAACGGCTACTGGCGACGGAGGTACGCATGCGAGGACGAACCGCAGTCGGGTGTTTGGCGCTTCTTTCGGCCGCTCTTTGGGCCGGGTGCGCCTCCGGGCCGAAGCTCCCTCCCAAGGCTTCGCCGGAGGAGGTGCAGGTCTTCTTCCCGGGGACGATGCCGACCGAGGCCTTCAAGGCGCTCGGCACCTTCACCGAGGCGGTGTCGCTCGCCACGCCGGACGAGGAGCTGATCGCGCTGGCGCGCAAGCGGGCGGCCGAGATGGGCGCGGACGCGCTCATCATCCGTTCGATCCGGCGGACGACGGAGGGGCAGGTCGCGACGGATCTCCAGCTGGAGCAGCGGAAGATCCTGGACGCGATGGCGGTTTACTACCCGGCGAAGCACCCGAAGCCGTGAGCGGGGTGGCTCGCAGCTCCCCCTTGCTCTCCCCGCTCGAACATCGAGGGTCCCGCGGAAGGTGTCGCGCCGTGCCCGCGGGGCTCTCCGTTTTTTAGCGAGGGCGTAATGGCGACGGAGGCAGGTGAGCGGATTCTCCCGCGCTACATAGAGGACGAGATGCGCGAGTCGTTCATCGACTACTCGATGAGCGTCATCGTGCAGCGCGCCCTCCCCGACGTCCGCGACGGGCTGAAGCCGGTCCACCGGCGCATCCTCTTCTCGATGCACGAGCTGGGGCTCCTCCCCGGTCGTCCGCACAAGAAGAGCGCGACCGTGGTGGGGGAGGTTCTGGGGAAGTACCACCCGCACGGCGACCTCTCGGTGTACGACGCGCTGGTGCGCATGGTCCAGGACTTCTCGATGCGCTACGCGCTCGTGGACGGCCAGGGGAACTTCGGGTCGGTGGACGGGGATCCGGCGGCGGCGTACCGGTACACGGAGGTGCGGCTCACGCCGATCGCCATGGAGATGCTCGCGGACATCGAGAAGGAGACGGTCGATTCCCTTCCCAACTTCGACGGCCGGCTGCGCGAGCCGACGGTGCTCCCCGCCAACTTTCCGAACCTCCTCTGCAACGGCTCTTCCGGGATCGCCGTCGGGATGGCGACGAACATCCCGCCGCACAACCTGCGGGAGGTCGTGGCCGCCTGCCTGCACCTCATCGACCGCCCGGACGCCTCCGTGGCCGACCTCATGAAGCACGTCCGGGGCCCCGACTTCCCGACGGGGGCGTTCCTCTACGGGCGCGAGGGGATCCGGGAGGCGTACCGGAACGGCCGCGGCCGGCTCGTGATGCGGGCCCGCGCCGAGATCGAGGAACGCGAGGGCGGCCGCGGTCTCCAGATCACGGTCTCCGAGATCCCGTTCATGGTGAACAAGTCGCGCCTCATCGAGCAGATCGCCGAGCTCGTGCGCGAGAAGAAGATCACGGGGATCTCGGACCTCCGCGACGAATCCGACCGTGAGGGGATGCGCATCGTCATCGAGCTCACCCGCGACGCGATCCCGCAGATCGTGCTGAACCAGCTCTACAAGCACACCCAGATGCAGTCCACCTTCGGGGTCATCAACCTCGCCCTGGTGGACGGTGTCCCGCGGGTGCTCAACCTCAAGGAGCTCATCCGCCACTTCCTCGATCACCGGCACGAGGTCGTCGTCCGCCGCAGCCGGCACGACCTCCAGAACGCCCAGAACCGCGAGCACATTTTCAAAGGGCTGAAGGTCGCGGTCGATCACATCGACGAGGTGGTGGAGATCATCCGCAGGGCGAAGGACGCGGCCCAGGCCCAGGCGCGCCTCCAGAAGCGGTTCCAGTTGAGCGAGCGGCAGGCGCAGGCGATCCTCGACATGCGGCTCGCGCGCCTCACCTCCCTCGCCATCGAGGAGCTCGCGACCGAGCTCAAGCAAGTCCGCGCCCTCATCAAGGACCTCAAGGACATCCTGGCGGCGCCCGCGCGCCGCTGGGCGATCATCCGGGACGAGCTCCGGGCGCTCGGCGCGAAGTACGGGGACGACCGCAGGACCGAGATCGTGGACGAGGCCGCCGAGTTTTCTGTCGAGGACCTGATCGCCGAGGAGGAGATGGTCATCACGGTCTCCCACGACGGGTACATCAAGCGGCTCCCCGTGGACACGTATCGCCGGCAGCGGCGCGGCGGGCGCGGCGTCTCGGGGATGGCCACGAAGGAGGAGGACTGGGTCGAGCACCTCTTCGTGGCATCCACGCACGACCACCTCCTGTTCGTCACGGCCCGCGGGCGGCTCTACGGGCTCAAGGTGCACGAGATCCCGGAAGCGGGCCGGGTCGCGCGCGGCAAGCCCATCCACACGCTGGTCGGGCTGTCTCAGGAGGACCGCATCGCGGCGATGCTACACGCTCGCGAGTTCGCCGAGGATCGGACCGTGATGTTCGTGACCGGGAACGGCGTCGTGAAGAAGACGCCGCTGGCCCAGTTCGCGAACCCGCGGCGCACGGGCATCATCGCGATCGTGGTGGGGGGTGGCGACGAGTGCATCGATGCCCAGGTCACGGACGGCACGAACGAGATCATCCTGGCCACCCGCGGCGGCCTGGCCATCCGTTTCCCGGAACGCGACGTGCGGCCCATGGGCCGGGCGGCGCACGGCGTGCGCGGGATCACGCTGCGCAAGGGAGACCGGGTGGTGGGGATGGTGGTCGCGCGGCGGAAGGCGGAGATCCTCACCGTCACCGAGAAGGGGATGGGGAAGCGGACGGAGCTCTCCGCGTACCGGCGCCAGCATCGTGGCGGCCGCGGGGTCATCAACATGCGCCTGACGGCGAAGACCGGGAAGGTCGTCGGGATCAAGGAGGTCGTCCCCCAGGAAGAGGTCATGCTCATCACCCGGAAGGGGATCGTGAACCGACAGAGGGTGTCGGAGATCCGGAAGACGGGCCGCGCGGCGCAGGGGGTTCGTCTCATCATGCTCGAAGCATCGGACCTCGTGGTGGACGTGGCGAGCGTGGTGTCCGAGGAGGCGGAGGAAAGGGTCGGGGCCGAGGCCGTTCCCGCGCCCGTGAAGTAAAGCGGTCACATTGACCCTCGGCACGGCGGGCCTCGTCTCGATCCAGAGCGTCCTGGATGCGGCGGCGACGCTCCGCGGGTTCGTCCTCCGCACGCCTTGTCTCCCGTCGCCGGAGCTCTCCGAGCGGGTCGGCGTGCCGGTCCATCTCAAGTGCGAGAACCTTCAGGTCGGCGGTGCCTTCAAGGCTCGAGGCGCGTACACCTTCCTGTCGCGGCGCAGCCAAGCCGAACGGTCGCGCGGCGTCGTCACGTACTCCTCCGGCAACCACGGGCGCGCGGTGGCGCTGGCAGCGCGGGCGCTCGGGTCTCGGGCCACGGTCGTCGTCCCTGTGGACATCCCTCCGGTGAAGGTGAAGGCGCTTGTGGCCCTGGACGCGGAGGTGGTCACCGAGGGGACGACGTCGCTCGAGCGGCAGCGCCGCGCCGAGGCGCTCGCCCGAGCCTCCGGGAGCCTCATCATCCCACCCTTCGACGATCCTGACATCATCGCCGGCCAGGGGACGGTGGGGCTGGAGATCGTGGAGGACGTTCCGGACGTGGCGGCGGTGGTGGCACCCGTGGGTGGGGGTGGGCTCATCTCGGGCGTGGCGCTGGCGGTCAAGGCGCGGCGCCCACGGGCCCGCGTCGTCGGCGTCGAGCCCGTCGGTGCGGCCTCGATGCGGGCGTCGCTCGATGCCGGAGCGCCGGTCACCCTCTCTCGGGTGGAGACGGTGGCCGACGGGTTGAAGCCCGTCCGCCCCGGGGACCTCACGTTCGCCCACGTGCGGCAGTCCGTGGACGACGTGGTCACGGTGAGCGACGACGAGATCCTGGACGCCGTCGTGTTTGGCTTCCGGGCGTGCAAGTTGGTGCTCGAGCCGAGCGGCGCCGCCGGGGTTGCGGCACTTCTCGCGCGGCGTCTGAGCCTTTCGCGCGGGCCCGTTGTCGTGGTCCTTTCCGGCGGCAACGTCGAGCCTTCGCTCTATGGCGAGTGGCTCCGGCGGGAGGGCCAGGCGGGATGAGCGAGCCGGCGCTCGTCGTTCTCGGGCACAGCGACCCAGCCGCCTTTGAGAGCCTCCAGCAGGCGCTCGCGAGCGCAGGGTACCGCGTGGAGATCGACGCGGACGGTCGCGCGCTCCTTGCCGCGCTCTCAGGCGCGAGCCCAGACCTCGTACTGCTCGACGAGAGCCTGGGCGGCGCTCGCCCCATCGAGATCCTCGACGCGCTGCGGAAGCGGCCGCCGGTGCACGAGGTCCCCGTGGTGGTGACCGGATCCGCCACGGCTCCGGTGGACGCGGCGGCCGAGGTCTTGAAGGCGGGCGCCGTGGACTTTTTCCGGACGCCGTTCGACGTCGCGGAGGCGCTGGCCCGAATCGCGCGGCACATCGAGCGCGGCCGCGCGGTCCGCGAGGCGCGGCGGGAGGCGATGACCCGCGGCGTCGTCCTCGACGTTCTGAGGGAAGTCATGGCGAGCCTGTCGCAGGAGGAGATCTTCAACATCCTCGTGCGGCGACTCGCGGGGGTCTTCGAGGTTCGCCGCGCTTCGATGGTCCTGCTGGACGAGGCGCGCGAGTTCGGAACGGTGGTCGCCGCGCACGAAGATCCGTCGGTCCGCGGCCTGCGGATCGACCTCAAGCGGTATCCGGAGATCTGCCAGGCCGTGGATTCGGGGTCGCCGCTGCTCGTGCGCGACTTCCGGAGCTCGCCGTTCTTCGACCCGCTGAAGAGCCTGTGGGAGAGCGAAGGAATTCGCATCGACCTCCGCTCGGTCGCGGTCGTGCCGTTCGAGTACAGCGGCGGCAAGGCCGGCGTCTTCGTGCTGCGGACGGGGAGCGCGGAGACGCCGTTGAGCGAGGAGACGCTCCAGGTCGCGGGTGCCGTGCTCCAGGGCGCGGTCCGCGCGCTCGAGCGGGCCGAGGCCTTCGAGTCGATCGTGTCGCAGCGCGAGCTTCTGGAGGTCCTGGCGCGGACGGACGAGCTCACGGGGTGTCTCTCGCGGCGCTATCTCATGGAGCGGCTGGCGAACGAGCTGGAGCGCGCCCGTCGCTACCAGCGGCTCCTCGGAATCGTGATGCTCGACATCGACGACTTCAAGCAGCTGAACGACACCCACGGCCACACGGTGGGCGACGAGGCGCTGCGGCTCGTCGGCTGGACGCTGCGCCGTTCGCTCCGGGCCTCGGACGTGGTCGGCCGCTACGGAGGCGACGAGTTCCTCGTGGTGCTCCCGGAGACGGGCCAGGAGGGGACGCGCCTCTTGGCGGAGCGCATCCGGGAGGATGTGAGCCGCGAGCCGCGCAGCCTCCGGGACGTCACGGTGCGACTCACCGTGAGCGGCGGCGTCGCCGGCTTTCCCGACACGGGGGTGGCCGCGGTGGAGCAGCTCGTGGAACAGGCGGACGAGGCGCTCTACCGCGCCAAGTCGCAGGGCCGGAACAGAATCGCGGAGTGACCGCCAACCGCACCCTCACCGCCGTCCCGGGGATCGCCGTCGGCCATGCCCACGACGAAGGCGCCCGCACCGGCTGCACGGTCGTGCTCGGCCCCTTCCGAGCGGCCGGGGAAGTCCGGGGCCTGGCGAGCGGGACGCGCGAGATGGAGACGCTCGCACCCCAGCACATCGTGGACCGCATAGATGCGATTCTTCTCACCGGTGGATCGGCCTATGGTCTCGCCGCCGCCGACGGGGTGGCCCGCTGGCTGGAGGCACGCGGCCGGGGCTTCGTCACCGCGGCGGGCCGAGTCGCGATCGTCCCGTCGGCGGTGATCTTCGACCTCGGGGTCGCGACACCGGGTCGGTGGCCGGACGCGGCGATGGGCGCGGCGGCGTGTGAGGCGGCCAGCACGAATGCGGTGGCCGAGGGCGCCGTGGGCGTCGGGATCGGAGCCACGGTGGGGAAGGTCCGAGGCGTACGGCACGCCAGCACGGGTGGCGTGGGCTCTTGGGCGGAGCGGGTGGAGGACCACACCGTGGCGGCCCTGGTGGTGGTGAATGCGTTCGGCGACGTGCGCGGTCGCGAGGGGCGGATTCTGGCCGGCGCGCGCGCGGACGACGGCACCTTTCTCGACACCGAGCGCTACATCCGGGAGCGCGGTGCGCCGGCGGGGTTCGGGCGTCCAGGTCCGGCGGTGACGAGCACGACGCTCGCGGTCGTGGGAACCGATCGGCCGGTCGACCGCCTTGCCCTCCAAGTGATCGCCCGCGTGGCCATGAACGCGCTCGTGCGCCGGATCGCGCCCGCGAACACCCAGTTCGACGGCGACGTGGTCTTCGCGTGCTCCACCGGCGAAGGCGTGCAGGAGACGAACCCGGGCGAGGTTCTGCGCTTCGGCCTGTGGGCGCAGGAGATCCTCGAGACGGCGATCGAAAGGGCCGTGGGGAATCGCTGACAGGCGCCGTTCCGGC
>JACQVD010000091.1 GCA_016209945.1 Gemmatimonadota bacterium
GAGCATCGGCTTGAAGTCCGGGAGCGCCTCGACGCGTGCGGCCTCGACGGGCGCCGCTCGCCTCCCGGCCTTCTTCGCCCCCGCCTCTTCCTTGAGGTCTGCAAGGGTCCGCCCGCTCACGACCGACGTCTCCCACTCCGTGACGACGTCACGGCCCGGGGCGGCGTGCACATCCTTCTTCTTGATGAGAAGCCAGGGCTGCTTCCCCTCGTCACCAGGTGCGGACCCGCGGATCCGGATGAGGCCCCACGTCCCCCTCAATCGCTCCCCGAACAACTCGAACTCGACTTTCCCCTTGCGGTAGCCCTCCTCGAGCTCCTCGTCGGTCGCGTCTTCCGATGGGTAGATCGGCCGATAGATCCCGCGATCCCAGAGGATCACGGGGCCGGCCCCGTACTCGCCCTCGGGGATGACGCCTTCGAACTCGCCGTACTCCAGGGGATGGTCTTCGACGGCCACGGCGAGCCGCTTCTCGCGGGGATCGAAGCTCGGGCCCTTGGGCACCGCCCAGCTCTTCAAGGCCCCGCTCATCTCGAGGCGGAGATCGAAGTGCGTGCGGCGGGCCGCGTGCTTCTGGACGACGAAGATGCGATCGGTGGAGCGGCCACGGCGCGCGCGACGCCCAGCGGTCGCCTGCCTCGTCTTCGCCCCCGCGGGCTCGGACGTCTTCGCGAAATCGCGCTTCCGGCGGTACTCCTTGAGACGTGAGCGGCCCTCGCTCATGCCGTCCTACTCTTGCGGGCGGGCTTCCGCCTCTCTCGCTCGCTGACCTTCCGCCCGCGCTCCACCTTGGCGAGGCTCTCCTTGAGTCGAGCAACGAGATCGATGACCTCGGGCTCGGCGACCTCCTCGACCTCGGGGACGACGATCTCCTTTCCTTCGATCTTGTCGCGGATGGTCTCGAGGAGCTTCTCGGTGTACTCGTCCGTGTACTTTTCCGGCTCGAACGTGCCCGAGAGCTGCTCGACGAGCTGCACCGCCATCTGCATCTCCTTCTCCTTGAGTCCCTCGTCGCCGGGCACCTGAAGCGTCTCGACCGAGACGAGCTCGGCGGGATACCGGAGGAGATTCAGCACGAGTGCCTTTCCCACCGCGCGCACGATCGCCAGATGCTCACGGTTCCGCAGCACGACGCGCGCGAGCCCGACGCGCCCCGTCTTCCGAATCGCACGCCGCAGGAGCGCGTACGCCTTCTCGCCGCCGGCCTGCGGGACGAGGTGGTAGGGCTGGTCGTAATACGACGGATCGATCTCGTCCTGCTCGACGAAATCCATGATGTCGATCGTGCGCGTCAGCTTGACCTCGACCGCCTTGAACTCTTCTTCGCCCAACACGACGAACTTTCCGGGCTCGTACTCGTAGCCCTTCACGACCTCGTTCCATCCGATCACCGTGCCCTCGCGCTCGCAGACGCGCTGCGTCTTGACGGGGGAGTGGTCTTTGGCGTGCAGCATGCGGAAGTGCGGCGTGTACTCGGTCGTCGCCGTCTGAAGACGGATGGGGATGTGGACGAGCCCGAAGCTGATGGCGCCTTTCCAGATCGTTTGCACGGGAGCCCCTCCCTTCCAAGGCCTCCGCTCATCCTAAACGGCGCCGATGGGCGCTGCAACCGAAGCCCCGGCCAGGCCGCGGAAAGAGGTTGTGGCACAAGGGATTCTCGGCCGGCACCCGCATCGCCCACCGGCGCGCGCGACCGTAGATTCTCGGACGATGGCCACGCACCGGAGAGCAGCGGCGAAGACCCTCACGCTGGACGCGGCACGGCGGCGCGTCGAGCAGCTCCGCGCCCGGATCCGTCATCACGATACCCTCTACTACGTCCTCGATCGCCCCGGGATCTCCGACGCCGAGTACGACGCCCTCTTCGACGAGCTGAGGCGCCTGGAGGCGGTCTTCCCCGACCTCGTCACACCGGACTCGCCGACACAGCGCGTCGCGGGCGAGCCGGTCCCCTCCTTCCCCGAGGTCCGGCACCTGGCCCCGATGCTGAGCCTCGACTCCGTCACCGATCCCGAGGAGGTGCGCCGATTCGACGAGCGGATTCGCCAGGCTCTGGGGCGGGCGCGTGTCACGTACGTGGTCGAGCCGAAGTTCGACGGCCTCTCCCTCGAGGTGGTGTACGAGAACGGGCAGTACGTGCGCGCCTCGACCCGCGGCGACGGCGAGCGCGGCGAGGGGGTCACGGAGAACGTCAGGACGATCCGCGCGGTGCCGCTGCGCCTCCACGCGGACCGCCGGCGCGTGCCGAGGCTCCTCGCCGTGCGCGGCGAAGCGATCATGCGGGTCGAGGACTTCCGAAAGCTGAACGCGCAGCTCGAGCGCGAAGGGAAGCCGCTCTTCGCGAACCCGCGCAACGCCGCTGCCGGCTCGATCCGGCAGCTCGATCCGAGGGTGACCACGCAGCGCCCGCTGCGCATCACCTTCTACGATGTCTTGAGGATCAAAGGCGCGCCCGCGTTCCAGAGCGATTGGGCGCAGCTCGTAGCGTTGCGGAAGTGGGGCCTCCCGGTGAGCGACCTCAGCCGGCCGTGCGAGTCGATCGACGAGGTCTTCACGTATCACCGCGAGATGGAGTCACGCCGGGACTCGCTCGATGTCGAGATCGACGGAATCGTCGCGAAGGTGGATGATCTCGCGGCGCGCCCGCGCCTCGGCATGACGGCGCGCCATCCCCGCTGGGCGCTCGCCTTCAAGTTCTCGCCCCGCGAGCGGGAGACCGTGATCGAGGACATCGCCGTACAGGTCGGACGCACGGGCGTCCTCACGCCGGTTGCCGTGCTCAAGCCCGTCGAGATCGGCGGCGTTACGGTCACACGGGCGACGCTGCACAACCGCGAAGAGGTCGCCCGCAAAGACCTCCGCATCGGCGACCGGGTGCGCGTCATCCGCGCGGGCGACGTGATCCCGGAGGTGATCGCTCGCGTCCCGCAGCGCGGGGAGCGGCGGAAGGCGTCCTTCGAGATGCCCAAGCGGTGCCCGGTGTGCGGAACGCCGGTGGTCCGGGAAGGCCCCTTCGACCGCTGCCCGAACGGGCTCGCCTGCCCCGCGCAGCTCAAGGGCGCCATCGAGCACTTCGCCTCACGCGACGCGCTGGACATCCGCGGCCTGGGAAAAGAGACGGTGGAGAAGCTCGTCTCCACGGGGCTCGTGCAGAGCGTGGCCGACCTCTTCACGCTACGCGAAGAGGACCTCATAGAACTGGACGGCTTCGCCGAGGTCTCGGCGCGGAACCTGACCGACGCGATCGAGAAGGCGAAGCGTACGGAGCTCTGGCGATTCCTGTACGCGCTCGGGATCCCGAACGTCGGCGCCTCGACCGCGCGCGACCTCGCGGACCACTTCGGAAGCCTCGCGGCCGTCATGAACGCCGACGAGGAGACCCTCATGCAGGTCGAAGGGATCGGCCCGAACGTCGCCGCCTCGATTGCCGAGTTCTTCCGGCACCTGGGGAACCGCCGGATCCTCCACCTCTGCCTGCGCCGTGGGGTCCAACTCGTGGAGCCGAAGCGGGCACGTCGCGCCGGTCCGCTCGCCGGGAAGGCCGTCGTCTTCACCGGCGGGCTGGCTTCGATGTCGCGGAGCGACGCAGAAAACCTCATACGCCGCCTGGGCGGCCGTCCGTCCGGGAGCGTGAGCAAGAAGACGGACTACGCCGTCGCCGGAACCGAGCCCGGGTCGAAGTACGAGAAGGCACGGGCCCTGGGCGTGAAGATCTTGAGCGAGGAGGAGTTCCTCCGACTCGCCGGCGTGCGCTGAGCGCTATGGAGAACATCGACATCGCGAAGATCTTCGAGGAGGTGGCCGACCTCCTGGAGATCCAGGGCGCGAACCCCTTCCGGGTCCGCGCCTACCGGAACGCGGCGCGCACCGTGGAGACCCTGAGCGTCCCCGTCGTCTCGCTGCTGAAGAAAGAGGCGAGCGCCCTGGAAGAGCTCCCCGGGATCGGCAAGGATCTCGCCGGCAAGATCCAAGAGATCGTCGAGACCGGCGAGCTCCGGATGCTGAAGGAGCTCACCGCGGAGATCCCCGAGGGGCTCGTCGAGATGATGCGGATCCCGAACCTCGGGCCGAAGCGGGCGAAACAGATCTACGACGAGCTCAAGATCGAGAGCCTGGACGGTCTCGAGGAGGCCATTCGCGACGGCCGGCTGCGCGAGCTGCGCGGGTTCGGCGAGACGCTCGAGGCAAAAATCCTCCAGGGGATCGAGGAGCAGAAGGCGCGCGGGGGGCGCGTCCGACTGGCCGAGGCGGATGCGTACGTGCGGCCCTTCGTGGAGTACCTGCGCGAAGGCGGCTGCCGGCTCATCGCGGTGGCGGGAAGCTACCGGCGTCGCCGCGAGACGGTCGGCGACGTGGACATCCTCGTGGCGACGAAGAAGGCGAAGGCGTTCGCCGACCGCTTCGTTCATTACCCCCAGGTGAAGCAGATCCTCGCTCACGGCGAGACGAAGTGCTCGGTCGTCCTGCGATCGGGGCTCCAGGCGGACCTGCGGATCGTCCCGGAGGAATCGTACGGCGCGGCGCTGCACTACTTCACCGGGTCGAAGCCCCACAACATCGCGATCCGGACGCTCGGCGTGAAGAGGAAGCTGAAGATCAACGAGTACGGCGTCTTCCGCGGGTCGCGGCGCGTCGGCGGCCGCACGGAGGAGGAGGTCTTTGCCGCCGTCGGGCTCCCCTGGATCCCACCCGAGCTCCGGGAGGATCGGGGCGAGATCGAGGCGGCGCGTGCGGGAAGGCTCCCGACCCTCGTCGAGCTGAAGGACATCCGTGCGGACCTCCAGATGCACACGACGTACACCGACGGGAAGAACACGCTCGCCGAGATGGCGGAGGCGTGCCGGGCCCGCGGCTACGAGTACGTCGCCATCACCGACCACACGCAGGCGGTGCGGGTCGCCGGCGGCCTGACGCGCGAGGGCTTCAAGAAACAGTTCCGGGAGATTGCGAGGCTCCAGGAGAAACTCGACGACATCGTCATCCTGAGGAGCGCGGAGGTGGACATCCTGCACGACGGCCGGCTCGACCTCGACGAGGCCACGCTCGCCGAGCTCGACCTCGTCGTCGTGTCGGTCCACTCGAAGTTCAACATGGCGAAGGAGCAGATGACGAAGCGCGTCGTGCGGGCGCTTCGTCACCCGCGAGTGCACCTGTTTGCGCACCCCACGGGGCGGATCATCGGCCGCCGCGAGCCCTACCCACTCGATCTCGAAGAGGTGATCCGCGTCGTGAAGGAGCACAACGTTCTGTTGGAGGTGAACGCACAGCCGGACCGCCTGGATCTGAACGATCTGGCCGTGAAGATGGCGAAGGACGCGGGCGTCAAGATCGTGATCAACACCGACGCCCACCGCATCGAGGAACTGGACAACACGCGGTACGGCGTGGACCAAGCGCGGCGGGGATGGTGCGAGGCGAAGGACGTGGCGAACACCTATCCGCTGAAGGAGTTCCGAAAGCTCATCGCGAAGTAGGAGCGGCGGTGCACGCGCGGAGGCGGAGGAGTATAATGAAGGTGAGCACTATGAAGGCCACCACGATCGAGCCGGAACTGAGCCCCAACGCGCTCGAGGTCCTCCGGGCCCGGTACCTCCGGAAGGACGAGCGGGGGGCGATCGTGGAAGGTCCCGCGGAGATGTTCCGCCGCGTCGCGGAGCATGTCGCCGCCGTCGAGGCCCGCTACGGCGGCGATGTCGCGCAGGCGGCCGACCTCTTCTACGAGGCGATGGCGCGGCTCGAGTTCCTGCCGAACTCCCCGACTCTCATGAACGCGGGGACGCGACTCGGGCAACTGGCCGCCTGCTTCGTGCTCCCGGTCGAGGACAGCCTGGAGGGCATCTTCGGCTCGATCCGCGATTCGGCGCTGATTCATCAGTCCGGAGGCGGGGTGGGCTACGACTTCTCGAAGCTCCGCCCCAAGGGCGATGTGGTGGCGTCCACGGGCGGTGCGTCCAGCGGGCCGGTCTCCTTCATGCGGGTCTTCGATGCGAGCGTGGACGCGATCCGACAGGGCGGTCGCCGCCGCGGTGCCAACATGGGGGTCCTGAACGTCCACCACCCGGACATCGAGGAGTTCGTGGCGGCGAAGCGCGACCCGGGGTCGTTCCGGAACTTCAACCTGAGCGTCGGCTGCGACGACGGGTTCATCGAGGCCGCGCGGACGGGCGGGGAGATCGCTCTCGTGAACCCGAGCAGGGGCCAGGTGGTCGGGCGTCGCAGCGCGGGCGCGCTCCTCGACCTCATCTGCCGGTGCGCATGGGAGACCGGCGACCCCGGGCTCATCTTCCTCGACCGGATCAACCGCGACAACCCGACGCCCGCGCTCGGGCGGATCACAGCGACGAACCCCTGCGGCGAGGTGCCGCTCCTTCCCTACGAGGCGTGCATCCTCGGCTCCATCAACCTGGCGAAACTCACGGAAGGCGACTCGCTCGACTGGGACCGTCTGGGCGAACTCGTGGAGATCGGGATCCGCTTCCTGGACGACACGATCGACGCGAGCGTGTTCCCCCTCCCGCAGATCACGCGGGCGGTTCAGGGCAACCGGAAGGTGGGGCTCGGCGTCATGGGCTTCGCCGATGCGCTCATCGATCTCGGCATGCCATACGACAGCGACGCCGCGCTCGAGTTCGCACGGACGGTCATGGGATTCGTGGCCGATCGGGCGTTCCACGCGTCGCACCGGCTCGCCGAGGAGCGGGGGCCCTTCCCGAACTTCCCGCACAGCCGCTACGCGGACGAGGGCGGCCCGGTTCTTCGAAACGCCACTCGAACGGCCATAGCGCCCACAGGCACGCTCAGCCTGATCGCGGGCTCATCCAGCGGGATCGAGCCTCTCTATGCGCTGGCGTACGAGCGCCACGTCCTCGAGGGGACGACGCTCGTGGAGGTGAACGCCCGCTTCGAACAGCAGGCCCGGCGGGCGGGCGTGTGGTCCCCGGAGCTGCGCCACAGGATCCTGCACCGCGGCCGCGTCGGAGACGACGCCGAGTTGCCCGAGCCCTTGCGCTGCCTCTTTCGGACCGCGCACGAGATCGCGCCCGATTGGCACATCCGGATCCAGGCGGCCTTCCAGACGCACGTGGACAACGCGGTCTCCAAGACGATCAACCTCCCGGAGACCGCGACGGTACAGGAGTTGCGACGCGCCTACGAGGATGCGTTCCGGCTCGGCTGCAAGGGGATCACCGTCTACCGCCAGGGGAGCAAAGCCGGCCAAGTGCTGACGCAGGTCTCGAGCGTGTCCGGCACGTGTCCCGAGTGCGGGACAGGCCTGGAGTTCACCGAGGGCGCCACCCTGTGCCGGGCTTGCGGGTTCACGAGCACCGTGTAGACGGGGGCGCCAGGGGCGAGCAGCCACTTCGAGCGCGGAGGAGATCACCATGGCCGTCCCAGCTTCGATCACCGAGTTCCTGAAGCGCACCAACGCCGCCTACGCCGTCGTGGCGCACCCGACGGCGTACACCGCGCAGGAAGAGGCGGCCGTGACCCATATCCCCGGCCGGCAGTGGGCGAAGACGGTCGTATGCTTCGCCGACGGCGATCCCATCCTGGCGGTCCTCTCGGCCCACCACTCGGTGGATCTGGAACGCCTGAAAGGGCTCGCCGGCGCGCGGTCTGTCAAGCTCGCCAAGGAGGAGGAGTTCGCTCCCCTGTACCCGGACTGCGAGGCGGGCGCCATGCCGCCCCTGGGGCCCCTCTACAACCAGCGCGTATTCGTGGACGAATCGGTGACGAAGGAGGAGGAGATCGTCTTCAACGGCGGGACCCACACCGACGCCATCAAGATGCGGTACCGGGACTTCGCCGCCCTGGTGAAGCCGGTGGTGGGCGAGTTCGGCCGGCCGCCCGGGCGCCGATAACGTTGCGCCGCTACAGCGACCGGGTGGAGGCCGGTCGCGAGCTGGCCGCGAGACTGGGCCACCTTGCGGGCCAGGACTGCGTCGTGCTGGGCGCGCCGCGGGGCGGTGTCGTCGTGGCCGCACCGATCGCTGAGGCACTCGACGCCCCTCTCGACGTCGTGCTGGTCCGGAAGCTTCCCCTCCCCTTCGCCCGCGAGACCGCGTTCGGCGTCCTCACGGAGCAGGGCGAAGCGATCCTCGACCAGTCGCTGGTTGCGTACGCCCAGCTCGACCCGGAGACGGTCGAGCGGACGAAGGACGAGGTGATGGAGGTCCTCCGGCGTCAGCGGGAGACGTACCGGGCGGTTCGGCCTGCGGAGCGCCTGGCGGGCCGAAGCGTCCTCCTGGTGGATGACGGTCTCGCCACCGGCTACACCATGCTCGGCGCCGTGCGCTGGGCTCAGGGCCAGAGGCCCACGCGTGTGCTCCTCGCGGCACCGGTGGCTTCGGACACCGCGGAGTTGCTTTTGAAGCCGAACGTGGACGAGTTCGTGTGCCCGATCGTGGACCCGGGCTTCCTGGGCGTGAGTGCGTACTACGACAACTTCGAGCAGGTGGATGACGAGACCGTGACCGAACTCCTACAGACGCACCGCTAGGCGCTCGCCCCGCCGAGCCCTTTCTCCTTCGCCTCCCGCTCCCGCCGAACGCGCTCGACGACTTCACCGACTTGCCTCAGGAGCGCCTCGTTCTCGAAGGGCTTCAGGATGTACGGCTGACCCGACTCCTCCAGGAGGTCCCACGTCGTCTCCCCGAGGATGTCACCCGTGACGAAGACCGTGCGGGTACGGTACTCCGGACGGTATCGCACGATGAACTTCCACAGCCCGCGGGCGCCGATGCCCGGCATGCGGACATCCAGCAGGAGCGCGTCGAACTCGCTGTCGGAGAGGATGAGCGGGCGAGCGTCCTCGGCGCGCGCCACCGCACGAACCTGGTACCCGTGCGAGGTGAAGAAGCGCTCGTAGAAGAGTCGGATCGACTCCTCGTCCTCAACGACGAGCAGGGTGCCGATCACCGCTGACCCTGATCGGGAGGAGAGCCCCGCTCGCCGGGCGACGGGGCTTGCGTCTTCGTCCGCGCCTCCTCCTCACCACCGCCGCCGCCGATCGCCTTCTTGAACTCCCGGATACTGCGCCCGAGGGACTGCCCGATCTCCGGGAGACGCCTGGCCCCGAAGAGCAGGAGCAGAATGAGGAGAACGACGAGAATCTCGGTCCAGCCGACATTCCCGAACTGGAGCAGCCCCAGACTCGCCAGCATGGGACCCGCCTCGCTTTCTCTCTCGTTGCTCAGATTGCCGCCCGCCGACGCCGCGCGCGGAATCACGAACCCTGAAAGCTTAACGAGCCAGGCGGGCGTAAACAAGAAGTGCGGCCCTAGAGGAGACTCGATCTCTCCTCGTTCCCTTCCTCGCCTCTCGTGGGCGGCGCGGCCTCCAGGAGGCCGGCGGAGCGGAGCGCCTCCTCGCCCTGGTCGCCCAAGAGCTCTTGCTCGCGATCGATCACCGTGCGCGTCACCACGCGGGCGGGGAGCTCGCCCTTCCACGCCTCCTCGATCACCTGCCAGCCGATCTCCCGCGCGATCCGATCGGACACGTAGGCGCTCACGAAGATATCGTCGAGGTAGCCGTAGGCCCCGTGCTTCTGCTCCGAGACGACATCGTCCGGTGTCACGAAATAGGCCAGCGCAGCGTTCACCCACTGGCGGTGACGTGCCTGCAGCCTGGGGTCGTGGGACAGCGTCATGAGGGTCGCGGCGAAGATCGGCGCCCATTTGACGATGTCGAACCAGCCGCGGTACTCGCCGACGTTGTCTCTCAGAACCTGATGGAAGTCGCGCACTCCTCTGCCTCCAGCCGTGGGCTCCCTACGCATGAACGCCTCCCCGGGAACGGTCGTTCCCCACCCGTGCCGTCCGTTGCACGCCGACCCCCGCCCGCGTGTCAGGACGCCTCCGCATACGTGACCCTCCAGATGCGCCCGCCCTGGTCGTCGCTGATGTACAGCGCTCCCTCCGGCCCCACCTTCACGTCCACCGGGCGTCCCCAGACGCTCCCCTCGCTCGTCAACCAGCCGGCTACGAAGTCGCGGGAACTCACCGGCTTCCCGTCCTTCACCTCCACGTGGACGACCTTGTAGCCCGTGGGCTGCGAGCGGTTCCACGACCCGTGAAAGGCGATGAAGGCGTCGCCCCTGTACTCCTCGGGGAACTGTGCGCCGGTGTAGAACGTCATCCCGAGCGGCGCCGAGTGCGCCTGGAAGGTCAGCGCCGGCGGGATCGTGTTCGCGCACCGCCTGGCGTCCCCGTACTCGGGGTTCGGGATGCGCGTCCCGTAGCAGTACGGCCAGCCGTAGTCGCCGCCCTGCTGGATGATGTTCAGTTCCTCCAGCGGAAGGTCGTCGCCCAGCCAATCGCGCTCGTTCTGCGTGGCCCAGAGGGCGCCGGTCGCGGGATGGAACTCCAGGCCGACCACGTTGCGCAGACCCCGCGCGTAGATCATCTCGCCGGACCCGTCCACATGGTAGCGGACGATGGCGGCGCGGCGCCGGTCACGCTCCTCGCAGATGTTGCACGATGACCCGACCGCCACGTAGAGATGCCGCCCGCCCGGATCGAAGAGGAGCGTGCGGGTGGAATGGCCCGAGCCGTCGGTCAGGCCGTCCACGATCACGTCGTAGCCGCGCGCGCGCTCATCTCCTGCCTTGAAGCGCAGCTTTAATACGTGAGTGCTCGTCGATACCCATAGGCTGTCCCGGAGCCACGCCAGCCCATGCGCGCCGCTCACGCCCTCGACAATGACGATCACATCATCGGCGCGGCCGTCGCGATCCCGATCGGGGAGCATGACGACGCGGCCCTCGCCCGGGAGCGAGACGTAGAGGTTGCCATCGGGTCCGAAGCTCATCCACCGGGGCCCGCGGAGGCCCGCGGCGAAGATGCTCACCGTAAAGCCCGGTGGAGTTTGAAGGTTCCGGAGCGGGGGTCCCTGCGCAGGCGCCTCCGCGGCGAGCACGAACGACACGAGCACCGCCACG
This sequence comes from Gemmatimonadota bacterium, assembly GCA_016209945.1. Classification (GTDB taxonomy): domain Bacteria; phylum Gemmatimonadota; class Gemmatimonadetes; order Palauibacterales; family KS3-K002; genus JACQVD01. The sequence goes on from JACQVD010000091.1 coordinate 10,940, forward strand.
AGTGCTCGGCGCAAGCGCCTTCGGAAGGACGATGCCGGCATTGGGGATTCTCCTTTAACCGCCGGAATCTACCTCGGCGTGGCGGGATCTGTCTACGGCGCGATCGAGCAGGCGCGGATCCAGCCCCCAATCCTCAAAGCCGCGCCGAATGACCTCCACGTACCGTTCCGACGGCGGGCGCTCCTCCAGATCGCGAACCTTCACGAAGAGGTACGGACGGAGGCGCCCGCCGTCCTCCTGGAGACACTCCGTCTGGCTCAGAGCGTACGCGAGCCCTTCCCTGGCGCCCAGAGTCTCCAGGCACTCTTCGTCCACCTCGTACACGGCACCCCAGAGATCCTCGCCGGGTGCGAGCACGATGGTGGCCGTGCCCCCACCCCAACTCTCGGAGGCTCCCGTGAACCCGAGCCTGTGATGCGGAATGCGAGCCCGATAGAGCGCACGCGCGCCAGGGCAGCGCTCCTGCATCTGCCGTCGGCTCAGGTTCGACCCGTAGGCGAAGTAGAGCGGCATACGCCTCCTGTCTCCGGCCCGTACGGATTGGGCTCCCCCTCTTTCGACGGCGCAGGCCGGGTCGCAAGTTAGGCGCGCAGCCCAGAACTCTCAAATCCCCGACCCGGAGAGCACGACGAGCCCAAGCGTGCGCGCATCTCGGTTGGCCGTTCTCCTCGCCATCCTCGGCGCCTGCGGCCGCACGCCCGAGATCCCACCGCCGTCCAAGGCGGAACGCGCTGCGATCCTCCAGGCCGTGCAGGACTATGTGGCGCGCCGCAGCGGGCCCGACGGGCTCGTTGTGCGAGACGACGACGCCGGCACGGATCGGACCCTCCAGGTCGAGTACGTGAGCAGAGCCGTGAAGGTGGTGCGCTACCGCCTCTCCCTGGTCGAAGGGCAGGGTGAAGACGCGGAGGGGAAGCGATACCCGATCCGCTTCTACGTGCTCCAGAGCGGGCCCATCTTCGTCGTGGATACCGTCCACGTCCCCGCTCCCGGAACGCCGCCCTTCGCGCCCTAGCCCGTTCACGGCGATCCTCCGCCGGCCGCCCTCGTTGCCTGCTCCAGAATCCAGCACAGCTCCTCGTCGCTGAACGCCGCCAGGTCACCCCCCTCGACCTCGGAGCGGTACCGCACGTCCGGCGCGTCGAGAGACGCGAAGACGAGATCGAGGCGATAGGCGCTCGGCCGCGTGGCGACCCGCACCTCCCAGCGGCCACCGTCGGCGCACACAACCGTTCGCGGCATGAACTCCCTCCGGTCAGCCTTGACGCGGGCTCGTGCGAGGCTCTCCTATGCACGCATGCCAGGGCACGCGCAACCGTCGCTCCCCCGAGTCCTCACGCTGCGGGATCTCGTTCTCTTCCACGTCGTGGCCATCGTCGGGCTGCGGTGGTACCTCACCGCGGCCCGAACGGGGCTCTCGTCGGTCAGCCTATGGCTCCTCGCGGTGCTCCTCTTCTTCATCCCGCAGGGCATCGCCGTGAGCAACCTCGCACGGCGTCACCCCGAGGAAGGCGGCGTGTACGCGTGGACCCGCGACGCGTTCGGCCCGTTCCACGGGTTCCTGTGCGGCTGGGCCTACTGGGTCAACAACCTGACGTACTACCCTTCCCTCGTGTTGTTCATTGTGGGGAACGCGGTCTTCCTGCCGGTGATCTCCGTGGCGGCGCGGAGCGAAGCGGCCCTCCCCCACGCGATCGCCTCGGGCGCCGTTCTCTGGGCCGCCGTCGTCCTGAACCTCGCGGGCCTCCGCACCGGGCGCTGGCTCCAAAACGCCGGCGCGATCGCCACGTGGACGGTGACGGCGCTCCTCGTGGCGCTCGCCGGCTGGGCCTGGGCGGTCGCAGGCGGCCCGGGTCCCCTGCACGGCGGCTTGCTGCCCGATCTCGCCCACCCGGGGACGCTCGCCTTCTGGGCCACGCTTTGCTTCGCCCTCGCGGGGCTCGAGCTCGCGCCCTCGATGGGCGGCGAGGTGAAGGATCCCGAGCGTACGATCCCGCGGTCCGTGTACGTGGCGAGTCCCGCGATCGCCCTCACGTACGCGGCAGGCACGTTGGCGATCCTCACGGCATTCGCGCCCGGCCGCGTGGACGTGCTGAGCGGGATCGTGGAGGCTTTCGACCAGCTCGGTCAACGCGTCGGCTTTCCCGTGGCGCGCATCGCCGCAGCGCTCGTGGTCCTGACCGGCGTGGGCGGGCTCGGCGCGTGGCTCACGGGCTCCGCGCGCATCCCGTTCGCCATGGGGTTGGACCGCTATCTCCCGGCCTTTTTCGGGCGCGTGCATTCCCGCTGGCAGACGCCGCACTGGGCGCTGCTCGTCCAGGGCGGCCTGGCGACGCTCTTCATCTTCGCCAGTGCCATCGGCGCCACGGCAGAGGACGCGTACCTGGTGCTCGTGAACGCGACGATCGTCGTCTACTTCGTGCCGTACCTGTATCTGTTCGCTTCGCTCATCGCGTACGAGCGCCGGCACCGATCCACGGCGACGTGGAAGACCGCCTACGCAGGGCTCAGCGGGCTTGCGGCAACCGCCCTGGCGGTTGGGCTCGCGTTCGTCCCGCCTCCGGGGGTCTCGAACCCCGGGGCACATCTCGCGAAGGTCGCCGCCCAGGCCCTGGGTCTTCTCCTAGCCGGTGCCGCCATCTACGCCTTTCGCCGGCCGCGCCGGGCGTCCTGATCCCCGCGCGCGACCTCTGTGAGCGGTCGGAACCTGAGCCGCTGGAAACCGGGGCCCACGCGTGGCCCTCGAGGATAGCGCCTCGCGATGATACCGCGATGCCGCGCGGTCGCGATCTTCGCCGATGGCGCTCAGGGCGTCCATCACGGCATATCGCATGCGTTTTCGCGCGAGCCCATCCAAGCTCTTGCTCTTCCGACAGTGCCCGCGCCGCTACCGGTTCGAGCACGTAGACCGGCTGGCACCCCTGTACAGGCGACCGCGCGCTCCGCTCGTCATGGGCGCGCATGTGCACGAGGCGCTGCGCCGGCTGTACGCAGAGATCCCACCCGACGAGCGCTCCCCCGCCATCGCCGAGCGGCTGCTCCGGAACGTCTGGAGACGCCAGCGCGTCGGATTCTCTTCCGTGGAGGAGGAACGCGAGTACGGGCGGCGCGCCCTGGCGATGATGCGCCGCTTCTGCGCGCTCAGCGATTTGCGGGCGCGGCCGCTGGCGATCGAGAGGACCGAGCAGCTCGCGATCGACCCGGGGATCGTCCTCGTGGGCAGGATCGACCGCGTGGACGGATGCGGCGACGGGTCATTGCACGTCATCGACTACAAGGCCGGCCGCCGGCCCGCGGGCGACGAGAGCCGCCGCGACCGCGCGTTCCAGGTCGGCATCTACGCCTGCCTCGCGGAAGCGGGGCTTCGGCATGCCGTGACACGCGGCCGGATCCTGTATCTCGCGGACGGGCTGCGCGAGGATTTCGACTTCGACCGGAAGGCGCACGAGGCGACGCTGGATGAGATCCGCCCGCGAGTGGCCGAGATCCTCGGAGAACGCGCGTTTGCGCCGCGGCCCGGCCCGTTTTGCCGGCACTGCGACTATCTCGCGCTTTGCGCGGAGGGCCGCGGGTATCTGGATGCGCGGAGCGGCTGCGGAGAGGCCGCGCCGCGCGGGTTCTAGGGCGCCGTCTCTTTCGCCGGGGTCTCGCGGCCGGCCCGGGCGCGCACTTCCCCGAGCGTCGCCACCGCCCGCCGGAGGTGCGGGATCGTGATCGAGCCGCCGACGAGGAGGGCGACGCCGAACGCCTCGAAGAACTCCGCGTCGCTTACGCCCTCGTCGTGGCAGCGGACGATGTGGTACGTGACGCAGTCATCACAGCGCAGCACGAGCGAGGCGACGAGCCCCAGGAGTTCCTTCGTCCTGGCCGGTAGGGCACCCGACTCGTAGACCGCACGGTCGAGCGCGAAGAACCGGTTGATCTCCAGATTGCCGGCTTCGAGGATCCGCCGATTCAGCTCCTCGCGGAATCTCTCGAACTCTGCGAGCCGGTCGCCCACCCGCGCCGCCCTCGCCTTTCCAGCCCGGATCAGGCCGCCGCGGAGAGGCCGAAGCGCTTGCGGATCTCGTCCACGAGATCGAGCCGCTCCCAGGTGAAGAAGCCGTCCCGCGGCTCCCGACCGAAATGCCCGTAGGCAGCGGAGAGTTGGTAGATGGGCTGGAGAAGATCGAGCCGCTCGATGATCCCGCCCGGACTGAGGTCCACGTTCTCGCGCACCCAGGTCTCGATCTCGTCTTGCGTGATCCCGCGGGCCACGGTGCGGAACGCGTCCACGCGGATCGCCAGCGGTTCGGCGACGCCGATGGCGTAGCAGACCTCGACCTCGCAGCGCTCGGCGAGCCCTGCGGCCACGATGTTCTTCGCGAGCCAGCGCGCCCCGTACGCGCCGCTCCGATCGACCTTCGACGGGTCCTTCCCGCTGAAGCACCCACCGCCGTGGTGGGCCATCCCGCCGTACGTGTCCACGATGATCTTGCGGCCCGTGAGGCCCGTGTCCACCGCTGGTCCGCCGTGCTCGAACTTGCCGCTCGGGTTCACGAGAAGTCTTCGGCTCGAGTCCTCGTCGCCGAGGAGCTCCCGCGGAACTACGTCGCGCACGACGCGCTCCGCCAGGGCGCGCAGCCTGGCGGGCGGCGTCCCGTGCTCCGTCTGGTTCGAGACGACGACCCGCTCGATCCCCACCGGCTTCCCCCCTGCGTCGTAGCGAACCGACACCTGGCTCTTGCCGTCCGGCCGCAGCCAGGACGCGCGACCCGATTTTCGCTCCGCTGCCATCGCCGCGAGGATGCGGTGCGCGAAGCAAATCGGCGCCGGTATGTACCCGCCGGCGCCTTCCACGAACTCCGCCAGTTCGCGGGTCGCGTACCCGTACATCATTCCCTGGTCGCCCGCGCCCTGCTTGCGCCGATCGCCTTTGTCCACCGCCTTCGCGATCTCCTGGCTCTGGCTGTGGAGCCGGATGTCGATCGGCGAACCGTAGTAGAAGCCCTCGTCCTCGCGCGAGTAGCCGATCTCCTCGATCTTCTCGCGGACGACGGTCTCGACCTCCGCGCGTGTGAGCGGCGCTTCGCTCCGGACCTCCCCGGCCACGAGGCAGAAGTTGTGCGTGACGAGGGTTTCGCAGGCAACGCGGGCCTGCGGGTCGCGCGCCAGAAAGGCGTCCAGGACCGCATCGGAGATCTGGTCGGCGACTTTGTCGGGATGCCCTTCGGAAACCGACTCGCTCGTATGAACGCGATACGCGCGCATGGCTCCTCCCTCTGCGTGGGGGCTAGGGATGCGGGTGCTGGGCCACAAAAAGCCGGGGCCCACCGGGTCGAGCGGCGAGCCCCTGGCTACCGCTTTAGGTGGTACTCGCCGCGCGGGCCACCAAGCTGGCTCTCAAAGCCCCGCGTCGGTCAGAGCCGATATTGCGACCGGAGCCTTCCGGCCCCAGCCGTTGCCGCCTGCGGCGCACCCAACTTGAGGCGCTCCCTCGGGGATGTCAAGCGTTTTGCAGCACACCTGCGGAGCCGCAACGGCTCAACGAGCGAACCGGACCGCGACCGCCTCCGTTCCTTGCGTGCGGCGGGGCCGGCGCCGTACGCTGGGCACCTTCGCGGGGAATGCTTCTAGGGAGCGCCCGCGATACTGTTTGTCGAGGTTGTCCGAGGGGAGTGGCGCAAGCAAGGAACGCCGTGGCCCCGGGAGGGAAGGAATGACTGAACGATGGCTGGGTGACATGGATCCCCAAACCTTCCGTCGATGGGGCCACCGCCTCGTGGACTGGATGGCCGGCTACCTCGCCGCCGTCGAGAAGTACCCCGTCTTGTCTCCGGTGACGCCCGGCGGTGTGCGCCGGCAGTGCGACCCGGCAGCGCCCGAGAGGCCCGAGGACTTCGACGCGATCTTCGCCGACTTCGAGTCCGTCGTGCTCCCCGGGATCACGCACTGGAACCACCCCTCCTTCTTCGCCTACCTGCCGAGCACGGGCTCGGCGCCAGGGATCCTGGGCGAGTTCCTGATCGCCGGGCTCAACGTGAACGGAATGCTCTGGCGCACGGCGCCTGCCGCGACGGAGCTGGAGGAGGTCGTTCTCGACTGGTTGCGGCAGATGCTCGGGCTCCCGGAGGCGTTCTGGGGCGTGCTCCAAGACACGGCCTCGGTGGCGAGCCTCTGCGCCATCGCCGCGGCCCGGGATGGCGTCGCCGGTCTTCAGGTCGGGGAGAGCGGGCTCGCGGGCCGGCCCTTGATCCCGCGGCTGCGTCTCTACACCTCCCAGGAAGCCCACTCCTCCATCGACAAAGCAGGCCGAATCCTCGGGCTGGGACAATCGAACGTGCGGCGCATCGCGACGGACGCCGACTACCGAATGGATCCCGCCGCGCTGGAGAGGGCGATCCAGGAGGATCTCCGCGCCGGGATGCGCCCGTTCTGCGTCGTCGCCACCGCCGGCACGACGTCCACGACGAGCGTGGACCCATTGGACGAGATCGCCACGATCAGCGCGCGGCACGGCCTGTGGCTGCACGTGGATGCGGCCTACGCGGGCGCCGCGGCGCTCCTGCCCGAGAAGCGGCACCTCTTCGGGGGCTGGGAGCGCGCCGACTCGATCGTCGTCAACCCGCACAAATGGCTTTTCACGCCCATAGACTGCAGCGCGCTCCTCACGCGGCGCCCCGAAGCGCTGCGAGCGGCGCTCGGCGTCCTCCCGGAGTACCTGCGCACCGAGGAAGGCGACCGGGCGTCCGTGCACAATCTCATGGACTACGGCGTGGCGTTGGGGCGGCGCTTCCGGGCGCTCAAGCTCTGGATCGTCCTGCGCTATTTCGGCCGTGAAGGGATCGCGGAGCGAATACAGGAGCACATCCGGCTCGCGCAGCTCTTCGCGAGCGGGGTGGACGCGGATCCGGACTTCGAACGGATGGCACCCGTTCCGTTCAGCACCGTCTGCTTCCGCTACCGGCCCGGAGACATGGCCGAGCGTCTGCGGGGAGCGAAGCCCGAGGAGGCGTCTCGCATCGAGGGATTCCTCGACGACTTCAACGAAAGCCTCCTCAACCGGCTGAACGCCTGTGGGAAACTCTTCCTCTCCCACACGCGCCTGAACGGCCGCTACACCCTGCGCTTCGCGGTCGGGAACATCCGCACGACCGAATCCCACGTTCGCGCCGCCTGGCACGAGATCCGCACGATGGCGGCCGAGCTGGACGAGGAGCTCCGGGTCGGTGACCTTATGTTCTGAGCGAGGGGCCGGATAGGTCGATGCGTCGCCACGATCTCCTACGACGGGTCGCGCTCCGAGCGGCCCTCTCGATGCTGGTCCTCACGGCATCACGCGTGGCCGTCTCGGCGGCCGCGCAGGGCGAGCAGGGCGAGGTGGTCGTACGCGCGCTTTCGCACTTCCGAGCGGGCGAGCTGGCGGCGGCCGGCCGGATCTTCGAGTTCCTCCAGGCGCGGCGCCCGGCCGAGCCGTCCTTCATGTCGATCCTCTCGGAGATCGAGCGGCGGCTCCGGAATCCCCAGCGGGCCGAGCTCTGGGCGAAGCGGGCGATCGCCCAGGCGCCCACCTCCGGCCTAGGTCAGGTGGCGCTCGCGGAGCTCTACCACACCTACGGCCGCCACGCGGAGGCGCTCCAGTTTGCCCGGAACGCCGTCGCGGGCACGGAGCCGGACGCGCCGAGCCTCCTAGCGGCGCGCGAGCTCCTGGAACTTGGACGCGCAGAGGAAGCGGTGGAGGCCGTGTCCCGCGCGGAGATGGAGTACGCCGAGCGCAGCCGGAACCCTCCACCCTCTGCCTGGGTCGATCCCGTGGCGGCGGAGTGGGTCGATTGGACGGAGCGCATCATCGCCACGGGCACGGCGAAAGGTCATGATGTCGTGCGCCTGTATGAGGCGCTGGAAGGAAAGTTCCCCGAATCGTTTCGCCTGCTCGGTCGCGCCGGCGCGTGGGTCGAGCTCGGCGATTCGCTGCGCGCGGGGCTCATGTACGACTCGTTCGCGATCACAGCACCCGACGATGCGATCCTCCTGACGATCGGCGTGCAGGAGGCGCTCGCCGACGGCCGGGTCCGCGCGACCGCGACCATGCTCGCGCGTCTCACGGCCACGGAGGCGCCCCTGAACACCGGGGTGCTCGGGATCGGGCTCGGCGGCCTCGTGTTCCAGGACCTCCGCGAGCTTCGGCCGGCAGTGGAGGCGCAGGCGCGGAAGTTCGCGGACCTCCCCGAGTTGCGGCTCATCCTCGGCGTGGTTCGCCGCCAGGACGGCGACGAGGCCGGGGCGGACTCCGCGTTCGATCGCGCGCTCGCGCTGGCGCCTGAGGATCCCGGTGCGCTCACGTCCCGGGGCCAGGAGCTTCGTGCGGTGACGGCCTACCGGCAGGCCGAGCAGGCGGCTCGTCGCGCCCTGGAGCTCGATCCCGCGAACCTGGCGGCGCAGGAGCTCCTCGCGCTTGTGCTTACCGACATGGAGCGATACCGGGAGGCGCTGGAGGTGCGCTGGCGCGTCCTCGCGAGGGACACCGCGGAAGCCGCACACGCGTTCGGATTCGCTTCGCTCGCCCTCAAGGTGGACACCGCGTTCGCAGCCGACACGCTGAGGAAGCTCCTCCCGCGGTTCGGCGGCCGGCGATCGGCCGCGCTTCGTGTGAACCTCGCGCAGGCCCTGGCGGCGCTGGGCGACACGGCGCGCGCCGTAGCGCACTACGACTCCGCGGTGGCCGATGACACGACGTGGGCCGGGGGCTACGCACGCCGGGCCGAGTTCAGGGAGAAGCGCGGAGACCTGGAGGGCGCCATCCGCGACGTGGAGACGGCCGTGCAGCGAGATTCAACCAGCGGCCACCAGATCCACAACCTCGCGCGGCTCTACCTCCTCGCGCATCGCATCGACCAGGCCCTCGCAAGCGCGCAGAGAGCCCACGGACTCGACGCCACGGACTGGGACACGCACTTCTACTTCGCGCTGGGGCTTCGGGCCCTCGGCTCCACGGCGCCGGCTCAGGATCTGGAGTACCTGGCCCTCAGCATGCTCTCCCGCGGCGAGCCGTGGCGGCGGCAAGCGGTTGACCAAGCGCTCGACCAGGACCTCACGCGGGCGGCGAGACTTCTGGACGAATGGGCCGGCGCGCTTCCGCGCGCAGACGCCTGGAACTGGAAGCGGCTCTCGCTGGAGCACTGGGCGCAGGCGACGGACGCGATCGCGCGCTTCCGCAGACGATGATCCGCCGGACCGCTTCGCCCGCGACCGAGTACCCGCACGGAGCCGCGAAGTCGCTCCGCGGCTCCGTGAGCGCTACGCCGCGGCCAGCTCAACCCCCTTCCCCGCCAGGACCTCCGAGATCGGGCCTAGCGCCCACTTCAGCTCGTCCTTCCGGATCACGAGGGGCGGCGCGAAGCGGATCACCTGCTTGTGCGTCTCCTTGGCGAGGATCCCCTGCCGCATGAGCGCCTCGCAGAAGGGGCGCGCCGTGCCGGAGCTCTCGCGAATGACGACGCCGACGAAGAGGCCGCGCCCCCGAACCTCGCGCATGTGCGGGCTTTGGATCTTTCGGAGTTGTTCCATGAACCAGGCGCCGAGCTCGGCCGCCCTAGCGGGCAGGTTCTCCTCGACGAGGACACGCAGCGCCGCCCGGCCCACGGCGCAGGCGAGCGGGTTCCCGCCGAAGGTGGAGCCGTGATCGCCGGGGTTGAAGACGTCCATGATCGCGTCGTCGGCCAGGACCGCGGAGACCGGGATGACGCCGCCGCCGAGCGCCTTCCCCACGATCACGACATCGGGGCGCACGCCTTCCCACTCGCACGCGAACATCTTTCCCGTGCGGCCCAGGCCCGTCTGGATCTCGTCGGCCATGAGGAGCACGCCGCGTCGCCGGGAGATCTCCGCGCATTCTCTCAGGTAGCCGTCCGGCGGCACGATGACGCCGCCCTCGCCCTGGATCGGCTCCACAAGGAAGCCCGCGGTGTTCAGGGTGATCGCCTTCTCGAGCGCTTGGACATCGCCGTAGGGAATGAGTTTGAACCCCGGCGTGAACGGGCCGAAGCCATCGCGGTACTGCGGCTCCGTGGAGAACCCTACGATCGTCGTGGTCCGCCCGTGGAAGTTGTTCTCGCACGCGATGATCTCGGCCTTCCCGTCCGCGATCCCGCGCTTCTTGTACGCCCACTTGCGCACGAGCTTGATCGCCGTCTCCACCGCCTCGGCACCCGTGTTCATGGGGAGCGCCTTCTCATAGCCCGCCAGCCGGCAGAGGTCGCGCAGGAACCCTCCCATCTGGTCGTTGTGGAACGCGCGTGACGTGAGCGTCAGGCGGTCGGCCTGTTCGTGCAGCGCCGCGATGATCTTGGGGTGCCGGTGCCCCTGGTTGAGCGCCGAGTACGCGCTCAACATGTCGAGGTACTTCCTCCCCTCCACATCCCAGACCCAGCACCCCTCGCCCCGCTCAATGACCACCGGGAGCGGCCCGTAGTTCCGGGCGCTCGCGGTCTCCGCCTCGCGGATCAGCTCCTCGGTTCGGCTCATCCTGACTCCTTCACAAAGGTCTCCCGTTCGAAAAAACGCCGTAAGATCGAAGGGGCCGGCCTCGCTGGCAACCGGACGCGACGACATGAGAGGTAGCCGCGCGTTCAGGTAGCCGCGCGTTGCGGGGACCTGCCGGGATTGCATCTTTCGGCCGTGGTCGAGATCCGCCTCGTCACCGTCTCGCGAGAGATTGGAAGCCTCGGCTCCGCCATCGCGGAGCGCGTGGCCACGGCCCTGGCCTGGAACCTCGTGGACCGGCGGCTCGTCTACGCGCTCGCGCAGCGCCTGGGCGTCACGCTGGAAGAGGCGGCCGCCCGCGACGAGCGCGTCTCCGGGCTCGCCGAGCGGATCGCCGCGACCCTTAGCGTGGCCCTCCCCGAGTTCGTCTTGGGTCCCACGCCGCTCCGTCCCTCGGACCGCCACTACAAGGAGATCACCGAGCGTATCCTGTCCCGCGCTGTTGAGGCGGGCCCCAGCGTCATCGTGGGTCACGCATCCCAGACCCTGTTCGCCGATAGGGCCGACGCACTCCACGTGCGAGTCCACGCGCCGTTCACTGTCCGCGTGGGACGGGTGCAGGAGCGGCTCGGCCTCGATCCTGAGGCCGCGGCGGCCCACGTGAAGCAGGTGGATTCCGACCGCGCGACGTACATCAAACATCACTACGGTCGCGACTGGCGCGATTCGGGCCTCTACCACCTTCAGATCAACACCGGTTTCTTCACCACCGAGCACGCCGCGGCGCTCATCCTCCAATGCATCCGCTGAGGCGGGGGTCCGACTGGCCCTACATCGCCCTCGGCGTACAGGTCTTCCTTGTGACGCTGGGCCTCGGGATGGCCGCGCCGATCCTGCCGCTGTACGCGCGGTCCTTCGGGCTCAGCGTGACGGCTGTGGGATTCCTCGTCGCGGTGTTCGGCCTGGCGCGGATCGGCGCCGACCTCCCGAGCGGCCATCTTGCGGAGCGGCTCGGGCGGCGGCCCCTCCTCGTAGGCGGCGCGCTCGCCGTCGCCGCGGGCTCCTTCGGCTTCGCCCTGGCCCGCACGTATCCCGAGCTCGTCCTCTCGCGGCTCCTCCAGGGCCTGGGCTCCGCGGCGACCACGACGGCCGCGGCGATCGCCGTGACCGAGATCGCCCCGGCGGAAGAGCGCGGCCGCGCGCTCGGGCTGTACCAGGGCACCTTGCTCCTCGGAACCGGCGCAGGCCCGGTCATCGGTGGGTTCCTGGCGCAGTTCCTCGGGCCCCGCGCCCCCTTCTTCACCCTGGGAATCCTTGCGCTCGCTTCCAGCCTCTGGGCGGCCCGCATCCCGGAGCGGGAACGGGCTCCCAGCCTCACAGCCCCGGCGGCCGTGCGAGCCGGCGGCGCGAACGACGCGACGGGAAGCGCCGCCTGGTCACCGTGGCGCCATCGCGAGTTCTGGCTCGTGAGCCTCTTCACGGTGATGGTCTTCGCGAGTCGCAGCGGCGGGCAGAACACGCTTCTCCCCCTCTTCGGATCCGATCGGCTTCACCTGAACGAGTCGGCGATCGGGCTCGCGTTCACGCTGCTCATGGCGTTCAACGTCGGAGCCATCTATCTGTCGGGCGCGCTGAGCGACCGCTTCGGACGCAAGCGGGTGATCGTCCCCGGCGGGCTCATCACGGCGGGCGCTCTGGCCGCGCTCCCATTTGCCGCGAAGCCGTGGGCCTTCTTCGCCATCTGTGCCGTCTTCGGACTCGGCATTGGCATAAGCGGCACCGCACCAGCTGCGTTCATCGCCGACATCACGCCGCCCGCCCGACTCGGGCCCACGATGGGGCTCTACCGCACCGTCGCGGATCTCGGGCTCATGGGTGGGCCGGTCCTGTTCGGGTGGATGGCGGAGGTTCTGGGATACGTGGGGGGATTCGGGGGAAACGCCGTGGGACTCGGACTCGCCGCCTCGGTCGTGGGGCTCGCGGCGCGGGAGCGCCCGCGGGTTCCACGATCGCCTCGCAAGGGCGGCACGAATTCCGCCTGGCGGACATAGACACATGACCTGGGAAGCCGAAGAGCTCGAGGAGTACCTCCAGATAACTCTGGAGGAACAGCTCGGCGCGCCCGAGAGGATCTCGGTTCGGGTCGAAGCCCCTGAGGAGGAAGGGCCCGGGAGCGCCTTCTACGTCGTGGTGCGGGCCGGCACGCGGGAGATCCGCGCAGACGTCCCGAGCGCCCTCGTGAAAGCCTACCTGGCCGACGAGGAAGCCGCCGTAGACGAGTTCAAGAGGTGGGTGGCGACGCTGGTCCGCCGCCTGGCGATTACCGGCACCTGAGCCGCACGAGCGCGATCTCGGGCGGAACGCCGAGACGCAGGGGTAGACCCACCACACCCACACCCGGGCATACGTACAGCTGGCTCTCTGCCAGGGTGAAATGGCCGCGGTCGAACGGGGTTGCCAGGCGCGCAAGCGACCACCCGAGGAGCGCGATCTGCCCGCCGTGGGTGTGCCCGGCGAGGGTCAGCGGAACGCCTTCGTCCCTCGCACCGACAAACGCATCAGGCCTGTGGGCGAGCACGATCCGAAACGTCTCGGCCGGCGCGCCTCGTAATGCAGCCCGCACGTCCATGCGCTGAGGGTCGCGTTCCGTGAACCGGATCCCGTAGCGCCGTGGATCGTCGATGCCCGCCACCACGATGCACGCACCGCCGCGCCGGATC
>JACQVD010000088.1 GCA_016209945.1 Gemmatimonadota bacterium
GCCGCTCCCCCCGCCGCGCCGCCTGTGAGCGCGGCGAGCGGCACGCGGCGCTGGTCGCCCGTCGCCATGTCCCTCACCACGACCTCACCGTCCCGGAGCTCGATCGGGCCCACCACGATCACCTCGCGCGCTCCGTGGCCGTCGGCGCTCTTGAACTGCGCCCGAACGTTTCGAGCGCGGAACTCGTACACGACCGAGCGGCCGGCTTCCCGAAGCTGTCGCGCGAGCGTCAGCGCCTGCGGGCGGACCTCCTCGCTGGCGCACACGATGAAGTAGTCAACGGACGGCCTGTACGCGGGGGCCAGCCCGCGTGCCCGCACGAGCTCGCCCAGAACCACATCGCCCATCCCGAACCCGAGCGCAGGGAGATCGATGGCCGCGACGCTCTTCAGAAGATCGTCGTAGCGGCCGCCGCCGCAGATCGCCCGGAGCTCGCCGGCCGCGTCCCACAGCTCGAACACGATCCCCGTGTAGTAGGCGAGGCCGCGCACGATCCCCAGATCGACTTCGACGAACCGCGACAGGCCGAACTTCGAGAGGTGGCTCAGGTACTCCCGCATTCGCGCGAGGTGAGGCGCCACCTCTTCCTCCGATCCGAACCGCCCCTCGAGCGCCTCGGGCCCCCGCAATTCCAGGATCTCGAGCACCTGTGCGACCGTGGACCGCCCGACGCCCAGTCTCGCGAACCGATCCTCGAGCGCCGCACGGGGCTCGCGGTCGCGCCGGTCCACGATCGCGTACGCGGCGAGCAGCCCCTCCTCCGGCACTCCCGCCCTCGTGAGGAGCGCGGCCAGGAGCCGCCGGTCGGAGACCCGGGCGCGGAAGTCGGCGGGACCGAGGCCCAGGACGCGGAGCACATCGATCGCCGCCGCCAGGAGCTCCGCGTCGGCCAGCACCTCGCCTTCGCCCACGATGTCGAGGTTCAGCTGAAAGTGCTCGCGCAGCCGGCCCCGCTGCTGCCGCTCGTAGCGGAAGACCTGCGGGATCGAGAACCAGCGGATCGGCTTGCGCATCGCCTGGACGCGCGCGCCGATCATGCGCGCGAGCGTGGGCGTCATCTCCGGGCGAAGCGCCACCTCCCGGCCGCCCTTGTCGGTGAACGCGTACAGCTGCTCGACGATCTCCTCGCCGGACTTCCGCGTGTACAGCTCGAGGCACTCCAGCGGCGGGCCGTCGTATTCCTCGAAGCCGTAGCGACGCGCGACATCGCGCCACACCGCGAAGAGATGTCCGCGACACGCCGCGTCCTCGGGATAGAAGTCGCGGAAACCGGGTAGCCCCTGAGGTTGCACGGCCGCGAATCTACCCGGCGGCGACGGAGGCCAGCAAGGTTGGGACGCCCAGGCACCGCATCGCGTCGCCCACCGTGTAGCACGACCCCGTGACGAGCACCGTCCCCGCGCCAGCCGCCGCGCGCGCGAGCGTAAGCGCCCGCTCGAAGTCGAGCTCGAGGGCCGGCGCGAACGCCGAGGCCGCGGCCGCGGCGGCAGCGGGATCCCAGCGCCGCGAGGCCGGCGACGACGGCGCCACAGTGAAGAACGCCTCGTCCGCATGACGCAGGAGCGGCCGGAGCATCTCGGACCAGGGCTTGTCGCCCAGGATCGCCAGCAGGAGCACGAGCGGGCGCGGCAACGGAAGCGTCGAGATCGCCGCGGCCAGGGCCTGCACGCCTGCGGGGTTGTGCGCCACGTCGAACGCCCAGACGCCGTCCGCGAGACGCTCCACCTGGAGCCGGCCGGGCCAGCGGACCGACGCGAAGCCCCGTGCGAGCTCTCCGTCCTCCGGACGGAAGGGAGGCGGTAGGCGATCCAGCAGCATGGCGGCGAGTGACGCGTTCCAGACCTGATGCAGTCCGGGCAGCGGCGTGCGGAGACCGAGCCCCGCGGGACGCGCGGGCGACGCATACCGGAACCGCGTGCCGTCGAGACCCGTCTGCGTCCGCGAGACCTCCGCCCACTCCCGCAGAACGAGGACGTTCGCCCCGACGGCGTCCGCCACCCCACGAAACACCGCCTCCAGGGAGGCGTCCACGGGGCCCACCGAGGCCGGCACCCCGGCCTTCAGAATCCCCGCCTTCTCCCGGGCGATCGCCTCGAGGGTCGGTCCCAGGTAGTCCGCGTGGTCCCAGGCCACGTTCGTGATCGCCGCGCCCAGCGGTTGCACGACGTTCGTCGCGTCGAGCCGGCCGCCGAGGCCGACCTCGACGACTGCCAGATCCACGCCGCTCTCGGCGAAGCAGAGAAACGCGAGCGCGGTCGTCGCCTCGAAGAAGGTCGCGCCCGTGGCGCGCACCGAGGGCGCCAGCCGCGCCGCGGCCTCCGCGAGCACGGGCTCGTCCACGGGAGCGCCGCCCACGACGATCCGCTCCCGGAAGTCCACGAGATGGGGAGACGTGTAGAGCCCGACCCGGTAGCCGCGCTCGCCGAGGACCGACGCGGCGAGCGCGGCCACCGAGCCCTTCCCGTTCGTCCCCGCCACATGCACCGCCGCGAACGCTCGCTGCGGCTCGCCCACGTCGGCGAGGAGCGTCTGGATGCGCTCCAGCCCCCACCGGATCTCGCCACCCGGTGCCAGCCCTAGGAGCCCGGCGATGTCCACTCGGAAAACGTCAGCCCGATGGGTCGCAGCCGTCCGCCATGTGGTGCAGGAGGCGGGCCAGGGTCGTCTTCATCTGGGGGCGCGCGACGATGAGGTCCACCATACCGTGCTCGAGCAGAAACTCGGCGCGCTGGAAACCCTCGGGGAGCTCTTGCTTGATGGTCTGCTCGATCACCCGCGGACCCGCGAAGCCGATGAGCACGCCCGGCTCCGCAATGACGACGTCGCCCAGCATCGCAAAGGACGCGGTGACGCCCCCGGTCGTGGGGTTCGTGAGGATCGACACGTACGGGAGACGCGCCTGGTGGAGCCTGGCGATCGCTGCCGCCGTCTTCGCCATCTGCATGAGAGAGAGCACGCCCTCCATCATGCGCGCTCCACCGGACGCGGAGACGATGACGAGCGGCAGCCGCCGCTCCCGCGCGCGCTCGGCCAGCCGCGCGATCTTCTCCCCGACGACGGAACCCATCGACCCGCCGATGAACTCGAAGTCCATGACGCCGAACGCGACGCGGATCCCGTCGATGTGCCCTTCGCCCGTCACCACGGCCTCGGGGTGCCCCGATCTCCGGGCTGCGGCCTCCAGGCGTTCGGGATACGGCTTCGAGTCCACGAACCCCAGCGGGTCCACCGAGCCGAGACACGCGTCCGTGACGACCTCAAACCCGTGATCGAGCAGGAGCGCCGTGTAGCCGTCCACGCCGATCCGGAAGTGGAACCCGCACTTCGGGCAGACGTTGTGGTTCTCCCGGACCTTCGCCCGGTACAGGATCTCCGCGCAGCCGTCGCACTTGAGCCACAGCTCGGGATTCAGCTCGCGACGCTGGGGAACGAGTTTCTTGCGTTCCTTGCGGAACCAGGCCACGTGCGACCCCTCAGACCTTGAACCGGGCGATGAGCGCGCTGAGCCGCGCGGCGGCCTCGGTGAGCTGCTGGGAGCCGGCCGCGATCTGCTCGGTGGACGCCGTCTGTTGCTCGGTGGCCGCCGAGACCTCGGCGGCCGCGGCCACGTTCGCCTGTGAGAACCCGGCGAGATCGGCGACGGCGCGGCGCAGGCTCTCGACCCGGTGCGCCTCCTCACCCACCTCGATCGCGATCCGCTCGATCGCCTCGACCGTACCCGCGACGAAACGCACGATCTGCGTCAGCGCCTCCTTCGCCGCGCGGGACACTCCCTCCACGCCCGCCACCCTCCCCTCCAGCGCCCGCATCGCGACGATCACCTCGTCCACGCGCTCCCGGATCGCCGCGATCACCCCGCTCGCGCGCTCCGACGCCCGCGCGCTCCGCTCCGAGAGCTTGCGCACCTCGTCCGCAACGACAGCGAACCCCCGGCCGTGCTCCCCGGCCCGCGAGGCTTCGATGGCTGCGTTGAGCGCCAAAAGATCGGTCTGCTCGGCGATCCCCGCAATGGCGCCCACGAGCTCCGACACCTGTTGCGTCGCGCTCACGAGCTCGCCGATCGACGCCGTGGACCGCTGCACCACGTCGCGGATCTCCAGCAGGTGCTCGCTCGCGCGTTCCACCTCCCGGCGGTTCGCGCCTGCGAGGTCCGCCACCGCGTGGCTGGACCGCGCCGAGGCGAGCGCGGTCTCGGCCACCGCCGTCGTCGAGCGTGCGAGCTCCGACACGGCCGTCTCCATCGTCTGAAGCCGCCTCTCCTCCTGTTCCAGCCGCTGGATCACGCCGAGCATGCTGCGGGAGACGTCGGCCGCCGACGCGCTGAGCAGGTCCGCGGACGCGGCGAGCTGCTCCGCCGAGCTCGACACGTCGCGCCCCGTCTCGCCCGCCGTCGCGACGATGGTCCGCAGGTTCCCCGTGAACCGATTGAAACTGCGGGCGAGGTCGCCGAGCTCATCCGCGGTGCTCGCCGCCATCCGCTCCCGGAGATCCGCCTCCCCCTCCGCGAGCGTACGCATGACGCCGGAGACGTGCTGGAGCGGATGCAACACGCTCGCCCGGGCGAACCGGCGCAGCACGAGCGCGGACGCCGCGAGCGCCAGCGTGAAGATCGACAACAAGACGAGGACGACCGTCCGAACCCGGGCCGCGGTCACGGCACGGTCAACGCCGAGCTGAAGCTCGCCGGCCACCTCGCCATCCGGACCTCGAATCGCGACCGACAGATGATCCACCGCGAACACGCGGCTCTCGACCTCCCAGGCGATCGCGTGCGGCTCGGCCGCCACGATGGGCATGGCCTCCCGCACCACGCGCCGTTCCATGCCGGCGTACGCGGGCTTCACCGCCAGCGCCGCGGGCACGCCGAGCGAGCGGTCCCGGACGATCACGTAGGCGAGCGCGGGTTCCACCTGTACGAGCCGCTGCGCCTCGCGACGCCCCGCGGGATTCGCCCGCAGCGGCAGGCCGGCAGCCACTGCCTCCCCGAGCGACGCCGACGTCAGTTCGCCCAGAGCCCGGTACCGCGCAACCACACTGTCCCGGTAGTTGTCGTAGAACACCGCCCCTGTCGCCACGCCCGCCACGACGAGCGCCACCGCGAGCGTCAGCACGAAGAGGCTCATCACCTTCGCGCTCACGCCGACGTAGCGGTCCGTGTAGCGACCCCGCAGGTAGGTCGCGAGCGCCCACGACAGCGCCGCCACCGGGACCAGCAGGAGCAGGTTCACCGCGCCGAGGATCGGGTACCCGACCGCCACGAGCGTCCCCATCACCGCCAGCACCGCGCACGCGCCCGCCCAGATCCGGAACTCGCGGGTGCCGAGCCCCAGCGCCTCGTCGCCTCGGCGCGCGAAGAGCGTCCCCAAGACGAGATAGGTCGCACCCCCTCCCGCGAGCCCCACGCCGAGCAGAAGCGCGCCCGTCCAGCCCTCGCGCAGGAGGAGCACGCTCAGAGCGGGGCCGAAGATGAAATCGCGGAAGACCAAGCCGTAGACGCTCAGAAGGCCGGCGACGCCGAGCGTCGCCGCCGCCGCCCGGCTCACCGCCCGCCCCGCTCCGCCCTCACGCACACCCCGCCGCCACGAACCCAGCGCCGCAACCAGCGCCGCCGCGCCCGGACCGAAGCTCAGAAACGCCACGAGAACCACCAGAAAGTCCGGCTCGACCGCGTGCAGCGCCGACAGACGCACCTCCCAGCGCCCGAAGATGTAGCCGACGCCCGCCAGCACGAGCGCTCCCCAGAGGCTCGACCCCCAGAGCGGCACCGGCCAGGCCAAAAACACGAACAAGAGGCCCACGCCGATCCCCACGATCGAGACGCGAGCGCCGCCCAGCGGGGTCTGAAACACACGGAAACTCGGCACGCGATCCCTCGTGTCCTTTCCTATCCTGTACGTCGCAGACTCAGGCGCCGGAACGTTCCTCCAGAGCGATGCGCTCGAGGATCGCGATCGCCAGGAAGGAGACGATCAGGAAGCTGCCTCCATAGCTGAGGAACGGGAGCGGGATCCCCGTGATCGGCGTGAGACCCACCGTCATCCCGACGTTCTGGGCCACGTGCGCGAACCACATGGCGAAGATCCCGAACGCGAGCACGCTCGCGAACCGGTCGTCCGCGCGTTCCGCCTGCCGCAGCACCCTCCAGAGCAGGATGGCGAACGCGCTGAGCACCAGCGCGGCACCGAGGAAGCCCAGCTCCTCGCCCACCACCGAGAAGATGAAGTCCGTGTGCTGTTCCGGGATGAACGCCAGCCGCTTCTGGGTCCCCTCCCCGAACCCCTTCCCGAACCACCCGCCGGAGCCGATGGCGACCCGCGATTGGATCAGGTGCCAGCCGGCGCCCTGGGGATCGACTTCCGGCTGTAGGAACGCGAGGATGCGCGCCTGCTGGTACGGGGCCAGGCTGTGCCAGAGGGGAAGCATGACGACGCCCATCGTCACGTTCGCCGCCAGCGTGAGCACCGCCTCCGAGAGAAGAGGCCGAGCCCCGATGACGAACGCGACGACGAAGACGAAGAACACGGCCCACAGAGGCGTGCTGAAGGCCAGGGCGAGGCTCACCAGCGGGCTCACGACGAGGACGACGCGGTGGATCGGCAGGCCAGACCAGAACGCGGCCGCCAGGAAGATGACCGCGAAGATCGTGGCCGTGCCGAGGTCGGGCTGCGCCATCACGAGGAGCGTCGGCACGAGCACGGCGGCGGCGTACGGCCACAGATCCCACAGGTGCTCCGGCGGAGGCCGCCGGCCCGCGCCGAGCCGCGCGAGCATGAGCACCGTGCCGAGCTTCGCGAACTCCGCCGGCTGGATGCTCATCGAGCCCAACCGGATCCAGCTCCGCCCACCCACCCCGGAGCCCACGACCAGAACCGCGACGAGCAGCAGGAGCGAGCCGCCGTACAGAGCGGGCGCCGCCCACTCCAGCCAGCGGAGAGGCACGCGTACCGCGATCGCGAAGGCGATGAGCGAGAGGGCGAGCCAGAGGGCCTGGCGCCGCCAGGCGCCCGTCGCCTGGGACGGGAGCTCCACGGCGCCGGCCGAGTAGATCATGAAAATCCCGAAGACCGCGAGCACGAGCGCGACGGCGACGAGCACGCGATCCGCGAGCCGCGGCTGCGAGCGCGGAGATCTCACAAGTTCTCCCCGGCCGCCACGCGCGTCGCCGGCGCGGCCGGCGGGCGCGCGTCCGGATGCTGGCCGTCGAGATACCGCTGAAGGATCCGGGCAACGATCGGGGCCGCCGTGCGGGATCCGCTCTGACCGAACTCGATGATCGCCACCGCGAGGACTTCCGGGTTCTCCGCCGGCGCGAACCCCACGAAGAGCGCGTGGTCATCCCCGTGCGGGTTCTGAGAAGTTCCCGTCTTCCCGGCCATGACCCAGCCCTGGAGCTTCGAGCCTCGAGCCGTCCCGCCGGGATCGTTCACCACCCGGACCATCGCTTCACGGAGGGATGACCGCCCCTCGGAGCCGCCCGGAATGCGATCCCGGTCCCATTCCGCCGGAAGCGAGCGGGCCAGCCTCGGGCGCGGGAGCGACCCGTCCGTAGCGATGCCGCTGAAGAACTGAGCCAGCTTGATGGGCGTCTGGGCGTTTTCGCCCTGCCCGATCGCGAGGTTCAGCACGACGGAGTTCGTCCAGCCGCGCGGGCCGTAGCGCCGGTCGTACCACTCCCTCCCCAGCGGGAAGGTCCCGGACGCCTCGAACGGAAGATCGATGCCGGTCGCCTCGGTGAACCCCATCTCGCGAGCGCCCCGCACCAGCCGGTCGAGACCGAGGCGGAGCCCCAGCTGGTAGAAATAGATGTCGCAGCTGTGCTTGATCGCGTCCAGGAGGCCGAGAACGCCGTGGCCCTCGGGACGCCAACACCGGAAGACCCGGCCGTAATACAGGAGCGCGCCCCGACACGGGATCGGCATCCGGGTCTCCGGGGTCGCGTCACCCTCGGCGAGCGCGATCGCGGCCAGCGCGAGCTTGAACATGGAGCCGGGCGCGTAGACGCCCGCGATCGCACGGTTGAAGAGCGATCTCGCCGGGTCCGTGTTGAGGGACCTCCAGAGCGCGGGGTCGATCCCGCCCACGAACGCGTTGGGGTCGAAACTCGGAGCGCTGTAGAGCGCCAGGACTTCCCCCGTGGACGGCACCAGGACGACCACGGCGCCGCGCGCCGTGTCCGGGAAGACGGACGCCACGTAGCGCTGAAGCTCGAGGTCGAGGTTGAGATGGAGATCGCGACCCGGGATGGGCGGCCGCATCCGCCGGCCGCGGAACTCGCCCACGATCCGCCCGACCGCGTTCACCTCGACGTAGCGGACACCCGGCCGTCCGGCGAGCCACCGCTCGTACTGCCGCTCGAGGCCCATCTTCCCGATGAGCTGGCCGGGCTCGTAGCCCGCGAACTCGCTCCTGGCGAGCTCCTGCTCAGTGATCTCCCCCACGTACCCGAGCACGTGGGCCGCGTCGGGGCCCGCCGGGTACCGGCGCTTCGGCGTCGCCTCCACGATGATCCCGCCGGGCAGATCGGCCCTGCGCTCCTCGATGGCGGACACCTCGGCAAAGGACGCGTCGCCCTCGACGGTCACGGGCCGTCCCGGATAGTGCCGGTACTTCTCGATCACCGACTGCATCCCCGACTCCGTCAGCCCCAGGGTGGGGGCAAGGGCGCGCAGCGCCGCCCGCAGCGAGTCGAGGGACGCCGGAAGGATCGACACGGAATAGCCGGGGATGTTCTCCGCCACGACCCTCCCCGCACGATCGTAGATCGCTCCCCGGGGCGCCGGGATCGGGACGGCGCGCAGGCGATTCTCGTCCGACTGGAGCGCGTAGGAGCTGTGCTTGAGAACCTGCATGCGGAAAAGTGTCGTGAGGAGGAGCAGCAAGAGACCGGCCACGAGCGCTTTCATCGCGCGCGCCCGCTGGCGGCGTGTCTCGCGCAGGGCGTTGGTGAACTCGACCATCTCAACGCGGCCAGCGCACGAGCGCCACGAGACCCGCACCCGTCACGGCGGTCAGGACACCGCTCGCAGGCGAGAGCACGAGCGAGCCCATCCAGGACATCCCACCGATGAGCGCGCTCAACGCCAGGTCGGCCGCCCACTTCCCCGCGAAGAGGTACGCGGCCACAAAGAGGGGCTCGTCGCCCAGGAAGAAATCGCGGCTGCGCGAACCGACATACCCGGCAAGCGTGAGCACGAGCGCGACGGCGCCGAACCGGGTGACGGAGACCGAGTCCTCGAGCAGTCCCAGCGCGAAGCCCAGGCCCGCGGCATAACCGGCAGGGAGCGATCGAGCGGCAAGCAAGAGGCCCACGATCAGGAGATCGGGCGCTATGGGCCAGGAGACCCAGAGCGGGCGCACGGCGAAGTGCAGTGCCAGGCTGGCCACGAGGAGCGCTACGAAGACAGCGCGCGCCCGCCCACCGCCGCGGTCAGTGAGCCGCGCTGTCCTCACCCGTCCCGTCCTCAGGCGGCGCGGCCGTAGCGTCGGGAGGCCCGGCCACGTCCGGCGCCGAGTCCGCCATGGCGCTCCAGAGCCCGCGCACTTCCGTATCGCTCGCTCGCATGACCAGCACCTCGACCGCGGCCCCCGGGTGCACCGCCGGCTGAACCCAGTAACTCTTCGCCCAGCCCTCCTCCACGCGCGCGAGCCCCACGACCCGACCGATCGGGATCCCGCGCGGGAAGACGCCGCCGAGCCCGGAAGTCACGACGCGCGTCCCCGGCGCCAGGTCCAGCTGAAACGGGACCCCGGTGAGCAACAGCGACCGGTGCTCCTCCGTGGGGTTTGACGCGGGTCGAACGATCCCGTATGCGCGGCCGTCGTCGGTCATGGCGCTCGCCCGAAAATCGGGCTGCGTCCAGAAATCGCCCGCCGACCGCGTCGCGCCCGCCGACCGAACGACGCCCACGAGGCCCCCGGCCGTCACCACAGGGACCGGCGGCCTCACCCCGTGCCGCCTCCCCACATCGAGGAGAAAGGTGTGGAGCTCGCGGCCCACGCGACCTGCCGGGACGAGATTGGCAGGCATGAAGTGCGGCTCCGCCCGGGCCGCCAGCCCCACGAGGCTCCGAAGCCGCAAGTTCTCCTTGGCGACCTCGCGTAGGGCGACGGCCAGGCTGGCCAGCGAGTCCCGCTCGCTTCGCAGCCGGCTCACCGTCTCCCTCAGTGCGCGCTCCTCCACGACCCGGTCCTGGAGGCTGAGGAACGGCGCGAGAACCGTTGACCGGAGAGCCTCGGCGAGCGCTAGCTGATGAGCGCGCGGGAGCGAGAGGCAGACGACGGAGAGGAGGAGGAAGACCCCGAGGAGGATCGGATCA
The DNA here is from genome assembly GCA_016209945.1 of Gemmatimonadota bacterium. GTDB lineage: Bacteria > Gemmatimonadota > Gemmatimonadetes > Palauibacterales > KS3-K002 > JACQVD01. Next base: position 10,317 of record JACQVD010000088.1, read on the forward strand.
CGTCGGCGGAACCGCGAGACGACCGACTCCGAGACCCGGCCCAGCGGCTTCAGCTGACCAGCACCCCCCGGTACTTCGCCATGTCGTCAAGGATGCGCCCGCATCCCCGCACGACACACGTGAGCGGCTCCTCGTCCAGGTGAATCGGAAGGCTCGTCTCCTCCGCCAGAAGGCGATCGAGCCCGCGGATCAGCGACCCGCCCCCTGTCATCACGATCCCCCGGTCCACGATGTCCGACGCCAGTTCCGGCGGCGTGATCTCGAGCGCGCGGCGCACGGCCTCCACGATCTGCTGGACCGGCTCCTGGATGCACTCCCGGATCTCTTCCGAGTGGATCCGGACCGTCTTCGGAATCCCGGAGACGAGGTCGCGCCCCTTCACGTCCATCTCCCGCTCCTCGCCCATGGGATACGCGGACCCGATCTGGATCTTGATCATTTCCGCCGTCGCCTCGCCGATGAGGAGGTTGTAGTTCTTGCGGAGGAACGTCAGGATGGCGCCGTCCATCTCGTCGCCGCCCACGCGGATCGACGTGTTCGAGACGATCCCGCCGAGCGCGATCACGGCGATCTCCGTCGTACCGCCGCCCACATCGATCACCATGTTGCCCGTCGGCGTCTCGACCGGCAGGCCCACGCCGATGGCGGCCGCCATCGGCTCGTCCACCATGTAGACTTGCTTCGCGCCCGCCGCCGCGGCCGCCGCACGCACCGCCCGCCGCTCGAGCTCCGTGATCCCCGACGGCACGCCCACGACGACCCGCGGCTTCAACTTGAAGACGCGCCGCGCCGTGACCTGCTTCAGGAAGTAGCGGAGCATGCGCTCCGTCGTGTCCACGTCGGCGATGACGCCGTCCTTCATCGGGCGCACCGCCTCGATCCCGCTGGGCGTGCGGCCGAGCATCCGCTTGGCTTCCAGTCCGACGCCGAGCATCCGGCCGTTCGAACGATCCACGGCGACCACGGACGGCTCGTTGAGAACGATCCCCTCACCCCTCACGTAGACGAGGGTGTTCGCGGTCCCGAGGTCGATCGCGATGTCGTTGACGGGGAGAAGACGCCCGGAGTTCAGGAGCGAGCGCACGCGCATGGGCGAACGTTTTCTCGGATCCCCGGCCACAGTTGACCACTGCATTGTACCCCGCCCCGCGGCGCGCCACAAGTCGAGAGGGCGCCGCCCGGGCCCCCGGAGACCGGCGTCCGGGGCGGAGAGCGGAGGAACAGGAACGTGGGAGAGCGCTCCGCGTCAGGCGCCGAGCACGGCATCCACGGGCGTGTACGCGAGCCCGAACGCCTCCGCCACCCCGCGGCACGTCACCTTCCCGTCCACGACGTTCAGGCCCAGGGCGAGCGCCGGATCGCGCCGGCACGCCTCGCGCCACCCGCGATCGGTCAGGCGCTGCACATACGGGAACGTCGCGTTCGTGAGCGCGAGGGTGGAGGTGCGAGGAACCGCGCTCGGCATGTTCGCGACGCAGTAGTGGACGACGCCGTCCACGACGTACACGGGATCCTCGTGGGTCGTGGGCCGCGTGGTCTCGATGCACCCGCCCTGGTCCACCGCCACGTCCACGATCACGGACCCGGATTTCATGAGCCGCACATCCTCCCTCTTCACGAGGTGCGGCGCTTTCGCTCCCGGTTTCAGCACCGCTCCGATCAAGAGATCCGCCCGCTGGATCGCCTCCAGGATGTTGTGCCGGTTCGAGTACAGGAGGTCCACGTTCGGCGGCGTGACGTCGGCAAGGTAGCGCAGGCGATCGAGGTTGATGTCGAGGAGCGTCACGTGCGCGCCGAGCCCGGCCGCCATCTTCGCCGCGTTCGTGCCGACCGTGCCGGCGCCGATGATCACGACCTCCGCGGGGAGCACTCCGGGCACGCCGCCCAGGAGGATCCCGCGGCCGCCCGCGAACTTCTCCAGGTACTTGGCACCTTCCTGCACCGCGAGCCGGCCGGCCACCTCGCTCATGGGCGTCAAGAGCGGCAGCTCCCCGCTCGCGAGCTGCACCGTCTCGTAGGCGATCGAGGTTGTGCCCGCCCGGAGAAGGGCGTCGGTGACGTCGGGCAGCGCGGCGAGGTGGAGGTAGGTGAAGAGCGTCAGCCCGGCAC
>JACQVD010000089.1 GCA_016209945.1 Gemmatimonadota bacterium
AGCGTGGCGAAGACGATTGACGACATGTTCCGGAACTCGCCGGCGGCCACCCGGACCGAGACGGAGCGCGCGTTCCAGACGAGCTTCGTGACGATGTACGGGAACGTGGGGTTCCTCCTGAACGCGATCGGCACGGCGGTCTTCTTTGCGATCCTGCTGGTGGCCGCCAGCACCATGATGATGGCGGCGCGGGAGCGCACCCACGAGGTCGCCGTGCTGAAGACCCTCGGCTTCGGCGACGCGGTGCTCGCCGGGCTCCTGCTCACCGAGTCCCTCGTCATCACGCTGGGCGGTGGTCTTCTGGGCATCGCGGGCGCGAAGCTCCTCTTCGGTTTCACGGACTTCAACGCCGCGGGCCTCTTACCGGGCTTTCATGTCCGGTGGGACACCGTGGCGCTCGGGGTCACGCTTGCGATTCTCCTCGGCGTCGTGAGCAGCGTCGTCCCGGCGTGGCGGGCGGCACGGCTGCCGGTGGCCCAGACGCTCCGGCGCGTGACCTAGGAGGCGGGCATGGCGGTCCCCATCGTCTACAACCTGCGCAACCTCAAGCGGCGGCCCGTCTCCACGCTTGCGACGGCCTCCGGGATGGCTCTCGTGGTGGCGGTCTTCATCGCGATGCTGGCGCTCTCGCGCGGGTTCCGGGCGGCGCTCCGGGAGACGGGCGCACCCGAGAACGTGCTCGTGCTCCGGCGCGGCGCAGACACCGAGCTGTCGAGCGGGATCGGCCGGCAGACGGCGTCGTCGATCGCTGCCATGCCGTTCGTAGCCGAGGGGCCCGACGGCCCGCCGCTCGTGAGCCCCGAGGTCTACGTGCTCCTGAGCCTGAGGCGCGTGAATGGCGGCGACGCCCTCGTGGTCGTCCGCGGGGTGAGCCCACAGGCCTTCCAGGCGCGCCGGAATGTGCGGATCGTCGCGGGTCGCATGTTCAACTCCGGTGCCCCCGAGGTCATGGTGGGGAAGAGCATCGTGGGGAGGTTCGCCGACACCGCGGTCGGCGATACGCTGGAGTTCGCCAGCCGGAAATGGCTCGTGGTCGGCCACTTCGCCGCCGGCGGCTCCGCCTTCGAGTCGGAGATCTGGGGGGAGAACGAGCAGTTCATGCCGGTCTTTCGGGGGGAGGTCTTCCAGTCGGTGACGTTCCGGATGCGGGACCCGTCCGCGTTCCCGGCCGTGAAGGATGCGCTCGAGAAGGACCCGCGCTTTCGCGTGGACGCGCACCGGGAGTACGACTTCTACGCGAACCAGTCGTGGCAGTTGACGCAGATCCTCACCTTCGCGGCGATCTTCGTCGCCGGGATCATGGGGATCGGCGCCATCTTCGGCGCGATCAACACCATGGACGGCGCGGTGGCCGCGCGCGCACCGGAGATCGCCGTGCTCCGAACGCTTGGCTTCAGCCCGGGAAGCATGCTCCTCTCGTTTCTGCTGGAGGCTGAGATCGTGGCGCTCGTCGGCGGCCTTCTCGGTTGCCTCCTCACGCTGCCGATCAACGGGATCGTGACGAGCACGACCAACTGGGTCTCCTTCAGCGAGGTCGCGTTCGCGTTCCGGGTGACTCCGGACATCCTGGTCCGGGGGATCGTCTTCTCCCTCGTGATGGGGCTCGTGGGCGGCTTCTTCCCGGCGCGCCGGGCGGCACGCCAGCCCGTCGTGCAGGCTCTGAGAGCGGAGTGACGCGCGGGGGTCGGACTAGTCGCGAAGCCTCGCCGCGGCGGCGGCCGCGAGGATCTCCATCCCCTGGAAGAGGTTTCCCAGCCGCAGGTTCTCGTTCTCCGCGTGCTGGTTGTTGTCGTGGTTGACGACCGGCAGCGCCGCGAAAGGCATCTTCGGGATGTCCGTAAAGACGTAGGCCGGCCCGCTGCCGCCCATCGTGGGGATCACGACGGGCTTCCCCAATCCCGCAGCCGAGAGGGCGGTGACGAGCGCCGTGGCCGCGGGGTGTTCAAGGGACGTCCGACCTGCCGGGTAACCGTCTCGCACCTCGACTCTCGCTAGACGCGGCGCATTGACCCGGAACGCGGAGTCCGGGTCCTCGCGGACGACTTGGTAGCCCTGGCGCTCGATGTGCCGCACGAGCTTCTCCAGCTGGCGCTCTGGGGTATTGCCGGCGACGAGGCGAAGATCGAGTTCCGCAACCGCGACATCGGGGATCAGGGTACGGGCCTCGGCGCCCGTGAAGAGGGCTTGTAAGCCCCGCACGTTAAGTGACGGTTGCGTAATGAGTTCCATCCGCTTGGCTCCACCCCCGTCGAGAGAACCGAGCTGGAACTGCAACCGCTGGGCGTCGTCATCCTGCGGATAGCGGGCCAGCGCCGCCCGCTCGGCCGCGCCCAGAGGGATCACATCCTCCTCCCAGCCTTCGATCAGAACCTCCCCGTTCGGCCCCTTCATGCTCGCCAGGAGCTGCGCCAGTCGCATCGCCGGGTTCGGCGCCCAGTTCCCGTAGTGGCCGGAATGCAGTGGCCGGATCGGGCCATACACGGTGACCGTCACCGTGACGATCCCCCGCAGCCCGAACACAGCTGTCGGCCGCCCGGAGGGGTGGATGGGGCCGTCCGCCATGATCGCCAGGTCGGCGAGCAGCAAGTCACGGTGCTCTCCCGCGATCTGGGGCAGGAATTTCGAGCCGGCCTCTTCGTCTCCCTCGAACAGGAACTTCAAGCGGTTGGGAGGCTCGATCCCGGATGCACGCCAGGCGTCCAGGATATGCAGGAGCGCGATGATGGGCGCCTTGTCATCGCTCGCTGAGCGGGCGTACACCCGCCACTCTGGAGGGACGGGCTCACCTCGTGCTGGCCAGCGGGAGACTTCGCGGCCGCCGGACTCCAGCGCGCCGGTCCGCAGAATGGGATTCCACGGGTTCGGCTGGGCCCACTGACTTGGGTTAACAGGCTGCCCATCGTAGTGGCAGTAGAACAGGATCGTCGGAAGCGAGGGATCACCGATCTCGCCGTACACGAGGGGCGCACCGCCGGTCTCGAGGATGCGTGCCTTCGCTCCCCGGCGTTCCAGCATCCTCACGAGCGTCTCGGCGTTCCTGCGTATGTTGGGGAGATCGCTCCCCAGGTTGGGAATGGCGAGAAGATCGCGGAGCTCGCGTAGGACCGTGGCCTCGTTGTGCTCGAGGTAGGCGCGCACGGCGCGAACGCTCTGCCCTGGATCTTGAGCCGGGGGATCTTGAGCCGGGAGCGGAGCCGAGGACGCGATGAGCACAGCGAGCGGAACGGACAGGGAAACCGCGGTGCGCATAGAGATTCTCCGGATCAGGCGGAGGCGTGAGTTGGGGCCCGGTGATCCCGCCGGCGGCTCACAAAACGGCTCGCGACCGCGCCTTCAAGCCCTTGCCATCTCCTCGATCAGGTCCCACTGCTCCTCCGTGACTGGCATGACCGAGAGCCGCGGGATGCGGACGAGCGGGAAGTTCTTGAACTTCGGGTGCGCCTTGATCTCGGCTAGGGTCACCGGCCGCCGGAGCCCCTTCACGGGCTCGACATCCACGACCACGTAACGCGCGTCGCGGGCCTTGGGGTCCGGGTAGGGGTCCGATACGGCGCGCGCGATTCCCACGATCGCCTTCGCGCTGCCTGTGTGATAGTACAGGATCCCGTCACCCTTCCTCACCTGGCGCAGGTGTTTCAACGCCAGGTTGTTCCGCACCCCGTCCCAGCGGGCGCGGCCGTCCTTCGACAGATCGTCGAAGGAGTAGTGGGTCGGTTCCTCTTTGAAGAGCCAGGCGTTCGCCATGGTCCGTCTCCCGGGCTCGGGCGTGCGGCGTGCTTCCGACGGCCCGTTTCGGGTTCTCTCACTTGACGTGCGCCCTCGCTTGGGAAACTATAGCGCGCCAACACAAACCACCAAGGAGTCCGTCCATGCGACGTGAGCTGTGGCTTGCCGGCGCATTGTTACTCGCGGGCGCTCCGGGTTTCGCGATCCAGCGCGACACGGGGCAAACCTGCACGCTTCCGAAGACCCGAACCGTCGAGGCCGTTGACAACTACCACGGCACGCTCGTGCCCGACCCCTACCGCTGGCTCGAGGACGTGGATTCCCCCGAGACCCACGCGTGGATCGAGGCACAGAACTGCGTCACCTTCCTGGTTCTGGGGCGGATCCCCGAGCGGGAGGCGATCCGCCGGCGGCTCACCGAGCTCTGGAACTACGAGAGGTACGGCGCTCCGTCGCCGAAAGGCGGCCGCTACTTCTACTTCCGGAACGACGGGCTCCAGAACCAGTCCGTCCTGTATACCCAGACCTCCCTCGACGCCGAGCCCGGCGTGCTCCTCGATCCGAACAAGCTCTCGGAGGACGGCACCGTGGCGCTCTCGACGACCGCCGCGTCGGAGGACGGTCGCTACCTGGCGTACGGCGTGTCGGTCGCCGGCTCCGACTGGCAGGAGTTCCGCGTCCGGGAGGTGGAACCCGGGCGTGACCTCCCCGATCACCTGCGCTGGATCAAGTTCTCCGGCGCCTCCTGGACGCACGACGGCGCCGGCTTCTTCTACGGCCGGTACCCCGAGCCGGAGGGTGGGAACGTGCTCCAGGCGGTCAACCGGCACCGCAAGATCTACTACCACCGCCTCGGCACGGACCAGTCCGAAGACATCCTCATCTACGAGCGTCCGGACCAGCCCGACTGGGGCATGGGAGCGCGGGTCACGGACGACGGGCGGTACGCGGTGCTCTCCATCTCGCTGGGTACGGACGAGCGCGACCGCGTCTACACCATCGACCTGGTGGATCCGAAAGCGCCCCAGCTCACGAGCCGGGTGGTACCGCTCCTGGACGACTACGATGCGAGCTACGGGCTCGTGGGAAACGACGGGCCGATCTTCTACTTCCTGACCGACCTGGAGGCCCCGCGGCAGCGCGTCATCGCGATCGACACGCGCGAGCCGGCGCGGGCGCGGTGGCGGGAGATCATCCCTGAGGCGGAGGACAAGCTCGCCGACGTCGAGATCATCCACAACACGTTCGTCGCTGAGTACCTTCACGATGCCTACAGCCGGCTGCGCCTCTACGCTCTCGACGGGCGGTTTCGGAAGGAGATCGAGCTTCCGACCCTGGGCTCGGTGACGCAGCTCACCGGGGAGCGGCAGGGGAACGAGATGTTCTTCGCGTTTACCTCGTTCCTCTATCCCACGACGATCTTCCGCTACGACTTCACGACGGAGGAACTGTCCGTGTCGCGCGCGCCGAGGATCGCCTTCGACGCGAGCCGGTACGTGACCACGCAGGTCTTCTACCGGAGCAAGGACGGCACCCGGGTGCCGATGTTCCTCACGCACCGGAAGGGCCTGAAGCGCGACGGCTCCAACCCGACGTACCTCTACGCCTACGGCGGCTTCAACATCAGCATCACGCCGTCCTTCTCGGCCAGCAACCTCGTGTGGCTGGAGATGGGCGGGATCTACGCGCTGGCCAACCTCCGCGGCGGCGGCGAGTACGGCGAGGAGTGGCATCGGGCCGGGATGCTGGACAAGAAGCAGAACGTCTTCGACGACTTCATCGCGGCCGCTGAGTACCTGATCAATGAGAAGTACACCTCGCCCGCCAAGCTCGCGATCGCCGGCGGGTCGAACGGCGGGCTCCTCGTCGGCGCCGCGATGACGCAGCGGCCCGAGCTCTTCGGCGCGGCGCTCCCGGCGGTCGGCGTGATGGACATGC
>JACQVD010000092.1 GCA_016209945.1 Gemmatimonadota bacterium
GCCAGAGCCATGATGGTCAGATACGGATTGATTTCGACGGAATCGGGGAAGAGGCTCGCGTCCGCGACGAAAAGCCACGGGATGCCATGGACTCTGCCGGACGGGTCGGTCACGGAGTCCTTCGGGGTCCGCCCCATGGCGCAGCCGCCCTGAAGGTGCGCCGCCGAGAGCGACACCTTGCCGGGCTTGAAGCCGCGCTCCTTCGCCAGCCCGTCCAGCCTGTGCGTCTCCGTGGCCTCCAGCGTGGGCGGCTCCGCCATCGGCACGTGGACCCTTCGTGCCCCGGCAGCGAAGAAGATGCGTGCCGACGTGATGGAGCCGTGCACGAGCGCGTGGACGACTTCGGGCGTGAGACGGTAGTGCACGACGGGACGGCCGCGCCGATCGATGCCGACGCGGTTGTGGGGATCCACGTGGTCGCAGGCTAGCACGAGGATCATCTGGAGCCGTGGGAACGCGCGCAGGAAAGCGCTGTGCGGTGCACCGAAGCCCGACAGCGCCTTCGCCGTCGTGAAGGGGAAGTACATGCAGGTCTCGAGGACGAAGCCGTCGCTCTCGGTGAACTCGTCGAGATAAAAACTCTTGGGATGACCCACGAAGTTCGTGATCGGGCGGTCGTGCTCGGCGACGAGGATGAGGGCCGGGTGACAGGTGAACGCGCGGCCGAGCTGCGGAAGCGCCGAGGCGAGTCGCGAGCGCAGAAGGAGGGCCGGCGTGTTCACGGCGCCCGCGCACACGACGATGACCGTTGCGCGGATGCGATAGTCCCCCGGCTCCCAAGGGGAGGGTTCGCCTTTGCTCCCACGCGCTTTGGGCGCGACCCGGGCGTGGAGGGCGCGGTCCTCGATTCGCAGGACTTCGCAGCGCGTCACGACCTCGACGCCGTTTCGCTCCGCCTCCGGAAGCTGCACGCGGTTCGTGCCCTGTTTCGCCTGGTTGGGACAGCCGAGGTTGCACAGGGAGGAGCCGCGGCATCCCTTGATGTTCACCGGGAACTGCTGAACCCGATAGCCGAGCCGGCGGCACCCCTCGACGAAGAGGCGGTTGTTCTCGTTGATGAGATCCTCGTCGAGGAAGTGCACGCTGTTCTGAACCATGAACTTCTGCGCGCGACGCTGAATCTCGTCGAGGGTGAGGCCCGGGACGTTCCAGCGCCGGATGACCCGCTCGGAAGGGAGGAGCGACGTGCCGGTGTACACGACGGTCGAGCCGCCGTATGCGCACCCGAAGGCGAGCGTCATCGTGCCCTCGGCGGTGAGGAAGCCGCCGCCATCCTCGTACAGCGCGTCCGCCATCTCGAGCTCTCTGCCCGTGAACTCGTCGTCGCGGAGCTTCGGTCCTTTCTCGAGCACGACGATGCGGAGGCCCTCGCGGCAGAGGGGCGAGAGCTCCTGCGCCACGGTTCCGCCGCCCGCTCCTGAGCCGACGATCACGACGTCGTACTCGCGCTCCCTGCGCTCTCTCATCGCTGCCTCATCGCCGGAACGCCTCCCAGCCGCGGGGGTGCGCCGCATAGCCGATCGCCTGCGCCGCCTCCGGCCTCCCGTAGTAGCCCAGGAGCACGAGGGTCCGGAGTCCCCAGAAGCCCAGATGGATGAGGCGCAGGCGGTGGTTTTCGAGGGAACGGAGGAAACGGGCGCGGCGGCCGGGGTCGAGGGATGTGAAGGGCCGGCCGTAGCGTGCGAGCGGCATCCATTGAATCAGGCGAAGAAAGAGACGGACCCGGCGCTGCAAGCTCCGCGGCCGGGAGCGCAGCGCGTCCTCGACCAGGGTCTCGAGATGCGCCCACCCCGGTTCATCGAGGGCCGCGGCCTCGGGCACCACGGTGCAGACGACGGCCCTCAGGATGTCGTGCGCGAGCACGGGACGGTCTCGCTGCGTGCGGAACCTCCTCTCCCTGGGCCTCGCGTGCGGGGGATCCGCTTCACAAGATACGTTGCGATCCCAAGGGCATCAAAACGCGCAAACGCGGATGCCGCGAGCAAGAGCGGCGGAACCTCAAGCGTAGCCCCTTGATGGAACCGGCGCCGCCGGAGTAGGTTGAATGTCGTTGCCAGCCGTCCCGGAGAGGTGGCCGAGTGGCCTAAGGCGGCATCCTGCTAAGGTGCTGGGGGCCAAAAGCCCCTCGTGGGTTCGAATCCCACCCTCTCCGCTCCAGAGTAGCATGTCGCTGATCCGCGTCCGCTTCGCTCCGAGCCCCACCGGCTATCTCCACGTCGGGGGCGCCCGTACCGCGCTCTTCAACTTCCTGTTGGCGCGGCACGAGGGCGGCGTGTTCATCCTCCGGATCGAGGACACCGACCGCGAGCGGTCGCGGCCCGAGCTGACGGAATCGATTCTGGAGAGCCTGGAGTGGCTGGGGCTTCGCTGGGACGAGGGGCCGTACCACCAGGCGGATGCCCTGCCGCGCCACCGGGCCGATGCCGAGCGGCTGCTCGCGTCGGGGAAGGCGTATCGGTGCTTCTGTTCAGCCGAGGCGCTGGCGAAGCGGCGAGGGGAGGCGAAGCGGCGCGGCGAGCCGTTCGCGTACGACGGGCGGTGCCGGGACGTGTCGCCGGAGGAGTCGGACCGCCGTGCGGCGGGAGGGGAGGGTTTCGTCCTGCGCTTCCGCGTGCCGGAAGGTGTCACCTCGTGGAACGACCTGGTGCACGGCCCGACCTCGTTCGAGAACCGGTACATCGACGACTTCGTGCTCCTGCGGTCCGACGGCACGCCGACGTACAACTTCGCGGTGGTGTGCGACGACATCGCGATGCGCATCACGCACGTGGTCCGGGGTGACGACCACATCTCGAACACGCCGAAGCAGCTCCTCGTGTACAATGCGTTGGGCGTCGCACCGCCGGCCTTCGCCCATGTGCCTCTCATTCTGGGTCCGGATGGGAAGCGCCTGTCGAAGCGGCACGGCGCGACCTCCGTGGAGGCGTATCGGGCGGCGGGCATCGTGCCGCAGGCGATGGTGAACTTCCTCGCGCTCCTCGGATGGTCGCCGGACGAGGACCGGGAGGTCTTCGACCTGGACGAGCTCGTCCAGCGGTTCACGCTGGCCGGGATCGTCAAGAAGAGTGCGATCTTCGACGTACAGAAGCTCGAGTGGCTGGACGGGCAGCACCTCACGCGGATTCCAGCAGACCGGCTGGAACCCATTGTGACACCGCTACTTACAGCGGCGGGCCTTGGCGGGAAGGCCCTCGACGAGCGGCGCGCGTGGTACCTGCGGCTTCTGGACGTCCTCAAGATCCGGGCGCGGACGCTGCACGACATTGTGCGGCAGGCGCGAGCCTATTTCCCGGGGCCGATCGCCTACAACGCCGACGCGGTGCGCAAGCACTGGGCGGATCCCCAGACGGCGTCTCCCATTCTCGCGGACCTCGAGGCCGTGGTCCGCGACGCCGGTTCGTTCGACGAGGCGGCGTTGGAGCGGGCGCTCAGAGACGCCGCCTCCAAGCGGGGAGTGGCCGCGGCGAACTACATCCACCCTCTGCGGGTGGCCTTGACCGGCGAGGCGGTGAGTCCTGGGATCTTCGAGGTCGCGGTCCTCATGGGGCGCGATCTCGTCCTCCAGCGGCTGCGTGACGCGCGCGCGGCCTTGGAGCGGGGGCAGGTCGTCTCATCTCAGGGTTGACGCCGCTTGAAATCGCGGGTAGACTAGACCGGCCGTTGGCCCGTGGTGTAACTGGCAACACGCTTGGCTCTGGACCAAGAGATTCCTGGTTCGACTCCAGGCGGGCCAGTGAGCGGTCTCTTCTCTAGAGAGCCCCCTTCGTCTAGTGGCCTAGGACACATGGTTCTCAGCCATGAAACAGGGGTTCGATTCCCCTAGGGGGTATCGCGAGCGCTGCGGGTCGGCTCGGCCGGCCCGTTTCTTCGTTCCAGGCCTCCAAGCCCCCCGCCGGGGAGGTCTCCATGCCTGAGCCTCTGACCCCGATTGAGCGGAAGATCTATCAGTTCATCGTGGACCATCTGAAGCAGGAGACGTATCAGCCCAGCATCCGGGAAATCGGGCAGAAGTTCGGGATCCGATCCACCAAGACAGTTTCGGAACACCTCCAGGCGATCGCCCGCAAGGGCCACATCGCCCGGGAGGCGTCGCGCTCCCGCGGCGTGAAGATCCTCGGCCTCAATCTCTCGACGGAAACCTATTCGGTCCGCGTGTACGGGGCCGTGCGCGACTCGAATCCGATGCTGGATGAGCGGGACGTGGAAGGAACGGTGGAGCTCGACCGCGCGCTCGCGGGCTCACCCGACAGCTTCTTCCTCCGAGTCAGGTCTGGCGTGGTAGACGCGCCGGGCGTGTCGGAGGGTGACCATCTTCTGATCGAACCGACGGAGAGCTTCGAGGACCACGATTGGGTGGCCGTGCAGCAGGGAGGCACGGTGCGGGTCGTGCGCTGGCGAGCGGGCTCGGGTGCGGAGCTCGAAGGTGCGGGGGAAGGGAAGAGCCCGATCTGCGTCCTGGGGCGCGTGCGCGTTGTCGTCCGCCGACTGCGGGCCGGGCCGTAGCGGAGGTTCGATCGTAGTCCGGACGTGGCCGACGATGAAGTCTGGATGGCGTTGGCCCTGGAGGAAGCCCGGGCGGCCGCCGCAGAGGATGAAGTTCCCGTCGGTGCTGTCGTGGTGTGCGCCGAACGGGTCGTAGCCCGGGCTCACAACCGCACGCGCGGTCTCCGCGATCCCACAGCCCACGCCGAGATCCTCGCCCTTCGAGAAGCGGCGGCACGTCTGGGCGACTGGCGCCTCACCGATTGCACCCTCTACGTCACCCTCGAGCCCTGTGCCATGTGCGCGGGGGCCCTCGTGCTCGCGCGGGTGGCGCGCCTCGTCTACGGCGCTGTGGATCCGAAGGCCGGGATGTGCGGGACGCTCGGCAACATCGTCCAGGACGAGCGGCTGAACCATCGGGTGGAGGTCGTGCGGGGCGTGGGGGCCGAAGAGGCCGCGGCGCTTCTCACCGAGTTCTTCCAGCAGCAGCGGGAACGCAGAGCCTGAGTTCGCGCAGATCTCGTGCGGGCCTTTGACAGGGGTGCGCCCGGGGACTATACTGCGCGCTCGGCATGGCCGAGGAGGGGAGGCTGGTTATGGACGAGCGTGCCGTGCGCCGAGCGATCGAGCGCATGGCGCGCGAAATTCTAGATAGGAACGGCGGCGCCGAGGATCTCGTCCTCATCGGGATCCAGCGCCGCGGCGTCGAGCTGGCGAGCCTCCTGGCGGCCGAGATCCAGAAGGCCGAAGGTGTCGAGCTCCCCCGCGGTTCCCTCGACATCACCCTCTATCGCGACGACCTGAGCACGATCGGGCCGCGGCCCGTCATCGGCGAGACCCACATCCCCGATATCGACGGCCGCAACGTCGTCATCGTGGACGACGTGTGCTACACAGGCCGCACCGTTCGGGCCGCGCTCGACGAGTTGAGCGATTTCGGCCGGCCGGCGCGCATCTACCTGTGCGCGCTCGTGGATCGAGGGGGACGCGAGCTCCCGATCCAGCCCGACTTCGTCGGCCGGCACGTGCAAGTCGGCCCCGGCGAGACCGTGGCCGTGCTCGTCCCCGAGATCGACGGCCGGCTGGCGGTGGAACTCCGCAAGGTGAAGCGCGAGTGAGCGCGGCGATCGGATTCGGCAAGGACCTGATCGGTCTCGAGCACCTCACCGCGGAGCAGATCCGAACCATCCTCGACGTCGCCGAACCCTTCAAAGAGGTCAGCGAGCGCGCCATCAAGAAGGTCCCCGCGTTGCGTGGGAAGACGATCGTCAACCTCTTCTTCGAGCCTTCGACCCGCACGCGCGTCTCCTTCGAGTTTGCGGAGAAGCGGCTCTCCGCCGACACGGTCAACATCGCCGCCATGGGTTCCTCCGTGGTGAAGGGCGAGACGCTCGTGGACACGGCGCGCAACCTGGAGGCGATGCGCATCGACATGGTGGTGATCCGCCACTCCTCGTCGGGCGCGGCCCGGTTCCTGGCCGAGCGGATCCCGTCGAACGTCATCAACGCGGGCGACGGCCAGCACGAGCACCCGACACAGGCGCTCCTCGATCTGCTCACGGTCCGTGATCGGCTGGGCAGGATCGAGGGCGTGCGGGTGTGCATCGCCGGCGATATCCTCCACTCCCGTGTCGCGCGCTCGAACATCTGGGGGCTGCTGAAGCTGGGGGCGGAAGTCGCTGTGTGCGGGCCGCCGACGCTCGTCCCACCGGGCATCCACGAGCTCGGGGTCTGCGTCTTCCGGCGCCTCGAGGAGGCGATCGAGTGGGCGGACGTGCTGAACGTCCTGCGGCTGCAGCTCGAGCGCATGGAGGCCGGTTACATCCCCTCGCTGCGGGAGTACAACCGCCACTTCGGCATCACGAGTGCGCGGCTCGGCCGGGCGCCGCGGGACATCCTGATCCTGCACCCAGGGCCCATGAACCGCGGCGTGGAGATCGACTCGGACGTGGCGGACGGACCGCACTCGGTGATCCTCCACCAGGTGACGAACGGTGTCGCCGTGCGCATGGCGGTTCTCTATCTCCTCGCGGGCGGCGCGCCGGAGCGGGCGGAGGCGGCGAAGCGCGGCACGGGGGACGAGTCGTGAGGGCGCTTCTCCTGCGTGGTGGCCGCGTGATCGACCCGTCCCAGGGCCTCGACGACCGGGTCGATCTCCTGATCGCGGACGGGCGGATCGCGCGCTGGGGGCGGGACCTGCAAGCGCCCGAGTCGGCGGAAACGGTCGACCTCGCGCCGGACTGTGTCATCTCGCCGGGCTTCGTGGACCTGCACGCCCACCTTCGCGAGCCCGGGGGCGAGCACAAGGAGACGATCGCATCGGGGGCGCGCGCCGCGGCGGCGGGCGGCTTCACCTCGGTGTGCGCCATGCCGAACACCGACCCGCCGATCGACGATCCCGCGGCCGTCGGGTTCGTGCGGGCCGAGGGGATGCGGGCCGGCGCGGCGCGCGTCTACCCCGTCGCGGCGGCGACGGTGGGCTCCCAGGGCACGCAGATGACGGAGATCGGCGAGCTCGTGCAGGCGGGTGCCGTGGCCGTGACGGACGACGGACGCCCGATCGCGAGCTCGAAGATCATGCGGCGTCTCCTCGAGTACACGCAGACGTTCGGGATCCCGGTCCTCTCCCATGCCGAGGAGCTGGCGCTCTCCGGCAACGGTGTCATGAACGAGGGCCTCATCTCCACGACTCTGGGCCTGCAAGGGATTCCCAATGCCGCCGAGGATGTGATGGTGGCGCGGGATGTCATCCTTGCCGGGCTCACGGCAGGCCACGTCCACATCTGCCATGTCTCGACGCAAGGGGCGGTGGAGCTCATTCGCGCGGCGAAGGCTCGCGGGGTGAACGTGACCGCCGAGGTCACACCGCACCACCTTACCCTGACGGACGAGGCCGTGCAGGGGTACCGCACGGAGTGCAAGGTGAACCCTCCGCTCCGATCGCGAGCGGATGTGGAAGCGGTTCGGGCGGCGCTCGTGGAAGGTGTCATCGACTGTGTTGCGACGGACCATGCGCCGCATCACTATGAGGAAAAGGAGCGGGAGTTCGACGACGCGCCGTTCGGCGTCGTGGGCCTCGAGACGGCGCTCGGCGTCTCGTTGAAGGTGCTGGTGGAGCCGGGTCTCCTGGATCTCGCAGGGCTCATCGATCGGCTCGCATGCCGGCCGGCGCGCATCGTCCCGCTTCCTGAGGGGACGGGAACGCTGGCCGCGGGCGCGCCCGGCGATGTGACCGTGTTCGATCCTACGAAACGGACGCGCGTGCGGCCCGAACGTTTCCACAGCCGCAGCCGCAACACGCCGTTCGCGGGCTGGGAGCTCCCGGGCGTCGTCCTTCTCACCATCGTCGGCGGCCGGGTCGTGCATCGAGGGGAGGCTCAGGGCTGACATGCCGGAATCGCTCGCGCCGCAAGATGTGAGCGCCCTGGTCCAGGAGCGCGACCGATATCGGAGGTACCTCGCGCGTCTCGAGGAACGGGCGGGGGAGGCCAACCCACGCGCCTACCGGCGGCTCAAGGCGGAGTACGAGGAGAAGCTCAACGCCATCGGCGAGGAGCTGGCCAGGCACGCCGACGCGATCCGCGCGGCGCTGGGCGAGGCCGAGGGGGCACGGGCGGGCCTCGAGGCGCGACGGCTCGAGAAAGGCGACGAACTGGACGAAGCGCGTCTCCGCCACGAGGTGGGCGAGTACGGCGACGAGAAGGAATGGAAGGCGATCGAGCGCCGGCTCGCCAAAGAGCGGCAGGACCTCGACGAGGCGGTGGAGCGGCAGAGTCGCGAGGTGGCCAGCCTGACCGAGCTCCTGGAGCACATCGAGGTCGCCGCGGTGCCCGGCGCGCCGGGTCAGGCTCCGCCCGAGGAAGCGACGGTCGCCGGCCAGCCACCCTCGCATCTGGAACCGGCAGCCGCGTCAGGCGCGGGACGCGCGGCCGCCGAGCCGGACGAGATGGCGGCCGCCTCACGCCGCCTGGGGCTCGAGTTCCTGGAGTCGCTGGAGCTGCCGGAACAGGAGGAAGAGGAGGCGGAGCAGCCGGAGCAAGAGGAGCCGGCAACGCCTCCCCTCCTCGGCCAGCGGGCGAGCGGGCAGACCGACACGATCCTGTGTCCCCGTTGCGCCGCGCCGAACGATCCGGCGGAATGGTACTGTGTCGAGTGCGGGGAAGAGCTCCCCGCAGGATGAAGAAGCCCGCTGTCGCAGCGGGTTTTTCGTTTTTCGGCGCGCGGGCCCGGCTTTTCTAGATGCTGGCACCGGCAGCGCGCAGCCGTGCGGCGAGTCGCGCCTTGCGGCGAGCGGCCGCGTTCCGGTGGAGCAGGCCCTTGGAGACGGCCCGGTCCAGGACCGACGATGCCTCGCGGTACAGCGTCGTGGCGGCCTGCGGGTCGGTCACCGCGCTGGCCTTCTTCAGGATCGTCTTGACACGCGAGCGGGCCGCCCGATTCCGGATGGCGCGCCGCCGCGCCTGGCGCAGTCGTTTCTTTGCGGATCGCGTGTTCGGCACTCTGCCCTCGTGCGTGACCCGGTCGCTGAACGCGCGGGAGGATATCCCGCCGGGTTTCCCGTGTCAAGGTGGAACGCGTCTCTTTGACAGGCATCTCGCGGCGACGTACCTTGACTGGGAATCGTCATGAGTGTTGAGCGGCTGGTTCTGATCCTCCCCGTGCTGCTGTTCTCGGTGGTCGCGCACGAGTACGCTCATGCGCGGGTCGCCGTGGCGGAGGGGGATCCCACCCCCGCCATGCTCGGCCGCCTGACGCTGAATCCGCTGCCCCACATCGACCTCATCGGGAGCGTGGCGGTACCGCTTCTCCTCATCGTTCTGAACACGGGCTTCCTCTTCGGCTGGGCGAAGCCGGTGCCCACGGTCCCCAGGAACTATCGGAACTTCCGCCGGGGTGACATCCTCGTCTCGGGAGCCGGTGTCGCCATGAACTTCGCGCTGGCGATCGCGTTCACCCTGCTCGCCGGGGTCGTCGGCGCGATCGGCGGCGACCCGGGCGCGGCGCCGCTGCTTGAGGGCCTGCGGCTCATGGCGGCCTTCGGGATCCTCATCAACCTGATCCTCGGCGTGTTCAATCTCCTGCCGATCCCGCCGCTGGACGGCTCGCACCTCTTCTATCACTTGTTGCCGGCGACGTGGGGCGCCCGGTATCGGGCGCTCGGCCATCAGTACGGGCTCCTGCTGGTGGCTCTGGTGATTATGATTCCGGGCGTCGGGCGGCTGCTGCTGGCGCCGGCGTTCTGGCTGTTCGGTCTCGCCGCTCAGGTCGCGGGCCTGTGACGCTGCGGATCCCGACGCTTTCGGGCTCGAAGATCGCCGCCGATTCGACATCGACCGAGGCGTTCGTGGTCGAGCTGGAGCAGTTCCAGGGCCCGCTCGATCTGCTCCTGCATCTCATCCGCTCTCAGAACATCGACATCTTCGACATCCCGATCGCCCAGATCACCGACCAGTTCCGGCGCGCCGTCGAGCGGGTCGAGCAGAGGATGTCGCTGGAGCGTGCGGGCGAGTTTCTCGAGATGGCCGCGACGCTGCTCCGCATCAAGGTGCAGATGCTCATGCCGCGGCGGCCCGGCGAGCTCTTCGAGGAGGATCCGCGGGCGGAGCTCGTGCGGCAGCTCCTGGAGTACGAGCGCTTTCGCGAGCTGGCCCGGTCGCTGGCGGAGGCGGAGTCCGACCGGGCGCAGCACTTCGGGAAAGGCTACATCCCGCCGCGGCCCGCGCCGCGCGAGGTGATCCTGCCGTTCGACGTCACGCTCGAGGAGTTCCTGACGATCGCGCGCCGGCTGCCGCCGCCGCCGAAGCGGGCGCCGCACCGGGCCGCGTTGCGCACGGTGACGGTCGAGGAGAAGATGGCGGCGCTGCGCGAGGCGCTGGCGCGCCGGGCCCGGCTCACCTTCGAGGCCTTCGTGGCACCGTTCCGTACGCGCACGCACGCGGTCCCGTCGCTCCTCGCGTGCCTGGAACTGGCGAAGCAGCGGTTCCTGCGGCTCCACCAGGAGCGGGCCTTCCGAACCCTCTGGATCTACCGGCGTGAGGATCTCGAGGATCGTTGAGGCCGTTCTCTTCGCCAGCGAGACGCCGCTCACGGCGGAGGAGATCGCCCGGGCGGCGGAGGCTCTCGACGCCAAAGGCGTGCAGGCGGCCATCGAGGAGCTTCGGCAGGAGTACGAGCGCGAGGAGCGGGCGTTCCAGATCTACCAGCTCGCCGACGGCTACCAGATCCTGACGCGTCCGGAGTACGCGCCGCACCTCGAGCGGTTCGACTCGATCCTCGGGCTCGCCCGGCTGTCACAGGCGGCGCTCGAGACGCTGGCCGTGATCGCGTACCGGCAGCCGGTGAGCCGCATCGAGATCGAGGAGATCCGGGGCGTGAACTGCGCCGCCGTTCTGCGCACGCTCCAGGAGCGCGGACTCGTCGAGGTCGTGGGCCGGGCGGAAGGGCTCGGCCGGCCGCTCCTCTACGGGACGACGAGGCAGTTCCTCGAGCACTTCGGCCTGCGGAGCCTGGAGGATCTGCCGCGACCGGAGGATCTCGCCATCACGCTCCAGAATCGTTAGGGGAAGGGCGCCTCCATGGAGCTCCGCGGCGCGCGCGTCCTCCTCCTCGGCGGCTCCGGGCTCGTGGGGCTCGCCCTCGCCCGCCGCTTTCTGCCCCACGAGCCGGCGCGGCTGGTCATCGCGGCCCGGACAGAGCGCGAGGCCCAAGAGGCGCTGACGGAGCTGCGCCAGGTGCCGGCCGGGGGAACGGATCTCGACGCCGTCTGGGGCGACATCTTCGTGGCGACCGAGTTCAAGGACCGAGCCCGGAGCGAGATCCTGCGGTCGGGCGTGGAGCGCCAGCAGTTCCTCGACGACCTGTTCGGGGAATTCGGCCCCCGGATGCTCGAGCGCTCGTACCTCTACGGCCTTCTGCGGCGGGAGAGACCCGGGCTCGTCATCGACTGCGTGAACACGGCGACCGCGATCGCGTACCAGGATCTCTACGCCGCGGTGGACGACGTGCGGCGGGCCGTGCGCGAGGGAGCTCCGGATCTCACGGAACGCGTGGACCGGCATCTGGCGATGCTGTACATGCCCCAGCTGATCCGCCACATCCAGATCCTCCTGGAGGGTCTGAAGGCCGCCGGGACGCGCGCCTATGTGAAGGTGGGGACGTCCGGCACGGGAGGGATGGGCCTGAACATCCCGTTCACGCATTCGGAGCAGCGGCCATCGCCGCTGCTCCTCTCGAAGGCGGGCATCGCCGGCGCCCACACGTTGCTCCTGTATCTCATGGCGCGCACGCCGGGTGCGCCGGCCGTGAAGGAGGTGAAGCCGACCGCCGCGATCGCATGGAAGCGGATCGGCGTCGGCCCCATCGAGCGCTGGGGGAAGCCGATCCCGCTCTACGAGCCCGCGCAGCCCGTGCCCTTGGAGCGCGCCTTCGACCCGCGGGCGAAGCCGTGGAAGGAGACGGGCCGCGTGCTCGAGGGCGTGTACCTCGACGCGGGCGAGAACGGCTACTTCAGCCGCGACGAGTTCGAAGCGATCTCCGCGATCGGGATGATGGAGCTGGTGACGCCCGAGGAGATCGCGGACGCGGTGCTGTGGGAGGTCCAGGGGTACCCGACGGGCCGGGATGTCGTGGCCGCGCTGGATGCCGCGTGCTACGGCTCCAGCTATCGCGGAGGCGCCTTGCGGCAGGCGGCGCTCAGGAAGCTCGAGACGCTGGAGGCGCAGTTCGGCCGCCGCAGCGTGGCGTTCGAGATCCTGGGGCCGCCACGGCTCAGCAAGCTCTTGTACGAGGCCGCGCTCCTGGAACGGACGTATGGGACCCTGGAAGCGGCGCGGGACCTCGTTCCCGAGGAGGCCGCGGCGCGTGCGGAGGCGCTGGTGCAGAGCGAGTCGCTCCTGCGGTGTGAGATCGTCTCCATCGGGCTCCCGATCCTCCTCGCCGATGGGCGACGGGTCCTCCGGGGGCCCGAGGTGAAAGTGGCGCCTCCCGCACCCGCGAGCCCGGGGGCGGTCCCCGATGTGCGCTGGACGGCGCGGGGGTGGGTCGATCTCAGAGCGGAGAATTGGGCGCTCTGGCGCGAGCGCATTCGCAAGTACTGGGAGGCGAGTCGCCGTGCGTGCGGGCCGGAGGGCGGGTCCCAGTCCGACTTTGACCCGGCCGCGATCCAGGGGCAGATTCGACCGGGTGCGCTGGTGGGCTGGATCTTCGTCGTCGAGGACGAGGGCGGGCGGCTCAAGGGATGAACACGTCACCGATCCACGATCCCGTCCTGGCCGAGATCGGTACCGCGGGGGCAGCGCTCGCCGACGGGATCGCGCGCGAGATGGCGCAGCGCGTCGTGGGCCAGGAGGAGATGGTCGAGCGCCTCCTCATCGGTCTCCTCACGGGCGGCCACGTGCTTCTGGAGGGGGTGCCGGGGCTCGCGAAGACGCTGGCGGTGCGCACGCTCGCCGAGACCATCGACACGACCTTCCAGCGCGTCCAGTTTACGCCCGATCTCCTGCCGGCCGACCTCATCGGGACGATGGTGTACGACCAGAGGAGCGGCGAGTTCGTGCCGAAGCAAGGGCCGATCTTCACTAACATCCTGCTGGCCGACGAGATCAACCGCGCGCCACCCACGGTCCAGTCGGCGCTCTTGGAGGCGATGCAGGAAAGGCAGGTGACGATCGGCGGCCAGACCTTCCTCTTGGACGAGCCGTTCCTCGTCCTGGCCACGCAGAACCCGATCGAGCAGGAGGGGACGTACCCGCTCCCGGAGGCGCAACTCGACCGCTTCACGCTCAAGGTTCGGATCGGCTATCCGTCGCGGGACGAGGAGAAGGAGATCCTGCGGCGCATGGCGGGCGGCGAGCTGGCCGCCGTGAGCGTCGTGGCCGGACCGGCGGTCGTGCTGGAAGCGCGCCGCGAGATCACGAGGATCTACCTCGACGAGAGAATCGCCGACTACATCGTGGATGTCGTCCACGCGACGCGGCAGCCGGACCGCTACGGCCTCCCCGAGCTGGTTCCGCTGGTCCAGTACGGCGCGTCGCCGCGCGCGTCGATCTTCTTTGCGCAGACGGCCCGCGCCCGCGCGTACCTGCACGGCCGCGGGTACGTGATGCCCGAGGACGTCAAGGCGATGGGCCCCGATGTGCTGAGGCATCGCATCATCACGACGTACGAAGCGGAGGCGGAAGACGTGACGGTGGAGGAGATCGTGCGTCGCGTCTTCGAGGCGGTGGAAGTCCCCTAGCCGGCGCGCCGGCGGCCGCCGCAGGCCGCCGAACACGCCGCCGGGGCGTCCAACGGACCCGTATGCCGGTCGCAGAGCCTCCCGTCTCTCCCACTCCCCTGGGCCGTGTGCCACGTGAGATCCTGCGCCAGGTGAAGCTCATCGAGCTTCGCACGCGCAGCCTCGTGAACACGCGATTCAGCGGCGAGTACCATTCAGTGTTCAAGGGGCAGGGCATGGAGTTCGCGGAGGTCCGGGAGTACACGCCCGGCGACGATTTCCGCACGATCGACTGGAACGTCTCGGCGCGCATGGGGCACCCGTACGTGAAGAAGTATGCGGAGGAGCGCGAGCTGGCGGTGCTCTTCGTGGTGGACCTTTCAGGGTCCACGCACTTCGGGACGCGCGGGCGCTTCAAGGCGGAGGCAGCCGCGGAGATCGCGGCCGTGCTCGCCCTCGCCGCCATCCGGAACAACGATCGCGTCGGGCTGTGCCTCTTCACCGATCGCGTGGAGGCGTTCGTCCCGCCCAAGAAGGGACGCCGGCACGCGCTGCGGCTCATCCGCGATCTCCTCGTCTTCCAGCCGAGGCGGCGCGGGACGAACCTCGCGGCCGCCCTGGAGTACGTGGGCCGGATCCTGCGGCACCGCGCCGTCGTCTTCATCCTGTCGGACTTCCAGGCGGCAGGCTACGAGAAGGCGCTCAAGATCCTGGGCCGGCGCCATGACGTGGTCGCGATCACGATCACGGATCCCCGGGAGCGCGAGATCCCCGACGTGGGCCTCCTCGAGCTCGTGGATCCGGAGACCGGTCACGTGAGCGTGCTCGACACGTCGAGCCGGTTTGCGCGCGAGCAGTTCGAGTATCTGGTGGCCGAGGACGAGGCGGCGCTCAAGCGGCTCTTGCGGCAGGCGTCGGTGGATCGCGTGGAGATCGAGACCGACCGGTCGTACGTGGGCCCCCTCATCAAGTTCTTCCAGGCCCGGGAGCGGGCGAGGCTGCGGGCGTGACCCCGCTCCTGCTGGCGCTCCTCGTCTGGTTCGGCGGCCCCGCGGCCATCCAGGGTGCCCAGGGTTCCATCCGCGCCGCGCTGAGCCGCGACACGGTGACGATCGGCGCACGCTTCCTGTACCGGCTCCGTGTCGAGACGCCGCCCGGTGCGCGGGTGCGCTTCCCCGTAGTGCTCGACACGGTCGGTCCGGTGACGAGTGTCGCGCCTGCCTCCGTTCGCGCTTCCGGGGACACGCTGTGGACGGCGGAGTACGAGCTCGCAGCGTGGGAGCCGGGGTTGCAGGCCGTGGCGCCGGTGCTCGTCACGATCGCCTTCCCCGACGGCGCCGTCCAAACGGTCGAAGCGCCGCGCGCGGCCGTGGCGGTGCGCTCGGTTCTCCCGGCGGGGTCCGACTCGATCGAGCCGCGCGGGCCGAAAGACGTCTGGGGACCGAGCCGGACGTGGTGGGAGGTCGCCCTGGCGATCCTTCTCCCGATCGCCGTGGTCGTGACGGGCGCCTACCTCCTGTCACGCTGGCGCCGGCGCCGGAAGCGGTATGTGCCCGTCGTGGTCTCCGATCCGAGGGCCATAGCACTCGCGGCGCTCGCCGCTCTTGAGCGGGATGGCATCGCCTGGCTCGTCGAAGGCGACACGGAAGCGTATTACACCCAGCTGGCTCAGATCCTGCGCTACGATCTCCAGACGCTGAACGCGAGCTGGGGAACCGACCTCACGACTTCCGAGGTCACCGGCAGGTTGAACGAGGCGGGGGTCTCCATACAACACGTGCTGGAGCTCCGCGACATCCTGAGTGAGACCGATCTGGTGAAGTTCGCCCGCGCGCGCCGAGCGCTCGAGGACGCGCGCGAGTTGACGCAGCGCGCTCGCCGGTGGCTCGAGGAGTTCGAGCTCCCCATGCCGGATGCGGAGCTCGTGGGGGTCGGGGCGGAGACGGCGCCGGAAGAGGCACGAGAGACCGTGGAGGGGGCGCCGTGAGCTTGGGGAACCCGTGGGCCGCGCTGCTCCTGCTCGTCTTCCCGCTGTGGGCATGGTGGGCTCGCAGGCGGCGCGAGGCGTTTCGCTATCCGCGCGTCGATGTGGCCCTCAGGGTCACCCGCCGGCCTGCCCGCTGGGTGGCGCGTGTGCCGTACGGGCTGAGGGCGCTGGCCCTCGTCGCCCTCCTGCTGGCCGTGGCGCGCCCCCGGATCGGAAGGACGACGATGGAGGTCGAGTCGGAAGGGATCACGATCGTTCTGGTCGTGGACATCTCCAGTTCGATGCTCGCCCTCGACATGCCGCCGGGTGATCGGATCGCCGCCGCGAAGGCCACCGTGGACGAATTCATCCGTGGGCGCGCGCACGACCGGCTCGGGCTCGTGGCGTTCGCCGGCGAAGCGCTCACCCAGGTTCCGGTGACGCTGGACCACGAGGTCGTCCGGCAGGCGGTGGCGGGCCTCCAGGTCGGCAGTCTCGAGGATGGGACGGCGATCGGCCCGGCGATCGCCGCCGCGGCCAACCGCCTGCGCCGCGCCACGGGAAAGTCGAAGGTGATCGTGCTGCTCACCGACGGTGAGAACAATCGCGGCGAGATCGATCCGCTCACCGCCGCGCAGGCGGCGGCCGCCTACGAGGTCAAGATCTACGCGATCGGCGTGGGGAGCGAAGGCGTGGCGCCGGTCCCCATAGGCCAGGGGCCGTTCGGGCTCGAGTACGCGAACATGCCCGTCCGGATCGACGAGGATCTCCTGCGTCAGGTGGCCGCGGCGACCGGCGGGCAGTACTTCCGGGCGACGGACGCGGACGCTCTGAAGGAGGTCTATCGCCGGATCGATGTTCTGGAGCGGACGCCGGTGAGCGTGCGGCGCTACGTGCAATACCGGGAGTTCGGGCGTGTGTGGCTCGTGCTGGCGGCGGCGCTCACCCTGGGGGAGTGGCTCCTGCGGGCGCGCCGGTACCCGCTTCTCGCGTAGCGCATGGGACTAGAGCACCCGGAACTCGTCTGGACGATCGCGGCGCTGCTCCTGGCGTCGGTGGCGGTCGTGTGGCGCTGGCGCGCGCGGCGCGGCGCGGCGGTGCGCGCGCTGGGGAGCCCGGGCCTCCTCCAGAGACTGTCACGCGCCGACCTCGCGGGCTGTGCGGGCCGGCGCGCTCTCCTCGTGGCAGGCGCCGGGGCGGCGATCGGGTTCGCCCTTGCCGGCCCCCAGTGGGGCGTGCGAATTGTGGAGGCGGAGACCCGGGGCCTGGAGGGGGTGCTCGTCCTCGACATCTCGGCGTCGATGCTCGCGCGCGATGTTCTCCCCAGCCGGCTGGAGCGCGAGCGCACGGAGACACGCCGGCTACTCCGGGAGCTCCCGGGGGACCGTGTGGGGCTCGTCGTGTTCGCGGGTCGCGCCTACGTGCTCACGCCGCTCACCTCCGACCACGGAGCGGTGGAGCTCTTCCTGGACGCGCTGGATCCGGAGGTCGCCGGCACGCCGGGAACGTCCATCGCGTCCGCGGTCCGCCAGGCGACCGATCTCTTCCGCTCGCCGCGCAGCGCGGCCGACAAGGTCATCGTCCTCTTCAGCGACGGCGAAGCGCACGAGCCCGACGACGCCATCCTCTCGGCCGGGCGTCGCGCCGCGCAGGCCGGCATCCGCATCTACACGGTCGGGGTGGGGACCGAGCGGGGCGAGCCGATCCCCGAATACGACCCGGAGTCCGGCCGGGTCGCCGGCTACAGGCGCGACGGGAACGGCGAGATCGTGCTCTCGAGGCTGAGCCCGGCGGTCCTCCAGCGGCTCGCGTCGGTCACGGACGGCGCGTTCGTCCGTGCGGACGCGGGGGGCGTGGCTCGACTCGTGGAAGCGCTGGAGAGCCTCCAGCGCGCGTCCGGCCCGGGACTGCGACGCCTGGAGCTGACGCCTCGCGATCACTGGTTTGCGCTTCTCGGGTTCCTGCTCCTGGCGATCGACGCGGTGCTCGGCAGCGCGAGGCTGAGGTGGTGATATCCGCGTTCGTGTTTGCACCGGTCGCGCTCGCGGCCCTGGCGCTATCGTCACAGGGCGTGAAGGGGAACCGACTGTATCGGGCGGGCGAGATGGACGCGGCGATCCGCGCGTACGAGGCGGCGCTTGCCAAGCGGCCGGACGACGCGACCGTGCGCTACAACCTCGGTACGGCGTTGCTCCGCGCGGGCCGAACGGGAGAGGCCGGGTCCCATCTCACGGGCGCGCTCGGCACCCGGGCGCCGGAACTGCGAAGCCGGGCGTTCTACAACCTCGGGAACGTGGGCCTCGCAGCCGCGCTCGCGGGCGATGCAAAGGCCGCACAGCGGGCTGTCGAGTCCTATCGGCAGGCGCTCCTGATCCGGCCGGACGACCACGACGCCAAGTGGAACCTCGAGCTCGCCCTTCGGGAACTCCAGCGACTGCGCCTGCCGAACGAAGAAGGGGCGGGCGGCGAGGATTCCCGGGAGTCCGCGCGGGAGGGAGAGCCGCCACCGCCGCCCCGCACGCCGGAGCCGGGAGAGCGGCCGTCCGGGGGAGAGAGTACGCCGCAGGCGCGGACGCGCCAGCCGCGCGACGTGCGGCCGCTCTCCCGGGAGGCGGCCGAGCAGATCCTGAACGCAGCCGAGGAGCAGGAGCGCGCGCTCCAGCGTGAGAAGGCCCGGCGGACGCGTCCCAGCGGCCGGCCCGCCGGGCCCGATTGGTGACCGCGTCGTATGGGCACGTTCGCGCTCCTCACGGTGGTTCTCCTGGTCGTTCCGCCACAGCGGGACGTCGAGGTCGAGGCGGGCTTCGACCGAGCGACGGTCCGCGTGGGCGAGACGGTGATGCTGTACGTGCGCGTGCGCGCGCCGGGCGTCGCCGCGCCCGAGGTGACGGAGCCGGAGCTGCCGGGGCTCGTCATCGTCCGTAGCGAAGACCGATCCTCTTTCCGGTTCGCGCTTCCCGGCGGCGCGACCCGCGAGTTCTACCGAGAGTATCTCCTGCGCACGGAGCGGGTCGGTGAGATCGTCGTCCCACCCATAGGCGTGCGCGTCGGCGGGCGGACCTACGAAACCCAGGCGCTGAGGCTCACCGTGGTGAGCGCCTCGGCGGCCGAGCGGCTGCGCCGGGGCGTGGAGCCGGGTCCCGCGGAGGAGGTCGCCGTGCGTCTGTGGGTCGAGCCGGAGACGGTGTACGTGGGCCAGCAGGCCACGCTGACGAGCGCGGTCTTCTTCGACGCGAACCTGCGCGAACGGCTGCGCCGTGAGCCGGAGGTTCGAGGGCCCGAGATCCAGGGCGCCTGGGTGACCGATCTCGCGACGCCCACGAGCCCCGAGCGGCGAGCGATCGCCGGCCGCGAGTTCTACGTGCAGTGGTTCAAGCGTGCCCTGTTCCCGGTGGACTCCGGGATCCTGAGCATCCCGGCGGCGTCCGTCGTGTACGAGGTGCGTCGCGGGCTGGTGTACGCGCCTCAAACGTTCGAGATCACGAGTGCGCCGGTACGGCTCGCGGTTCTTCCTCTTCCGGAAGCCGGCCGGCCGCCGGAGTTCAGCGGCGCGGTAGGCCGCTTCACGGTGGACGCGTGGCTCGACCGTGCGGAGTTGCGCGTGGGCGAGGCCGCGAACCTGACGTTCGAGGCGCGCGGGACGGGGAACCTGGCGGGCCTCGTCCGGCCGGCGATGCCGGGCGTGGAGGGGTTCCGCGTGTACGAGGCCGGGGAGTCCGCCGAAACCGTGCCGCAGCGGGACACGTGGACGGGCCGGAAGCGATTTTCCTGGGTGCTGGTTCCGGAGCGCACGGGTCGCGTCGTCGTCCCTCCGATCTCGCTCGCGTACTTCGACCCGCAGACGCCCGGATACGAGGTCATGCGCACAGGCCCGCTCGCGCTGGAGGTGAGGCCTGCGGCGGCACTTCCGATCGCCGAGGGTGCCGGCGGCCTCGCGATCCGCTACGTGAAGACCTCGCGCGCACGCAATCTGCCGGTTCAGGTGAGGAGCAGCCCCCTCTTCTGGGCTTTGCAGGGGGTTCCACCGCTCGCGGTTCTCCTGCTTCTCCTGCGGCAGCGGCGCCGCCGTCGCTCCGACGTGCCCAGCGGCCGGTTCCTCCGGCGTTCGCGTCTCCAGGGGTTCGAGCGTATCCGGGGACTTGCCCGGGACCCGCAGGCCGACGTCTTTGGCGAGCTTCGGCAGTTGGCGCTGCGCTGGCTGGAGCAGCGGTTCGGCCTGGCGGGGCTCTCCGCCGCGGGGAAGGTGCAGCTCCAGCACGCGCTGGAGGATCGCGGCGTGCCTCCGGCGCTCGCGGCCGAGGTCGCGGGCTTCATCGAGGAATGCGCGCGGTACCGGTTCGCGCCGAGCCCGCTCTCGCTGGAGGCGCGGGGAGACGCGGTCCAGCGGGCCGCCGCGCTTCTTGCGAGCGTCGATCGGGAAGCGCCGCCTCGCAGGCGCCGCCTATCGGCGCCGAGAGCGATCGCGCTGCTCCTCCTGCCGGCGGGGTTCCAATCCGATCGCTTCGCCGAAGGGCTTGCGGCCTATCGGGCCGGCGACTACGAGACCGCGGTCCGGGTTTTCGAAGCCGAGGTCGCTGGCGGCCGGCCGGATCCCCACGCGCTCTACAACCTCGGAAACGCCTACTACGAGGCGGGCGAGGCGGGCCGGGCGGTGTACGCGTGGCTGCGGGCAGCGGAGGCCGACCCGCGCGACGCGGACGTGAGGCACAACCTGAGGCTCGCCTCGGGTGACGATCCCGTGCTGCGCGACGCGCTCCCGGCCGTGCCGCTGACGCGCGACGAGCTCGCGCTCCTTTTCGCGCTCGTGTGGTACGGGGCCGGCGTGTCGTGGATCGCGTATCTGGTCGCAGGCTCGCGATCGGTTCGGCGCGCGGGGATGGCGCTCACGGCGGCGGCACTTCTCCTGGCCGTCCTCTTCGCGCGCGCGACCGCTCGCGAACCTGTTGCGATCCTCCTGGATGAGAACGTGGCGCTGCGCGCCGGGCCGGCCCTACAGAGCGAGGCGCTGTTGTACCTTCCCGTGGGGACGGCGCTCCGCGTGAAGGAGGAGCGCGAGAACTGGATCCGCGGCGAGCGACCGGGCATGGGCGAGGGCTGGATTCCGAGAGTGAACGCGGGCGTTCTGTGAGGAGGGCCGTCGCATGGCATTCGCACTAGCGAGCAACGCGTTCAAGAACGGAGAGCGGATTCCCACGCGCTACACGTGCGATGGGCCGGACGTCTCTCCGCCGCTGGCGTGGTCGGGCGCGCCCCAGGGCACGAAGGCGTTCGCGGTCATCTGCGATGACCCGGACGCCCCCCGCGGCACCTGGGTGCACTGGGTCCTGTACGATCTGCCGGCGAACGTGGCATCCCTTCCGGAGGGAGTTCCAGCGCAAGACACGCTTCCGCAGCTCGGGGGTGCGAAGCAGGGCCGCAACGACTTCGGGCGCAACGCTTACGGCGGCCCGTGCCCGCCGCCGGGGAAGCCGCACCGCTACTTCTTCAAGCTGTACGCGCTCGACGCGCCGCTGCGTTTGAAACCTGGAGCCCGCAAAGAGGATGTTGAGCGGGCGAGCCGGGGACATGTCCTCGGCGAGGCGCAGCTCATGGGCGTGTACGCCCGGTCGTAATTCTCGGGCGCAGAGTCGCCGCGCTCGCGGGAACCCCCGCGCCGTACAGGGACGTTTCTGGAATCGGGGAAGTATGGGTGCCCAAGAACCGGCCCTCCGTGGCCCTGGCTTTCCGGTTCCGCGGCGAGGTTTGTATCTCGTGGCGGCGATAGGGTA
>JACQVD010000095.1 GCA_016209945.1 Gemmatimonadota bacterium
CGCGTTCTTCCCCTTGAAGGGTAAGGCGGACTACCGCGTCGTGCCCTGGGCGATCTTCACCGATCCCGAACTCGCGCGCGTCGGGCTCACCGAGCCCGAGGCACGCGAGCGCTGGGGGAGCCGGCTGCGCGTCTACCGCTATCCCTTCGGCACGCTCGACCGCGCGCTCACCGACCGGCAGGCGAAGGGACTCGTGAAGATCCTGTGCGCTCCCCGCGGCCGCATCGTCGGCGCCCACGTGCTGGGACCGCAGGCCGGTGCCCTCATCCACGAGATCGTGCTCGCCATGCGTGCAGGCGTCCGCATAGGCCACCTGAGCCAGATGATCCACGTCTACCCGACGCTTTCCGAAGGGATCCGCAGAGCCGCGGACCGCTACTACGAGGAACTCCTCCGGAAGGGCTGGTTGCGCAAGGCGATCGACCTGTACCTGCGGTGGGCGCTCTAGGGCCGCGCTCCCCCGCGCTCCCCGCGCTCCCCCGCGCCCGCCTCGCTCAGAGACCGAGCATCGCCCGGACCTTCGGGTCCATCCGAGCGGGACTCCAGAACGGGGTCCAGGTCAGCTCGACATCGCAGCGCTCGACACCTTCCAGCGCCTCGACCGCCTGTTTCGCGCCGTTCAAGATCGCGGGCCCCGTGGGGCACATGGGGCTCGTGAGCGTCATCTTGAGGTAGACGCTCGCCGGCTCCTCGATCCGGATCTCGTACAGGAGACCAAGATCCACCACGTTGAGGTTGATCTCCGGGTCCTTCACCTGTTTGAGCGCCTCGCGGACCTGATCCTCTGTAACCATCGATGCCCGTCTTTCGCTTTCCGTTCGGTCGAAGTCGTCGCTGCACTCCTCACAGTAGTGTAGAAACTTCCGGAGGTCGGATCAACCGTTGATCGGGGGTCGCACCCGGCGTCCGGGCTTGCGTCCCCCGCCGAACCGCAAGACACTCCGGGCGTGGCCTCCGTTCGCCTCGGCCAACTCACCTGTCACTACGAGGATCGCGGCCGCGGGCCCGCGCTCCTCTGGATCCATGCGTTCCCCTTCGATCGGAGGATGTGGGCGCCTCAGCTCGATGTCTTCTCGGAAGGGTATCGAGCGCTGGCGCCCGACCTCCGAGGCTTCGGGGAGTCCAACCTCGGTCGCGGGTTCTACACGATCAACGACCTGGCGGACGATATGGCGGCCCTCCTCGAAGCGCTGGGCATCGAGTCGGCCGTCGTCGGCGGCCTGTCCATGGGCGGCTACGTCGCGTTCGCGCTGGTCCGCGGGCACCCAGGTCGCGTCCGCGGCCTCATCCTCGCCGACACGCGGCCGGAGGCCGACACACCGGAGGCACGGGAGCGCCGGCGGGCAATGGCCGAGCAGGTGAGCGTCGAGGGCACACACGTGCTCGTCGAGGATCTCCTGCCGCGCCTCGTCTCGGACGATACGCGACGGCAGCGGCCCGGCGTCGTGGCAACGCTCGAGAAGATGATCCTCGCGGCTCGCCCCGCGGCGGTGATCGCGGCGCTCGACGCCATGGCGGCCCGTCCCGAGTCGCGTGACCTCCTCCCCGCGATCACGGTTCCCACATGCGTCATCGCGGGCGCGCAGGACGTGATCACGCCGCCGGATGTCGCACGGGAGATGGCCTCCGCGATCCCCGGCGCCAGACAATATGTGCTCATCCCCGGGGCCGGTCACATGTCGAATCTCGAGCGCCCCGACCTCTTCAACGCCGCGGTGCGCGAGTTTCTCTCCGGGCTCCCGTGATGGCAATCCCGACACGGCTCGAGTTCTCCGCGGGCGGCGTGCTCTTCCGCCGCGGCCCGAAGCCGCAGGTCGAGGTCTGCCTCATCGCCACGCAGGGCGGCCGGCGCTGGCAGCTCCCAAAGGGCCTCATCGAAAAAGGCGAGCCGGTGGAGGCCGCTGCGGCGCGGGAGGTGGCCGAGGAGACGGGCTGCCGCGGGCGCCCGCTCGAACGCCTCGACAAGATCGACTTCTGGTACATGGGCCGGGACGGAGAGACGCGGGCGCGAATCCACAAGACCGTGTACTTCTACCTCCTCGAATATGTGGAGGGGAGCACGGCGGACCACGACCGCGAGGTCGATGCCGCGGAGTGGGTGCCGATCGAAGAGGCGGAGGCGCGCCTCGCATTCGAGAACGAGCGCGACGTGCTGCGAAAGGCGCGCGCACGGATCGCCGAGCTCAGCTGAGACGCCGGTTGTCCACTCTGGAAGGCTGAATTACTTTCGCCTTCATGCTGCGCATCCGGGAGATCTGCGCTCTCTCACCCGCGGCGTTCCTGCTCGCCGTCGGCTGCCACTCGCGCCTGGCCGCTCCCGCAACGCCCGAGCCAGCAACGCCCGCGCCGAATCCAGAACGCGAGACCGTCCCCGCCGACCGCCAGCAGGAGGAGCTCCCGGCCCTCCCTCCGACCGTCATCGTCACGCCGCAGGAGATCTTCGAAGGGACCGCCTTCCTCCTCCACGTTCGTCCCGCGCCCGAGAGCGCCCCGGTCATCGCCGTGGACGGGATGGCCGCCGAGCGCACGCTCGCCTTCGTGGCATCCGCGGACGGTCGAATGTGGACGGTTGCGCCCGCGCCGCTCGACGCCCGTGAAGTGGACGTGCAGCTCACCATACGGTACCCCGGGGGCGCCGAGCGGACGGAGACCCTGCGCGTCCCCATCCTCCCTCGGGAGTTCTCCTCCGAGATCCTGACGGTTCCCGAGCGCTTCACGAACCCTCCACCGGAAGCGCGCCCTCGCATCGAGTCGGAGCACGCGCTCGTCGCGGAGACGGTGCGGCGCGTGACGTCGGAAGCGCTCTGGCGCGAGGCCTTCGCCAGGCCGCGCGAGGACCGGTCGAGCAGCCGGTTCGGAACGCGAAGGATGTTCAACGGCGAGTTGCAGAGCCGCCACTTGGGATACGACATCGCCGGCAGGATCGGCGATCCGGTCCGCGCGTCCAACAGCGGGCGCGTTGCCCTCGCCCGCGATCTCTACTTCAGCGGCAACACCGTGTACCTCGACCACGGGCTCGGCCTGTACACGGCGTACATGCACATGTCCGAGGCGCTCGTGCAGGAAGGGGACTGGGTGGACCGCGGCCAGGTCGTCGGCCGGGTCGGCGCCACCGGCCGCGTGACCGGCGCACACCTCCACTGGTCGGTGAGCTTCCAGGGGATCCCGCTGGATCCCGAGACGCTTCTGAGCCTCGGCGCGCCTCCGCCGACCAGCGCCGCTCCTCCGGCGGGCGCTCGCCCCTAGGAGTGCGGCGGGGACCGCCCGCGGAACGTCCGCTCCAGCTTCTCCTCCAGGATCAAGCCTTCGCGAACGAGGCCGCGGAGCTGCCGCTCCATCTCCGGGCGTGGGCGCGGGCGCCTGCGCCAGGCCGCTTCGAGCGCATCGCCGAGACGCTGGAGGTCGTTCGCCATCTCCGCGAAGATCTCCGCGCGTGTGGGCCGGCGGCTCTTCAGCATGACGCGCGTGCCCGCGGGCGCGCCCAGCGCGTACAGCTCGCGCTCAAACGCCTCGATCTCGCCCGGATCGCAGCCCACCGCGCGCGCGGCGAGCCGGCACGGACGAGCGTAGAGGAACGTGTCTTTCTCCGCCCGGAGAATCCGCTCCAAGTCCGCCCGGGACCGGCCGCGGGCCGGCGGGCTCTCCTTGATCGCCTCCCACAGTTTGGTAACGGGAACCCATAGCGCCGGCTCCCGTTCGAGCGACTCGACGGCTGCCTCCAGAAGAGGATCCATGGGTACCCCCCAGTCCGCGAGGATTCGCTTCGAGTGTCCCGCGCTACGCCACGCCGGCCGGCACCTGCGGCTGCCAGGCCACGATCCGGCCCGCGAGCGCGGAAGCGGCTACGGTGTAGGGGTTCGCGAGGTAGACCTTCCCGGGCCCGCTCCGCCCCGGGAAGTTCCGGTTGATCGAGGAGACGGTCACCTCGTCCGGCCGGGTGCTCACCCCGGGGCCCGCGTTGATGCACGCGCCGCACCCGGGCGCCAGGACCTTGACACCGGCGCGCTGGAAAAACTCCAGGTAGCCCTTCTCCCGGCAGTACTCCTCGACCTCGAGCGAGCCCATCTGAATGTAGGCGCGCACGTCGTCCGGCACCCGCTGCCCCTCGGCCACCGCCGGCTGCAACACCGCCGCGTACATGTCCATGTCCTCACGCTTCGACGCGGTGCACGAGCCCATGTACGCGATGTCGATGGCGACGGGCCCGGGAAGCTCGTCCACGAAGATCCCTCTCCCGGGATCGCCCGGCAGCGCGACCATGGGGCGTAGCCGGCCCGCATCGACCTCGATGCGGGTCGCGTACTCCGCGCCCTCGTCGCTGTACAGCCCCTCGCACAGCGCCTCCGCCTCGTTCGGATCGAGGCCGCGGACATCCACGAGCCACTCCACGGTCGTCTCATCGGGTTCGACGATCCCCGTGAAGGCACCCATCTCCGCCGACATGTTCGTGAGCGTCGCGCGCTCGTCCACGGAGAGCGCCCGCACGGTGGGGCCGGCCCATTCCACGATCGTTCCGATCGCACCTCCGCCCTTCACCGCCGGATGCCGCAGGATCTCCAGCACGAGATCCTTCGCGGTGACGCCCGGCGCGAGCGGCCCGTTCACCTCGATCCGGAGCGAGGCGGGCACCTTGATCCGCACGTCCTGCGTCATCCACGAGTTGAAGATCGCGGTCGTACCCGCGCCGAAGGCGACGCAGCCGACGGCGCCCGCGTGTGGCGTGTGTGAGTCGCTGCCCAGGATCACCATGCCCGGGAGCGCGTACGCGTAGAAGATCTTGGTGTGGCAGATCGCCTCCGAGCCCTTCCGATCGGCGAGCTCGCCGTGGAGACGCAGGCCGTGCCGCCGCGCGAACTCCTCCTGCTTCTCCTTCAGCCGCAGCGCCACATCCAGGAGCCCCTTCTTCCTCTTCTCCTCCGACATCACGAGGTCGAGCATCGCCAGGTGGTCGCGGAAGAGGAGCACCGAGTCCTTCTCCCGGATCTCCCCGTCCGAGCCCACGTACTGCTCGAAGAACGTGGCCGCCATCGGGGTCACGTACTCGTGGGAGAAGCGGATGTCGCAGCGGACGAACCCCGCATCGCCGGGCTTCACAGCGGGGATGCCGACGCGTCCGGCGGCGAGGTCCGTGACCCAGTGCGAGGCGATGATCTTCTCGGCGATCGTCATGGGCCGGCGGCTGTCGGTGTCCGGCGGCAGGACCTTCACCGCCCGTCGGAGCCGCGCCACGTTGTACGGGTAGAGGCCGCCCCGGCGGACGATCGCCGCCGTGATGGGGTCCCTCCCGCGCGTGAACTCGTCCAGCGGGATCCGCTCACCCCGCCGGATGCGTTCGATCAGCCCGAAGTCCGTGGACGTGAGAAGGCCGAGGTCCTGGCAGTTCTCCTCGTAGATCCGCTCGATGTTCTGGGCGATGACGAGGCGGATCCCGGCCATGAGCTCCGCGTACGGCGAATGCTCGCGGCTCGAGCCCTTCCCGCGTCGCTTCCCGGACACGCAGGCGACGAAGCCCCCGCGCTTCACATCGCCCGGCGTGATCGGGAACTCGTCCCCGCACTTGAGCCCGATGTAGACGTACTCCGCGAGCGTTGGATCGAAGTGGTAGCACACCCACGCGGGCGTGATCTCGTCGGTGGAGATGTCGTCGCGCAGCGGGATCGAGGGGTCCCAGTCGAGGTCCTCACCCGCCAGCTGCCTGCGGATGAGCTCGGGATCCTCTGTCAAGAAGAGGATCCGGCCGCTGAGCCGAACGACATCCGGCGGGTCCCGCCGCTCAATCATCGCACCTCCGGTTTCGCACGATCGTCACCAAAGATGCCGCAGCCCGCCGGAAGGGGCAACCACGCAGAGTCGCTCAGTCGAGCAGCGTCGCGAGAGGCTGGCGTCCCGCGAATCCGGCGTCCGTCTCGTGCCACCACTCGATGCGCTCCTCGCCCAGCTTCCAGCAGAGGAAGACGGGGCGCGCGCCCTTCAGCGCGTAGAAATCCACGAGCCCTTCCTCGAACCCTTTGAAGAGGCAGCCGAGCTCGTGCAGCTCCCCGATGTAGCGGTTGATCGTGTTCGTGAGCCCGTCGATCCGCTCCCGGAGCTCGGCCCGCGGCTCCGCCACGGTGGGCCCCTTCGGGTCCAGATCCGAGTAGCTGGCCGCGAGCTCCTGGAGCTCCCGGTGCGCGGACACAACGTCCGTCACGATCCGCCGGACGAGCGGCAGCGTCCGATTGGCCTGATCGACGGTGAAGAATTTCGGCGGCATGAGCAGAATGAGGATGGCGCCCCAGGAGGGGCTGTCAAGCATCCCCGTGCGCCGTTGACCGCGTCTCACGGCGGGCTGTAACATCCGCTCCCGCATGGATGACCTGAAGTGCACGCAACGACCCGTGAACCTGCGCCGCCTGACCCGGATGGCTGGGAGCGCGCTCAGCGTGGTCCTTCTCGCCGCGTCCCCCATACGCGCGCAGACGACGGGTCGCATCCTCGGCCGGATCCTCGACGCCGCGACGCGGCAACCGGTCGAGGCGGCGGAGGTGATCGTCCCGCGGCTCGAGCTCCTCACGCTCACCACAGAACGGGGATTGTTCGTGCTCGCGGCGCTCCCGCCGGGCGAGCACGAGCTCCGCGTCACCCGGATTGGCTACCAGGCCGCGACGCTCGAAAAGGTGGAGGTCCAGGCCGGACGCACGACCCAGATCACCGTGGAGCTATCGCCGGTCGCGGTCGAGGTCGAGGCGCTCGTCGCCCAGGTGGAGCGCCTGCGGCTCATCGAGCCCGACGTGACGGCCAGCCACGAGGTCGTCCTGGGCCGGGAGCTGCGCGCGCTGCCGGTCGATGCCGTGGAGGAAGCGATCGAGCTCGCTCCGGGCGTCACCGACGGGCATTTCCGGGGCGGCAGGGTCGGCCAGGAGGTGTACCTCGTCGATGGGCTGGAGGTAAAGAACCAGCTCGAAGCGTCCACGCAGGGCCCCGGGATCGAGTTCTCGCCGAGCTCGCTCCAGGAGGTCGAGGTCGTCACCGGCGGGTTCGGCGCCGGCTTCGGCTCCGCCCTCTCCGGCGTCGTCCGGTACGTGACACGGCGCGGGAACCCCGAGCGCTGGGAGTGGCGCGCCTCCGCGCTGACGGACCAGTGGGCGCCCGACGGCCTCTTCCTAGGTTTCACGAGCTTCTCGGCGTCGGCGGGCGGCCCCGTGGGCTTCTTGGGGCGGGGGACGACGCTCTTCGCCGACGTGTGGCTACAGGGCATGGAGGACGCGGAGCCGCGCGCGCGCGGCCTCACCTGTCTGAAGCCCGAGGATGGCGATGCCCAGCTTGCCTCGCGCATCGAGTCGCTCGCATCCGATCCGACGACCAGGCACCTCACCTGCCCGTTCACGACGTCGATCCTCCCGCACCAGCGGGGCGACAAGCTTATCGCCTTCCTGAGGATCGATCGGCCGCTCCCGGGGAACGCCACGCTGACGGTGAGCGCGCTCCGCAACCGCCGGCAGCGCGAGCTCTACACCCCCGAGTTCAAGTACAACCCGCGCTTCCAGCTCGGGCAGCGCTCGACCGGCACGATCGCGACGCTCACCCTCGACTGGGCGAGCCACCACCGGGGAGGAGCGTATCACGTGACCTGGCGCGCAGCACGCCTCCGGCTCGACCGCTACCTCGGGGCCATCGACCCGTGGACCTTCGAGGAACGCGCGCGTATCGGGCCTTTCGGCTTCGCCGACTTCCGGTTCCTCGGCGAAGGCTTCACGCGCCTGCCCGTGGAGTTCCAGATGGGATCGGAGGTGCCCGGCTACGTGGCGCCCGGTGGCGCGACGGGGTCGCCCTTCGGGCCCGCAGCGGAGGGGATCTTCTTCACGGAAGGGACGCCGACGCTCGCCAACTGGAGCCGCTCGGAATTCCTCGGCACCGACCTCGTCGGCGAATTGCTGTCGGCCCGAGGGCACACCGTGCAGGCGGGCATCTCGGCGCGGTTCTACCGCGTCGAGAGCTACGAGCAGGCGTCGGCGCACCTCGCGGGCGCGCCGCCGAACCACGCGCGCTTCCACCCACGCACGCTCACGGGCTACGCGGAGGCCTCGCTGGCCGCCGCCGAGGACTTCACGATCCAGCTCGGCGTCCGGGTGGACGCGTTCCGCTCCGGCTTAAGCCTGCGCAGGGACACCGCCGGCGGTGCCGTCGCGGTCGTCGAGCCCGGATGGAAGGCGAGCGTCAACCCCCGGATCGGGGTCGCGGCACCGGTCCCGGGCACGGACGGGCGCACCGCGTTCCGGTTCAACTACGGGCTCCTCGTGCAGCCGCCCGACTTCCGCTACTTCCTCGACACGACGATCGGAGACTCGCTGCGCACGGACATCCAGCGGCAGGGGAATCCCGATCTCGCGTTCGAGCGCGGGACGGCGTACGAGGCGGGGTTCAGCCATCTCCTGAACGACGACGTGGCCCTGGGGTTCACGTTCTTCCTGAAAGAGCTCAACAACCTGGTTACCGGGAGCCTCGGCGCCGCGGGGTCCGCGCCCGGGCAATTCACGACCGGCGACTTCGGCAGCGTGAGAGGGTTGGAGGTCACGCTGCGCGGCCACTGGCCGGGGCTCCGTGTGCGCGCCGGCTACACGCTCCAGAAGGCGAAAGGCATCACGTCCAGCGCCCTCGATGACCCTGGTGGCGAGATCACGGAGCGCCGGCTCGAGTTTCCCCTCGCCTTCGACCGGCGGCACTCCGCGGACCTCGTGGCCGTCGCAGGCCGGGCCGCGGGCGCGGACGCCTCCGGCTGGGGCGGATCGCTCACGGCTTCCGTCCGGAGCGGGCGCCCGCTCGACCGGCAGATCGCGGCGGGCGAGTTCACCGGCGCGCGCACGATCCCGACCTACCTGCCCTGGATCGCGCTCGTGGACGTGCGCGTGAGCCGCGAGCTGGGTGCCCTGCCGGGCTGCGGGCGCTGCGCGTGGCGCGTCGTCGCGGACGGCCGAAACGTGCTCGCGCGCGACAACGTGATCGCGCTGCGCCGCGACACCGGTCGCCTCGCGCCGGATGCCTCCACGCTGCTGGCGTTCGTGGGCCAGGTCCCGGACGACATGGAGCCGATCCCGCGCGAGTCGCCCCGCTACAGCGCGCGTGTGGACCTGGACCGCGACGGGCTCATCACGGTCTCCGAATTCCGCACGGCCCGGTTCGCGGCCGCGCTCGACCGTCACGACCCGTCGCTCTTCTTCGGCGAGCCCACGCAGGTGCGGCTTGGCCTGGAGGTCTCCTTCTGATGATGCGCCGGGCGCGAATGCTCTGCGCGACGCTCTTGTCGCTCCTCGCCTGTCGCGAGGGGCCCGAGCCGTTCTCCGCGGAGGAGCCGAGGTTCGGCGGCCCGCCGTGGCGGCTCACGTTCAGCTCGGGCGACGACCGGGCGCCCAGCTGGTCGCCGGACGGCGACTCGGTGTACTACACGGCCGAGGGATTCGACCATCTCCCTCCGAGCCCCGGTGTTCTGGTGGGCCTCCCGCGGGAGGGCGGCGTCGCGCGACCGATCCTGGGCGACGCCCAGATCCCCCGGGACAACTTGAGTCCCCTCCGCTGGCTCGTGTCGGCGATGGTCGCGCCCACGGGCGACCGCCTGGCCTACGCAGAGATCGAGCCGCTGTGGAACATTCAGGATCTTTGCGGCGCGCCGGACGCTGCTTTCACGTGCGAGCCGCCGGGGGCCAGCGCCGCGCTGCCGCCGCTCCGCCAGGTGGTCCTGCGCGTGCGGCGCCTGGACTCCACAGACCCCATCGAGGCCGACCTTCCACTCAAGGTGCCGATGGCCGGCGTTCGCGAGGGGCCGCCCCAGGGCGCCTTCGGCGTGATCGCCGTCTTCATTGTCGAGTTCCATCCCTATCAACGCCTCTTCGAGCAGGAGCGCAGCCTTGCGTTCCGTGCGACCTGGGCGCCCGGAGGCGACCGGCTCGTGTACAGCAACGGGCTCCAGCTCCTCATCTGGAGGGTTGGCGCCGCCCGGGGCGATCCGATCCCGAACACGGCAGACGGCGTATCGCCTGCGTGGAGCCCGGACGGCGAGTGGATCGCGTTCTCCCGGATCGAGCGGCTCGGGCCCAGCGCCGCTAGGTGCACGTTCTTCGTCGGCTTCGGCGGCTGCATCGAGGAGCGCACCGAGTACGTACCCGGCCGGCGCATCTTGAGCCTCGTCCGACCCGATGGGAGCGGGCTCGTGGAACTGGGCGAAGGGGAGGAACCGGCGTGGGCACCCGACGGACGGACTCTCTTCTTCCGGCGCGACGATCGCATCTGGCGAAGTGCCGCTGACGGCTCCAACGCCACACCCGTGCCCGGCACGGAAGCCGGGCGCGAGCCGGCGCCCTCGCCGGACGGCCGCCTCCTCGCGTTCGCGAGAAGGAGCGCCAAGGGCGACCACGACATCTGGGTCATCCCCATAAGCCCCGCGCCGTAGCGAATGGGTTTGCACCGCGCTATGTTATTCACGCCTGCGGCGAGCCTTCGGGCCGCGCGTTCTACCCTAGTCTCTTCCGAGGCTCGCCGGTACGTCTTCGAATGGGGAGATGGGATCTCATCGGCCGTTGACGCCAACCCGGAGGTGAGACATGTCCCTCTTCAGCATCGAAGGACTGCAGTTCCTCATGCGCTGGGGCCACTTCCTGGCCGGCATCACCTGGATCGGGTTGCTCTACTACTTCAATTTCGTCCAGGTGCCCTTCTTCGCCGAGACCGACCCGGCGGTGCGCAGCGGCGCGATCCAGAAGCTCGTCCCTCGGGCGCTCTGGTGGTTCCGATGGGGAGCGCTCTTCACGTTCCTGACCGGTCTCACGATCTTACTGATCCGAGGCGGCCAAGGCGGCGGGGCCGTATGGAGCACGTCTTGGGGCGTGGCGATCCTCACGGGTGCCGCGCTGGGGACGCTCATGTTCCTCAACGTGTGGCTCGTGATCTGGCCGAAACAGAAGATCGTCATCGCCTCGACCGTCGCGGTGGCGGGCGGCGCGACCGCCGACCCGCGGGCGGGGCCGGCGGGGCGGCGCGCGCTCCTCGCGTCGCGCACCAACACGCTCCTCTCGATCCCCATGCTCTTCTTCATGGGGGCCGCCAGCCACTGGCCGCTCTTCACCGAGCAGCCGCGATCGCTCGGAGGGTACTGGTTGGCGGCGCTGGTGATCATTGCGCTGATCGAGCTCAACGCCCTCGTGGGGAGCGCGGGACCGACGAAGAAGCCGCTCGACACGCACCCGCGGGTCATCATGTCGGGGTTCATCTTGGCGGCGATCTTCTATCTCGTGGCCAAAGGCCTGCTATAGCGGGGGTGCGAAGGCCGCGCATCGGGCGGGCTGGGCCCCGCGGGTGGCGGAAGGCATTGCTCGGCGGGGTCTCGAGCCCGCCCATTCTATTTGCGTTGCTCCTCGTGGGTCACGGGGGCTGTGCGGGCTGTGCGAGACGGGGAGAAGCCGACGCGTCGGCGCGGGGGCGCGCCGTCTACATCTCGCAGTGCATCAGTTGCCACAACCTGGACCCGTCCCTGCCGGGCCCTCTCGGCCCGCAAGTGAAAGGATCGTCCCGGGCGCTTCTGGAAGCGCGGATCCTCCGGGCCGAGTACCCTCCCGGCTACACGCCTACGAGGACGACACGCCTCATGCCCGCGCGTCCCGATCTCGCGCCCTACATCGACGACCTCGCCGCGTTCCTCCAGTAGCTTCGGCGTCACTCCGACCAGGGATTGTGTACCGGCACACCGCGATCCCTACAGTCGGCCTCGTTGCGCGTGACGAGCGTCAGTCGGTGCACGGCGGCCGTTGCGAGCAGGAGCCCGTCGATGACCGGGAGCTCGCGCCCGGCACGCTTGCCCTCCGCAGCCAGGCGGCCCCACACACGAGCGACCTCCAAGTCGATCGGCAGCACCCGGTCGAGAAACTGGCGGGGCAGGTCAACGCTGAGCCATCGCTCGAGCGCCCGACGCCTTGGTCCCTTAGGGAGGAGCGAGACACCTCTCTCAATCTCCCCGAGCGTGAGGACGCTCACGGCGAGATCGAGAGGCGACTGCCCGCGCAGCCACTCGACCAGATGCGGCGCCGCACGTGGTTTCGCCGCCTCCGACAGTACGTTCGTGTCGAGAAGGAAGCGCATCACTCAGGACTTCCGGCGCACAGAGCGCAGGGATAGGTCCCGCCCGAGGTCCCGGGGGCGCTCCAGATCGAGTTCACCCGCCGCAAGCGCGTCCGCGAAGGGCGACTGCCGGAGAAAGTCCACGAGATCCCGCGGCACCGCGAGACGCTCGTAGTCCTGGACGCTCAAGACTACGACCGCGTCCCGACCGTTCCGAGTCACGAGTTGAGGCCCGTGGGCGAGCGCTCGCCGCACGAGCTCGCTGAACCGATTCTTCGCCTCTTCGAGCTTCCACCTGCGCATGGGCCCCTCCCAGAGTCCGCCGATCTAGCCAGACTGGCCAGGTCGAATCTAGCGAGACCCGAGCGGGGAACAAGCTAGGGCCATGGGGTCAACAGGGACTCAACACCGCTGGGGCTGCGATGGCCGGTCGTCAGAGCCGGGACAGGGCCGCGACGACCGCTTCGCTGTCCTCCGTCGTGTTGTAGAAGTGCGGCGAGATGCGGACCGCTCCCAGTCTGTGGTCGCAGATGATGCTCCGGGCCATAAGATGCTGAACCACGCCTGCGGGATCCCGGTGCTCGATGCGAACGATGCCGGAGCGATCCTCGGGTCTTGGGGCGACCCGCGCCTCGAGGCCCGCCGCGCGCGCCCGCTCCACGAGATCCGCCACGAGCCCCGCGATCCTCTCGCGGATGACGGAGAGCCCGACCTCCTCGATGATCTCGAGGCCCGCCGACGCCGTGTAGACGGCGGCGAGCGCGGGCGTCCCCATCTCGAAACGCCGGGCGTCGCTGCGCAGGCGGAACCGTTTCGGGTCGAACGCGAACTGCTCATCGACCCCG
>JACQVD010000103.1 GCA_016209945.1 Gemmatimonadota bacterium
CCAGGTCGCCGAGATGGTCATCGAGAAGGCGAAGCGCCTCGTCGAGCACAAGAAGGACGTGGTGATCCTCCTCGACTCCATCACGCGGCTGGCCCGCGCCTACAACGTCGTCGTGCCGCACTCCGGGAAGATCCTCTCCGGCGGTGTGGAC
Source organism: Gemmatimonadota bacterium (assembly GCA_016209945.1). Classification (GTDB taxonomy): domain Bacteria; phylum Gemmatimonadota; class Gemmatimonadetes; order Palauibacterales; family KS3-K002; genus JACQVD01. The sequence goes on from JACQVD010000103.1 coordinate 152, forward strand.
GCGCACGCGCTTCACAAGCCGAAGCGCTTCTTCGGCGCGGCCCGGAAGATCGAGGAGGGCGGCTCCCTCACCATCATCGCCACGGCCCTCATCGAGACGGGCTCGCGGATGGATGAGGTGATCTTCGAGGAGTTCAAGGGCACGGGCAACATGGAGGTCGTGCTCGACCGCCACATCGCCGACAAGCGGGTCTTCCCGGCGATGGACATCAACCGGAGCGGCACCCGGCGCGAGGAGCTCCTCCTGAGCGACACGGAGCTGAGCCGGATCTACCTCCTGCGCAACTTCCTGGCGGACATGCCGCCCGCGGAGGCGATCGAGTTCCTCATGGAGCGGCTCAAGCGCACGAAGAACAACAAGGAGTTCCTCGACAGCATGAGCCAGGGCTGAGCCGCCGGGAACGCGGCCGCGTCCCTCATCACAGCGCAGACGTCGTCAGGAAGTAGTGGCCATCGGCGCGGCGCGCAGTTTGCGTTCCGCCTCCGATAGCACCGCGTAAATGGCCTCCGCGTCCGGCGCGGCCAGCAGCGCCTGAACAGCTTCGGGTCCCGCCAACATCTGCGACAACTTCGTCAGCCAGGGAAGGTGCAGCTCGTTGTACTTCAGTCCAAGAACGAAGAACAGGTGAGTCGGTCTGCCGTCCAGCGCGTCGAAGTCCACTCCCCCTCGCGATCTCCCCAGTACCATGAACGGCCGAACCACCTGCTCGGGATTGCGCTGCAGGGTGTGGAGGAAGGCGATCCCGTTGCCGGTCGCGCTTGGCATGACGTTCTCACGCTCGATCAGCGCGCCGACGAACCAGGTCTTGTCACGAACGAGTCCAAGTTGGTGGGCGTGCGCCGCAAGCTCTTCCACTACGGTCGTCTTCGTTCTGGCCGTGAGTTCAGGGATGATGTGGTCCGGCCCAAAGCAGGTGGCGAGCTCGAGCAACAACCGCGGAGAGTCGCCCGCACGGGGAGGCTCGACGTAGCGACGGGTGATCCCGAGCATTTGGTCGTCCAGCCAGGCGTCAATCGTCGCCTTCCGAAAGCGCCATTGACTCCCAACCTTGACGGCCGGGAGCGGTCCCTCTGCAGCCAGCTTGAGGACGGTACGCTCGTTCAGGTTCAGGTAGGCCGCGACCTCCTTCAGGGTCATGAGCCGATCTTGCATCAGCGCTTCCCTGCGTGGGTTGCATGGCTCGCTTGACGAACTCTAGGGAGATATTACGCAGAACTGCGCGATTCTGCGTGATGCTCATCCTTCTTCCCAGGCGGGAGGAAGGGGCCTACGGCGCGCCAAAGGAGGATTTCCAACGTGCCAAATCCAAGCCTAGAAGGAAGGACAGGAGGGCAGCCACCGAAGAAGTAGCAGCTCGCAAGAGCGCGTGAGGCCCGGCCGCAGTCCCGTCCCGGCCTCACCCGTTTCTCCCGAGGGAGGAAGAACGGGGAGCTTCTCACCGGGCGCGCCAGGGGCCTTCAGGACCCGGGCTTCAGCACCGCACGGTAATCCGGGTGGATGACGAGCCGGCCCTCCTCGAGCACCTCCCGATCCCACGGGAAGATCACGAGGGCGCCCGTCTCCAGCGCCCAGAAGTCAGGCCGATAGCCGCCCTTTCGAACGAGGCTCGTCGCCGTACGGACCTCGCGCGGGCCCACGCTCCGCACCGCGGCCAGAGCGAGCCGCAGGGTCTCCCCCGTATCGCAGATCTCGTCCACGAGGAGCACGCGCTTCCCTGCCGCCTGGGGCGGCGCCGCGGACAGGATCTCGGGCCGCTCCCGCACCCGCTGCTCGTCGCGCCTCCGGGTGATCTTCATCGCGAAGAAGTCGCGCCGGAGCATGGCGGCGATGACAGCGCCCGGGATGACCCCGGCGGCGGCGATCCCGATGATGATCTCGGGGTCGTACTCGCGGCCGACCTTGACCGCGAGGGCCCGGCAGAGCTCGCCGAAGAGCTCCCACGAGAGCTCGAACGGCTCCTGGGGGCCGGGAACGGCTCGGTTGAAGGCCATACGGGACCCGGGCGGGGGTGGATGGCTCTGACTCTAGCACTAATCTATCCCTCGCGACCGCGGCTGGCCAGCACGATCTTCGCTGCCAGCTCCTCCCCCGGGCTGAACCGGAGGTTCGCGCGCCAGTACCCGACGGGGTTCCCCACATCGTAGTACTCGCCTTCGAGAACCGCGCCGAGGAGCGCCTCCTCCGCGACCAACCGCTGGAGGACCGGCACGTCGTCCAGTTCGAGGCCGCGCCGCGCGGCGCCACCCTCCGCTACGGAGGGAGCCACGGACCGGATCGCGTCCACGACGCCCGGGGCGAACGCGTACCGGCCGACCGAGACCAGGTGTCGCTCCTCCGCCGCCACCCGCACCGGCGCCTTTGCCTGGAAGGCCTGGATCCGGTACACGCCGCCCTCGACGGCCTCGGCACGGATCGGACCGCGGGGCCCCAGCGCCATCGCCTCCTCGGCGCCCACGCGAACGAGGCCGACGACGTTCGTCCCGAAGCGCCGCCATACGGTTAGGAGCTGACGGAGCGCCGGAGGGTGCCCCACGAAGAGGTTGTCGGGCAGGAGCACGGCCACCCGGTCTCCCCCGATGAAATCCGCCGCGCGACGCACCGCGTCCATGAGGCCGAGGGGCCGCGGCTGGAACACGTACTCGAGGCTGCACCCCTGCGGCGGGACCGCCTCGAAATACCGGCGCACGGAGTCCTCCTTCTCCGGGGCCAGCACGAGGCAGATGTCGTGGATCCCGCTCAGCGCCGCCTCCGCGACCGCGTACTCCAGCATCGGCCGCAGGTGCACCGGCAGCATCTCCTTCGGGATCCCGTAGGTCACGGGGCGGAGCCGGGTGCCGAGCCCGCCCGCCGGGATCACCGCCTTGAGGATCGGACCGAAATCCACATCTTGGTCTTGTTCTCGCATCACCGGACGATCAACCATACGGACCCTCGCATGCCTCGACCATCGCGAGCACGCTCGTCACAAGGAAATTCCGCGCCCGCGCCCGATCCCCTCGAGGCCGCCCTTGACGAACTGGCGCTGCGCGATCCCAGGCCAACCTACCGCGGCCTCCTGAAGAAGCTCAAGGCAAGGAACGCCGCGGCCTACGAGGCCGCCGTCGCGTACCACGAGGAGAAATTGAAGCGTCAGGCCGTCGCCGCCGCCGGCGAGCTGGTGGAGGAATGGATCGAGTACGGGCGGTACATCGCGGAGCTCTGCGCGCCGGGCCGCACGGTTCTCATCGATCCGACGGGGCTCGCGGAGCCCTACCGCCGGCCGATCCCACCGCAGAGACTCGTCCTGCACCTCCCGGAGGGCGGTGCCGAGCCCGGCGTCATCCTGCTGGCGCCCGAGAGCCCGACCCCGCCGCAGCGCGCGGCCTGCGATCTACTGGCCCGCTGACGCGTCCGGCCCGAAGATCCCCTCACGGATCGCCTTTGCGAGCCCCGACGCCGCCGGGTCGGGGGCGACGACGAGGTTCAGCGCGCGCGAGAAGGGGATGCGGCCCCGCGCCTCGACGGTCTCGCCGCCGCGCATGACGGTCAGCGAGTAGACCCGCTCCGGGTCGTACGCCTCGCCGAACGCCTCGAACACCTCCCGGGCGGTCTCGATCGACAGGGGCGCGCCGTCCCAGGTCGCCAGGATGTCGCCCGCCTGAATCCCCAGCTGGGCGAGCCCGATCGGGCCCATCACCTCCCCCACGACCAGGCGGCCGCTCTCATCCACGGAAAACCGCACGCCGAGGACGGGCTGGCGCACGGTGTCGCGCTCCAGCGTGAGACCCGCGGCCGCGAAGACGTCGTCGATCGGGAAGGGCTGGGTGCCGTCCAGATAGCGGCCCGCGAAGTCCGCCAGCGGCACGCCCCCGATCCCCTCCAGAATCTGCACCAGCGAGTCGTCCGGAAAGCCGCGCCGCAGCTGACCGTACCGGCGGTTTAGCGTCCGCATCACCGAGTCCAGGGAGACCCGGTTCTCGGTCGATCGCCGCAGGTGCACGTCGAGGATGAAACCAAGGAGCGTCCCCTTGGTATAGAGCGGCAGGATCTCGTCCACGTCCTCGCTCAGAGGGAGCCGCTTCGACAGCGCCGTGATCGGCTCGGAATAGGCGTGCGGCGTGGCACCCAGCCGTTCCACGAGCTCGCCGAGTTCCCTGAAAACGCGCCAGCGGTCCACGATCCTGTACCGCGCGAGCCACACGTACGCGTAGTAGTCCGTGACACCCTCCGCGAACCACAGGGTCTCCGTCTCCACCGGCGCCTGGTACTCGAAGGGGCCCAGACGGTCGCTGTGGATCCGCTTCGGCGACCAGAGATGGAAGAACTCGTGGGCGAAGACCTGCGGGAAGAAGAAGATTCCGCGGACGGCCTGCGGCGGGACCTGCGGGAGGAGGTACACAGACGAGTTCGCGTGCTCCAGCGCACCGAAGGAGTCGCCGTAGCGCGCCAGCGCCGCGGGGTCGGACGGGTCCACGAGCTCGACGATAAACAGGTAGTCGCGGAACGGCGCTTCGCCGAAGAAATCGATTCCGGCACGCACGACCTCGCGCACCACGGCCTGTAGCGAGTCGGGCTCGTACGGCCCCACGGGACTCACCGCGAGGCGAATCCGCCTGGGCGGGCCGTCGGGGCCCGGCACCTGGAACTCCCGCACGGCGAGATCACGGCCCATAGAGACCGGCGCGTCCACCAGCTCATCGTAGCTCGCCGCCGTGAAGCATCCCGGTGCGCCGGCGGGCTCGAGCGCGGTGACGAGGACCCACCCGGCCGCCGGCCGGTAGCAGACCTCGTACGGGGCGTCCTTGGCTCCCTGGAGGTACCCGAAGACCGCCGTCCCGTTGAAGAACGCCTCGTCGGCGCGGATGTCCGACATCTCGAACCAGAGGCCCGTGGCCTCTCCCATCTCGATGTCTTCCACCTCGTACCGGATCACGAGCGGGCCCGCGCCCTCCGTCACGATCTTCCAGCTGTCTCCCGCCGCGCCTTCCGTCGGGTACTCGCCCGCCGCCTCGCTGAGCACCGTGAGCCGTTTCCCGCCGGGCCCTTCGGCGCGCACGTCTTTCACCCAGCGGCCGTAGTGCGCGAGCTGATAGCCGCCGGGCGCCCAGATCGGCATGTAGAAGACGAGGGTGTCGGCGTTCGCCGGGCGTGGGATCTCCAGAGTCACGTGGAACGTTTCCGCGGCGGGATTTGGAAGCTCCACCCGGTAGCGGTACGCGGGGGGCGCGGGGGGAGCAGGAGGCGTGACCTGAAGCGAAGCGGCGACCGCCAATAGCAAGATCGAAGCCAGCGCGTTCACCTGAAGTCCTTGGCGTCCGTATGAGAGAAGCGGGCAACCTATCCGGCCGCGAACCCTCGCACAACGGGAAATTTCAGCTCGCCCCGCCGGCGCGCTCGCGGGCGGCCGAGGCGGACTCGGCTCGGTCTCCGGGCACGCTGGCTTGACACCCGAGCCCGGCGCCCGTAGGGTTGGCGCCCTTGTGGGTACCACCGTTCGCACACGTTCCCGGCCGGTCGTCCTCCCGGAGGGCTGAATGGATCTCTTCCGTCGCAAGTCGGTGACCGATCTCCAGACCGAGGCGCTGACCGACCACAGCCTGAAGCGCGTACTCGGTCCTGTGAACCTCGTCACGCTGGGGATCGGTGCGATCATCGGCACGGGGATCTTCGTCCTCACCGGCACGGTCGCGGCGCAGAACGCGGGCCCCGGCGTCATCCTCTCCTTCGTGCTCGCCGGGGTCGCCTCGATCTTCGCCGCCTTCTGCTACGCCGAGTTCGCGTCTCTCGTGCCGATGGCGGGGAGCGCCTACACGTACGGCTACGCCACGCTCGGCGAGCTCTTCGCATGGATCATCGGGTGGGATCTGATCCTCGAATACGCCCTCGGCGCCACCACGGTATCGATCGGCTGGTCGGGGTACGTGGTCTCCTTCCTCAACGGGATCGGGATCCACATCCCCCCAGAGCTTCAGGCCGCCCGTGGGACCGTCGTCACCCTCGCAGATGGCTCGAGTGTGACGGCGCTCTTTAACCTGCCTGCGGTCTTCATCATCGCCCTGGTCACGAGCCTCCTCGTCATCGGGATCCGGGAGTCGGCGAACTTCAACAACTTCATCGTCTTCGTGAAGCTGGCGGTGATCGTCCTCTTCATCGCGCTCGCCGCCCAGGCCGTCGATGCGTCCAACTGGACGCCCTTCATCCCCGAGAACACGGGCGTCCGGGAGAACTTCGGCTGGACCGGCGTCATGACCGGCGCGGGGATCGTGTTCTTCGCCTACATAGGCTTCGACGCCGTGAGCACCGCTGCCCAGGAGACGCGGAACCCGCAGAAGGACATGCCCATCGGGATCATAGGCTCCCTCCTCATCTGCACCGTCCTCTACATTGTGGTCTCGGCGGTCGCCACGGGCGTCGTGCCCCATCGGGATCTCGACGTTCCCGACCCCATCGCGGTGGCCGCCGACCGCGCGGGCCTCGGGTGGATGTCGCAGCTCATCAAGCTGGGCGCGATCGCGGGCCTTTCGTCGGTCATCCTGGTGATGCTCCTCGGGCAGTCACGGATTTTCTGGACGATGTCCCGCGACGGCTTGCTGCCTCCCTTCGTGCAGTCGGTGCACCCGAAGTTCCGGACCCCGTGGCTCACCTCGATCGTGACCGGGATCGGGGTCTCGATCTTCTCAGCGCTCTTGACAGTGCGGGAAGCGGCGAGTCTCGTGTCGATCGGGACGCTCTTGGCCTTCGTGATCGTCTCGTGCGGGGTGCTCGTCCTGCGGATCCGCGAGCCGGAGCTCCGGCGCCCCTTCAAGGCGCCATGGGTGTGGTTCGTGGCGCCGGCGGGCGCGGCCTCCGCCCTCTACCTCATGATCTCGCTCCCGTGGCGAACCTGGCAGCGGCTCCTCATCTGGTTCGCCATCGGGATGGTCGTCTACTTCGGGTACAGCCACCGCCGCGCCCGGCTGGGTCTCCGGGCCGGGGAGCCGGCGCGGCGCTGAACTCGGGTAGGCACGCGATCAGCGCCTCGCCCACCTGTCTGGATTCGCGTCTCGATTCGCGTCTAGATGCGCGGCCCGGCGAGGGGCGCCTGCTGAGCGCGGAAGGCGTCCATGTGCTGGCGGTAGAGCTCCCGGAGCTGCGGCAGAAAGCTCGCCGGGACCCGCACGCGCAGCCCCAGGAAAGCCCGCTCCCGTAAAACCCCCGCCTCGATCTCCAGCGGGTGGAAGCGATCCCAGGCATAGAACTGGCGATCGGCGAACCACACCCCCCGCGACGTCACGAAGACCTTCGCGGTGCGGAGCTTGTGGAGCACGATCGCGAGGAACGCCCCCACGATCGCGATGTCGGCCCAGATCTCCTCCTCGCCGCCGAGCCCGCCCGTCCGCGTGGCCTGCACGATGTCGAGCGCGAGGAGACCCACGCCCGCCAGGAGAAGGATGGCACCTCCGATGAACTCCCGCCTCACCCGCCACTCCGCGACCACCTCCTCGCGGGTCGGCGGCCACGGGAGGCGCCACAGCTTGTCGATCTCCGTGAGCACCATGAAGGCCACAAGGAGGACGAGCACGACATGCCAGGGCACGGTTTGACTCCCGGTTGGATACGTCTCAGATGTCGAGGTTGCGCACGAAGCGGGCGTTTGCCTCGATGAACTGCCGGCGCTGCTCCACGTCGTCGCCCATGAGGACCGAAAAGAGCCGATCGGCCTCAACGGCGTCGTCCATCGTGACCCGCAGGACCGTCCGCCGCTCCGGGTCCATCGTGGTCGACCAGAGCTGCTCCGGATTCATCTCGCCCAGCCCCTTGTAGCGCTGCATCTCGATCTTCCCGCCCTTTCCGTCGCCGTTCCACCGCTTGACGATCTCGTCGCGCTCGGCGTCCGAGTAGGCGTAGTGCTCCTCCTTCCCGCGCGTGATGCGGTAGAGCGGCGGCTGCGCGATGTAGAGGTACCCCTGCTCGATGAGCTCCCGCATGTGGCGGAAGAAGAAGGTGAGCAAGAGCGTGCGGATGTGCGCGCCGTCCACGTCCGCGTCGGTCATGATGATGATCTTGTGGTAGCGCGCGCCCTGGATGTCGAACTCGTCCTCGCCGATCCCCGCTCCGATGGCCGTGATCATCGTCCGGATCTCGTCGTTGGAGAGGACCTTGTCGAGCCGGGATTTCTCCACGTTCAGAATCTTCCCCCGGAGCGGCAAGATCGCCTGGTAGGTGCGGTCGCGCCCCTGCTTGGCCGACCCGCCCGCGGACTCGCCCTCCACGAGATAGAGCTCGCAGGCCGCCGGGTCGTCGATGGAGCAGTCGGCGAGCTTCCCGGGGAGCACGGAGCTCTCGAGGGCCGACTTCCGGCGGGTGAGCTCCCGCGCTTTGCGCGCCGCCTCCCTGGCCTCCGCCGCGCGGATCACCTTCTCCACGCTCGCGCCGGCGGTCCGGGGGTTCTCCTCGAAGTGAGTCAGGAGACCCTCGTAGACCACCGAATGCACGGCGCCCTGGATCTCGCTGTTCCCCAGCCGGGTCTTCGTCTGCCCTTCGAACTGCGGGTCGAGGATCCTCAGGGAGAGCACGGCCGTCAGCCCCTCCCGCACATCCTCGCCGGTCAAGGTGAAGTCGAGCCTGCGCAGGAACCCGTTCTTCTCCGCATACTCGTTGATCGCACGGGTGAGCGCGGACTTGAACCCCGTGAGGTGGGTGCCGCCCTCGTGCGTGTTGATGTTGTTGACGAAGGTGAACGTGTTCTCGGTGTAGCCCTCGTCGTACTGGAGCGCGAGCTCGATCTCGCATTCCGGCCGGGACGCCTGGAGGTAGACGACGTCCGGGTGCAGCGGCTTCCGGTTCCCGCGCAGGAAGGCCACGAACTCCCGGATGCCGCCCTCGGACTGGAAGACCTCCTTCTTGGGCTCGTCACCGCGCTCGTCCGCGAACGCGATCCGGACGCCGCGGTTCAGGAAGGCGAGCTCGCGCAGCCGTGTGGCGAGGGTCTCGTAGTTGAACTCCCTCTCGGTGAAGATCTCCGGGTCGGGCCGGAACCGCACCGTCGTCCCGGTCCCGTCGGCCTTCCCGATCGCCCGCAGCGCGCTGAGCTTCTTCCCGCGCGCGTACTTCTGGTGCCAGGTCCTCCCGTCGCGCCGGACCTCGACCTCGAGCCATTCCGAGAGCGCGTTCACCACCGACACGCCGACGCCGTGCAGGCCGCCCGACACCTTGTACGATTGGCGATCGAACTTGCCGCCGGCATGGAGCGTGAGCATCGCCAGCTCGACGCCCGGAACCTTCTCGCTGGGGTGGATGTCCACGGGGATGCCGCGCCCGTTGTCGATGACGGTCACGCAGTTGTCCGCGTGGATGACCACCTCGATCTGGTCGCAGTACCCGGACATCGCCTCGTCGATGGCGTTGTCCACGACCTCGTACACGAGGTGGTGCAGTCCCCGGGACGCCGTAGACCCGACGTACATGGCGGGCCGCTTGCGCACAGCCTCCAGGCCCTTCAGGACCTGGATGTGCCTCGCGGTGTACTCCCCGGCCCCCGCCGACTTCTTGGGCCGCGCGGTCTTGGGAGCCCGGGCGCCGTCGCCCTTCGCCGGCGTGGCCGCTTTGGCTTTTGTCTTCCCCCTCATCTCCCCACCTCACCCGATGGCAGGCTGCTGTTCACCCCGTCTCTTCCCATCCCGCTACGCCTATCGTGTCCATCCGCGCTCCGGGGCATCGCTCCGGAGCGTGAAGACGATCCGCCGGAAGGCCCCGTGTCGCCGGAACGCGTTCAGCCGCCCCAGGATCTCGCGCTCCAGTCGCTTGAGCTCCGAAAGCCACGCGCTCGAGGCGACCCGCACGAAGAGCACGTCACCGTCGAAGCCCGCGGGCTCGCTCACCTTCGCGATCTGCGGGCCCACCACCTCGGCCCACGCCGGGATGACCGCCGCGCGATCCAGCGGCTCCGCGAGGCCCTGCGCGTCCAGGAACCCCTGGAGCAGATCGCCCAGCGGCTGCGGGCGGCCGGGTCCTCCCGTCATATGGGCCATCACGCTACGCGCGCCGCCGACCGTAGCCTCCCGCCTTCCACGGTGACCTGGAGGAGGTCCCGCGCCTCCGCCGCCCAGTCCACGGGCTGCGCCGCGCTCAGGATCACCTGGCCGCGGCCCTCAGACCCCAGCAGCTCGAGGACCCGGCGCACCCGCTGCCGATCGAGCTCACCGAACACGTCGTCGAGCAGGGCCAGCGGCTCGCACCCCATCGCGCCTCGCAGCCATTCCGCCTCCGTCAGCCGGAGCGCCAGCGCCGCGGTCCGCTGTTCCCCGCCCGAGCCGTAGACCCGGAGGTCGAGCCCCTCGCCGCGCGCTCCCGTCCGGTCGCTGAGCTCGATCGCGAGGTCGTCGCGATGCGGCCCGACCCGGGTCCAGCGCCGCAGTCGATCGGCGTGGCGAGTCCGCTCCAGGGCAGCGCCGTACGAGCGACGCCACTCCTCCACGTCATCCTCGGGGCCCGCGTCCTTCCATCCCGACACGTACACGAGCCGCGCCGGCCCGCTCCCCGAGATCGCAGCGTAGTGACGCGCGAACGCGTCCGCGTTGTCCCGAACCCAGCGCGCGCGGTCCCGCACGATCACGGCACCCCAAGTCACGAGCATCTCGTCCCACGCCTCCACCTCCGCCGCCGACGATCCCCGGCGCAGACACTCGTTGCGCTGCGTGAGCGCTCGGCGGAATTGCTGGAGGGCGGCGAGATACGCAGGCCGCGCCAGAGAGAGCGCCACATCCAGAAAGCGCCGGCGCAGGCCCGGCGCGCCGCGGGCGATCCCGACGTCCGTGCCTGTGAAGATGACCGCCGGCAGCCGGCCGACCGCCTCCGAGAGGCGGAGAGCCTCCCGCCCATCGACCGTCACCCGCTTCTCCCCGGAGACGCGGTGAAACGCCGCGCTCAGCGTGTGGTGCTCTGCCGCGGCATCCATGAGCTCCCCCACCTGCCCCTCGACCCGAAAGAAATCGGCGCCGAAACGAACCAGCTGCTCGTCCCGCGCGCCGCGGAAGGACCGAAACGTTGCCAGGTAGTAGATCGCCTCGAGAAGGTTGGTCTTGCCCTGGCCGTTCCCCCCGGAGATCATGGCACCGCCGGGAGGAAGCTCTAGGGTCTCACCCTGAAAATTGCGAAAATTTTGGAGCCGGATACGCCCCAGGCGGACTGCCGAATTCTCTAGTCCCCTCTTGATCACTCGGGAAATCTATCCGCCCCATCGCCGCGCGTCAATTCCGTAAAATTACGGCGCGGCACCGCTCCTGGCCAGGGGCGTAGGAGCCCCGGCCAGAGAGGGCGCGCGGGTCGCGCCCTGCGCTGGCTGGGGCCGGTTGATTCAGAGACCTAACCTGGTGGGGACGGGCGCCTCGCCGCTGTAGTCGTAGAACCCTTTCCCCGTTTTCTTTCCCACGTAGCCGGCCAGGACCATCTGCTTGAGGAGAGGCGGGGCGGCGTAGCGCGGATCGCGGAACTCGTTGTACATGACCTCCGCGATGCGGTAGAGCGTGTCGATCCCCACGAAGTCGGCGAGGGTGAAGGGGCCCATGGGGTGGCCGCAGCCCAGCACCATCGTCTTGTCCAGATCGGTGACGGTGGCCACCCCGGACTCGAGCGCCCGGATCGAGTCGAGGAGATAGGGAACTAGCAGCCGGTTCGCGAGAAAGCCCGGCGTGTCGCGGCAGACCACCGGGTCCTTCCCCAGCGAGCGCACGAACGCCATCGCCGTCTCGAAGGTCTCTTCCGAGGTGAGGACGGTGCGGATCACCTCCACGAGCTTCATGACCGGCACGGGGTTAAAGAAGTGGAGGCCGAGCATGCGATCGGCCCGGCGCGTCGCCGCCGCCATCTCCGTGATGCTGATGGAGGACGTGTTGGATGCGAACAGGGTACGCGGCGGCGTGATCGCATCCAGCGCCTGGAACATCTCGACCTTGGTCTTGAGCTCCTCCACGACGGCTTCGATGATGAGGTCGCAGTCCCGGAGATCCTCGAGGCGCGTGGCGAAGCTCAGCCGCCGGAGCGCCGCGTCGCGTTCCTCGGCCGTCCGCTTCCCGCGCTCCACGGCGCGCCCGAGGCTCTTCTCGATGCTGGCGCGACCGCGGGCGCTGAGCTCGTCGGTCAGCTCCCGCACGACCGTCGCGTATCCCGCCGTCGCGCAGGCCTCCGCGATCCCACTCCCCATGAGCCCGCACCCGAGGACGCCCACCTTGCGAATCGCATCCATCGATGAAACCTCCTGGCCGTTCCCCCTCTTCAAAACCCATCCAGCAGGAAATCGAGCCGCTCGCCCAGGCCGCGGACGACCGCCTCGGGAACGGGGTACGCCTGCTCGAACGAGGCGCCCGCTGGGACGCCGTAGGCCGCCCGGTAGCCGTCGGCATACTCTGGAAGCACTCGGTCCATGACCAGGGCGCCGCACCGGACCGCCGCGTAGGCTTCGAGCGCGCGTTCCCTGCCGCGCCTCTCCACCGGCGCCACGTATTCCTCCAACACACCGCGCCCCCACTCGAAGCACATCTCGCGCACGGCCACGTACAGGATCTCCTGCGGCGATGCCGCGAACCGCACGGCGGCGACGTTCCGGCGCCTGTCGCCCGTCACGAGCCGGCCCTCGGGCCCGAGCGGGAGCGAGACGAGCACCATCC
>JACQVD010000007.1 GCA_016209945.1 Gemmatimonadota bacterium
CCGAACAACGCGGTCGTCACGATCGTCGGCGACGTCGATCCCAATCGGATCATCAGGCTGGCGGAGAAGTATTTCGGCAAGATCCCCCGCAGCGCTGACCACACGCCGGTCGTCACCCGCGAGCCGCAGCAACGGGGCGAGCGCCGGGTCGTGGTCGAGTGGGATGCCCAGCCCGAGCTTCGCATCGGCTACCACGTGCCGGAGCCCGAGCACCCCGACGCGGCGGCGCTCACGATGCTCTCGCACATTCTGACGACGGGACGCACGTCGAGGCTCTTCGACCGGCTCGTGATCCGGGAGCGCAAGGCTTCGCGGGTCTCGTCGGCCTTTCGGCCCGGGTCTCGCTACCCGCGGCTCCTGGCGTTCGACGTCGTGCCGATCCAGCCGACGACGACCGAGGAATTGGAGCGGATCGTCTTCGAGGAGATCGAGAGGCTGAAGACAGAGCCGCCGAGCGAGGAGGAAGTCCAGAAGATCCGGAACCAGGTGGAGGCCGGCGAGGTCCGACGGCTGCAATCGAACCTGGGGATCGCCTTCCAGCTGGCCGGGAGCCACGCGCTCTACAACGACTGGCGCGAGACCTTCCGACAGTCGCAGCGCTTGCAGGCGGTGCGGCCCGAGGATGTCCTCCGCGTCGCGCAGAAATACCTCGCGCCGGAGAACCGCACGGTGGCTACACTCGTCACGAAGAAGACAGCGCCCGAGGCTGCGGAGAACACCGGGGGGACTCCGTGAACGCGCGATTCGCCGCGCTCGGTCTCGCCATCGCCGCGGTGCTCCTTCCGCCCGCGGAGCTGCACGCGCAGGCGCGGCCCTTCGAGCGCCTGAAGTACCCGCCGCTCGAGTTCAACCCGCCGACGCCCGAGGAGCGGACGCTCAGCAACGGGATCGCCGTCTTCCTCCTCGAGGACCACACGCTCCCGCTCGTGAACGTGATCGCCGTGTCGAAACGCGGGACCGCGCACTTCGACCCGGCCCGGTACGGCGCCGCCGAGGCGGTCGGGGTCACGATGCGGACCGGCGGGACCGAGGCGCTGACACCCGACTCCCTCGACAGGGAGCTCGAGTTCCTCGCCGCGTTCCTCGGCACGGGCACCGGGGACGAGGCGAGCAGCGCGTCGCTGAACGTGCTCGCGCGCCACCTCGGGCGCGGGCTCGAGCTCTGGGCCGACGTGATCCGGCAGCCGCGGCACGATCCCAGCCGGATCGAGGTCTACCGCCGGCAGCAGATGGAGTCGTGGCGGCGCAGGAACGACACGCCGGGATCGATCCGCGCGCGCGCGTTCCGGAAGGTGATGTACGGCGACCACCCTCTGGGCCGGATGCTCAAACCCGAGCACCTGGAGGGGCTGACGCCGGAGGTCCTCAGGGCCGTGCAGGCCGAGATCTTCTGCCCGGAGAACCTCTTGATCGGGGCGACCGGCGATTTCGAGTCGGGCGAGCTCGTGGCGGAACTCGACCGCCTTCTCGGCGACATGCCCCGCTGCCGCGGGCCGCTGCCGGAGCTGCCGCCGGTCGAGTTTCCCTGGGGGCCTGCCGTCATCCACCTGTACAAGGACGTCAACCAGACGAACATCCAGATGGGCGCGCCCGGCGGGATCCTTGTGCGCGAGGATCCGGACTACTTCGCCGCAGAGGTCCTCGATTTCGTGCTGGGAGGCTCCGGCTTCACCTCCCGGATGGTGAAGCGCGTGCGCTCCGACGCCGGCTACGCCTACTCCGTGGGCACATTCTGGGGTGCCGATGTGGACCGGCAGGGGATCTTCGGCGCGGCCGCGGAGACGAAGGTCGAGTCCACGGTGGCGGCGATCCGGCTCATGCAGGAGGTGATCCGCGACATCCTCCAGAACCCGCCGACGCCGGACGAGCTCCGGACGGCGAAGGACTTCGTCGTCAACTCCTTCGTGTTCCGGTTCGAGTTCCCGTTCCAGATCGTAGCACAGCAGCTGAACTATCGCATCGACGGGCTGCCGCCCGACTGGTTCGCGCGGTACCTCAGGGGGATTCAGGGGGTCGCGCGGGACGATCTCATCCGCGTGGCGCAGACGTACCTCAAGCCCGATGCGCTGACCGTCATCGTCGTGGGCGACTCGGCGCGCTTCGACCAGCCGCTCCACGCCCTCGGACCGGTGAAGACGCTGTCGCTCGAGGAGCTGGATCGCTGAGCGAACCCCGCGGGCTGGCTCACGACGTTCTGCCGGGGGATCCAGCGCCCTCACGGAGACGCGGCCTTCAAAGCTTCCTGAACCACGTACAGCGTCCGGGTCGGGTAGGCGAACTCGATCGCCTCTTCCTCGAATCGGCGGACGAGGGCGAGGTTGATCGCCTGCTGGATGTCCATGTACAGGTTGTAGTCCGGCTGTGTCACGTAGTAGACCACCTCGAAGTTGAGCGCGGAGTCGCCGAACTCCTTGAAGTGCGCGCGGTCGAAGCGCGCGTGTTCCTGGGCCTCGATGATCTCCCGGACCATCCCGGGGATCGCCGCGAGCTTTTCATACGCGGTCTGGTACGTCACGCCAAACGCGAACACGACCCGCCGCTGGTACATCCGCCCGAAATTCCGGATCCGGCTGCCCAGGAGGTCGCCGTTCGAGAAGACGAGCTGCTCGCCCCAGAGGCTCCGCACGCGCGTCGTCTTGAGCCCGATGTGCTCGACCGTGCCCAGCTGATCGCCCACGATGATGAAGTCGCCGATCACGAAGGGCTTGTCGAGCACGATGGAGAGGCAGGCGAAGAGGTCGCCGAGGATGTTCTGCGCCGCGAGCGCGACGGCGATGCCGCCGACGCCGAGACCTGCCACGAGGGCCGTGACGTCCACGCCCAGGTTGTCGAGGGCGAGGAGGAGCACCACGGACCAGAGGACGAGGCGGCTCAGGAAGTGGAGCGCCGCGATGCTCGTCGCCGCCGCGGCGTCCTCCTGCATCCGCTTCCTCATCTGGCGCGTGATCCAGAAGGAGATCACCCCGTTCGCCCACAGCGCGCCCTGGACGAGGAGCGCCAGCACCGCGACGGCGCGGATCGCCCCCGAGGCCGGCCGGGGAAGGGTGAGGGCCTGGGAGCCGGCATAGAGCGCAAGGAGCAGGAGGAAGAGCCCTTTCGTCCTGCCGACGAGGTCTGCGGCCAGATCGTCGAGCGGGCTCCGCGTCCGCTCGGCCACGGCGGCGAGTCGCCGGCCGAGCACGCGCTTTAGGACCCGC
This sequence comes from Gemmatimonadota bacterium, assembly GCA_016209945.1. Lineage (GTDB taxonomy): Bacteria > Gemmatimonadota > Gemmatimonadetes > Palauibacterales > KS3-K002 > JACQVD01. Next base: position 3,198 of record JACQVD010000007.1, read on the forward strand.
AGCCCCACCAGAACGGCGCCCGCCAGCGCCAAGGCCGCCATCCAGGACGCGAGCGTGTTGCCGAGAAGCGTGGACTCCAAGAACGTCATGGCATCGTCTCCTTCCGATGTCGTGATGAAGTCTGCCATCCGATCCGTATCCTACGGCCCATGGGTAGTGCCGTATCCCACTGATGCAAGGGCGTGGACGGCTTCGGGGCGGTAAACGCCCCGGCCAGGAATGGATGACCGCGGGATCGTGGACGCCGTGCCGCGCGGCGACGACTAGGCAGGGAAGTCCGCCAGGATCTCCTTGACGCGCAGTGTGATCTCCAGTGCCTCGTCCATCGGCCGCTGCCACATGTTCCGGCCGAAGATGAGACCCGTGGCGCCCGCCTCCATCACGAGGCGCGCCTTCTCCAGGAGATCCGCGGTCGAGACTTTCGAGCCGCCCGAGAAGAGGACGAGTGTCTTCTGCGCCGAGCGCACGACTCGGCGCACCCCCTCGGCGAAGTCCCACTCCATCCCGGCGTACGGTGTCGGCTGGTCCTTGTCCCTCGCGGAGTGCTGGGGCGCGTTCAGCTTCACGATGTCGGCGCCCAGCTCCATGGCGATGCGGGCGGCGTAGTCCACGGCGTAGAGGGAATCGCGGCCGCCTTTCCGATCGACCGCTTCACCCCGGGGATACGCCCAGAGGATGAACGGCATCCCGTACCGCGCGCAGTCCTGGCGGACGCGGGCAAGCTGCGCGAAGTCCTCCTCTTGCCGCGGAGTCCCGACGTAGAGCGTGTACCCGACGGCGTCCGCCCCCAGCCGCAGCGCGTCCTCGACGCTCGCGTTCAGGGGCGAGATCGGCCGGTCGTCGGGCGGGATGTTCGTCTTCCCGTTGAGCTTCAGGATGAGGGGAATGCGGCCCGCGTACGCCGGCCAGGTCTTCTCCGCGAACCCGATCTGGCAGGCGATCCCGTTGTACCCGCCCTCGATGGCGAGACGGAACTGAAACTCCGGGTCCGCGGCGTCGGGGTTCGCCAGGAAGTCTACGGGCCCGTGTTCGAGGCCCTGGTCGATCGGGAGGAGGAGAAGTGTCCCGTTCCGGCACCCGTGCTCGTACATGATGCGATACAGCCGCGCCCGCTTCCCCGGGCTCAGGCTCAGGTCGTCGAGCGTGGCACGCGTGACCTGTCGCGGATGTGTCACCGTCGTCTGCTTCGCCATGGCACCTCAGCGCAACCCGTCCGTGAGCGGCCGCGACTCCGGAGCTCGAGATTCTCGCGTCGCGGGGGACCCATTGCGAAATTCCTGCGCTATGTTATCCGATGGCTGTGGACGGCACCAGAGGATCGGCGGCCGCTGGCTCGCGGGGCGACCGGCGCGACTCTGATCGGTCCTCGAAGATGCCGGGATCGCTCGATCACATGGTGGATCGGTCCAAACTCCGAATCGCGATCAACACGGGTGGGGGAGATGCGCCGGGCCTGAACGCCGTGGTCCGTGCCACGACCCTTTCGGCGCTCAACCTGGGCTGGGAGGTGTACGGGATCGAGCGCGGGTACGGGGGCTTCCTCGGCGAGGGCGAGATCGTCTCCCTCACGCGGGAGAGCGTCGCCGGGATCACGCATCTCGGCGGGACGATCCTCGGCACGACGAACCGCCAGAACCCGTTCGCCTGGCCTCGGCCCCGCGCCGACGGCAGCATCGAGCACGTGGACCGTTCCGGCGAGGTGTTCCAGAGTTTTCGCGATCACCGCTTCGACGCCCTCATCGCGATCGGCGGCGACGGCTCGCTGCGCATCGCCCACGAGCTGGCCGAGCGCGGGCTCCCCGTCGTGGGGGTGCCCAAGACGATCGACAACGACATCTCCCACACGAACCTGACCTTCGGGTTCCTCACCGCGATGGAGACGGCCACGGAGGCGATCGACAAGCTGCATTCGACTGCGGAGAGCCACGAGCGCGTTCTGGTGGTCGAGGTGATGGGCCGTCACGCCGGGTGGATCGCGCTCTTCGCCGGCGTCGCGGGGAGCGCCGACGTGATCCTGATCCCCGAGATCCCGTATCGGATCGAGCGCGTCTGCGACAAGATCCGCGAGCGCGAGGCGGCCGGCCGGCGCTTCAGCATCGTGGTCGCGGCGGAAGGCGCGCGCCCGGTGGGCGGCGAACCGGTGGTGAAGGAGGCGGCGGGGCCCGGCCGCTCGGTCCGCTACGGCGGGATCGCCGAGCGGCTGGCGCAGGAGATCGCGGAGCGCACCGGCAAGGAGACGCGGTCGCTGGCCCTGGGTCACCTCCAGCGCGGCGGAAGCCCCAACGCGTACGATCGGCTGATCGCCCTACGGTTCGGGGCCGCCGCGGTCCAGTTCGTGCGCGACGGGCGCTTCGGCTGCATGGTCGCCCTCGAGCCCCCGCACGTGAAGGCGGTACCCCTCCGCGAGGTCGTCCAGAGCCGCAAGCTCGTTCCCGTGGACGGCGACGTCGTGGTCACGGCGCGGGCGCTGGGGATCTCGTTCGGCGATTAGGCAGGCGCGCCGAGCGCAGTCACTTCTTCCCGAAGCGCTCCTCGAGGTAGCGGCTCACGACATCGCGCGCGCCCAGGCCCACGGCGAGCGCCGCCGCCGTCCGGACCAGAGCGGCCACGAAGCTCGCCGCATACAGACCGACGGCCAGCGCAAATGACGGCGACGACGTCCGTAGACGACGTCTTCACCGCGCCGCTCGCGAGAAAGCCCTCGATCCCCGCTCTCTCCGCCAACGTGGGGAACTTGACGAGCCTGAGCCCGCGCGTAGGAGTTGTGGAACATCTGCGGGTCATCGCGCGTTACGCAACTGAGGGGCGAAAGTTGTCTCTCCGAGCCGGATTTTGCCACGCACAACCCGAGGAGGTGAACGCTGTGGGGCGATGGATGGCCTTGTTGTCTCTGTTTTCCCTCGCCGCCCTGCCGGTGACGGTCTCGGCACCGGGATATGGGTCCGGCGATGTCTCGCATCCCGCTGCGAGCGCGGCTCCGGCTGACAACGTGGAGCTGCACGGCAAGACCGTTACGGTGGAGATCGAGCAGTTGAAGTTCCGGCCGGATACGGTTCGCCTCGCGGTCGGGCAGACGATCCGCTGGGTGAACAAGGATGCGGTCCCCCATACGGTGGTCAGCGGAACGGTGGAGAAGACTCGCCCGACCACGGACAAGGAGCCCGGCGGGCTCTTCGAGAGCTCGAACCTGGAGAAGGGTGACGGCTTCGAGTTCGCCGTGCGCGAGAGGGGGACGATCCCGTACTATTGCGGGATCCACCCGTTCATGACGGCGGTGATCATCGCGGAGTAGCCTGCGCGCCCGGATCACGCGCTGGGCGAGAGGAGGCGACAAGGGTCGCGGCCGACCCGCACGGGGCGCCCCGGTTGCGCCGAGCCGGGCGGGCTCCCCACGTTCTGGGTAGCTCTGCCGAGAGAGCGCCGCGGGAGATCCTCTCTGCGCGGTTCCGTTGCAAGTCGGCCGTGAGGTGAGAACGCCCCACCGGCAGGACGTCCAACCCGAATCCGAGACCGCCATCGTGGGCGAAGCCAGCCTGATCATCGGGGTGGACCTGGGCGGGACGAAGGTCGAGACGGCCCTCGTGGACGCAGGCGGGCGCGTCCTGGCCAGCAGCCGGCGTCCCACGGGCCGCCACAGGGGGCCGGACGGTATCGTTTCGGATGTGCTCGAGTGTCTGCGGGACGCCTGCCTCCCCGCGGCACGGGACCGGGCCATCGGCATCGGTGTCGGCGTCGCAGGCCAGGTCGATCCCGGCACGGGAACCGTCCTCTATGCCCCGAACCTCGATTGGCGCGACTTCCCGCTGAAGAAACGGCTGGAGGGCGCGCTGAGCATGCCGGTTTCGGTCCTGAACGATGTTCAGGCCGCGACCTACGGGGCGTGGGTTCACGGCGCAGGCCGGGGCGTTCAGGATCTCGTGTGCCTCTTCGTGGGGACGGGCGTCGGCGGCGGCGTCATCGCCGGTGGAAGACTTCTCCAGGGTTGCAGCGGGAGCGCGGGCGAGCTCGGTCACATGACGATCGATCTACAGGGCCCCCCATGTCGCTGTGGGAACCACGGCTGCCTCGAGGCATACGTGGGAGGCTGGGCGATCGCGCGCCGGGCGCGGGAAGCGCTCGCTGCGGATGCCGCGGCCGGTGAACGACTCCTGCGGCTCGCGAGTGCGGATCCGGCGCGGGTGACGGCTGAGCTCGTCGCCACGGCCGCGCACGAGGGCGACGACCTGGCTAGGCGCGTCGTCTGCGAGACGGGCGAGGCGCTGGCCGCGGGGATCGCGTCGATCGTGAACGCGTTCAACCCCTGCCTCGTGATCCTCGGGGGAGGCGTGATCGAGGGGCTGCCGGAACTGGTGGACATGGTTCGGGAGGGGGTTCCAGCGCGGGCGCTCGCGGCGCCGTTGCAGCGGCTCCGTATTGTGAAGGCCGAGCTCGGGCCGCACGCGGGAGCCGTGGGTGCTGCGGCCTGGGCGCGGGATGCCCTCGGCGCGGCGGGCGCGGCGCGGGGCGCGGGCGTCGCCAAACGATAACGATCAGGTGCGAGCATGCGGGATCTCGACGAGCTTTGCGTCAATACGATTCGATTCCTAGCCGTTGACGCGGTCGAAAAGGCCGGCTCGGGCCATCCCGGGACGCCTCTCGGCGCGGCGCCGATGGCCTACGTCCTGTGGGACCGCTTCCTGAGGCACGATCCCGCGGACCCGAATTGGCCGAACCGTGATCGCTTCATCCTCTCGGCGGGCCACGCGTCGGCTCTCCTGTACGCGCTCCTGCATCTCACAGGCTACGACCTTCCGCTGGACGAGCTGAAGCGATTTCGCCAGTGGGGGAGCAAGACGCCCGGCCACCCCGAGTACGGCCACACCCCGGGCGTGGAGGCCACGACGGGCCCGCTGGGGCAAGGGTTCGCCATGGGGGTCGGCATGGCGCTCGCGGAGCGCTTCCACGCCCAGTGCTTCAACCGCCCGGGCTTCCCTCTCGTGGATCACACCACGTACGCCGTCGTCTCCGACGGGGACCTCATGGAAGGCGTGTCCTCGGAGGCGGCGTCCCTCGCGGGCACGCTAGGTCTCGGCAGGCTCATCTATCTGTACGACGACAACCACATCTCCATCGAGGGCGAGACCGATCTTGCCTTCACCGAGGACGTTCGTCGGCGGTTCGAGGCCTACGGCTGGCAAGTTCTGCGCGTGGCCGACGGGAACGATCTGGAAGGGGTCGCGGCGGCGCTCCGCGCGGCGCGCGAGGACGCCGCGCGCCCGTCGCTCATCATCGTCCGCACGCACATCGGCTACGGGAGCCCGAAAGAGGACACGGCGGCGGCCCACGGCGAGCCGCTCGGCCCCGAGGCCTCGCGGGTGACGAAGGAAAGATTCGGCTGGCCGGTCGAGCCCGACTTCCATATTCCGGAGCAGGCGCGGGCCCACCTGCGAAAAGCGGTGGAGCGAGGCCGCCGTTGGGAGGGGGAATGGGGGGAGCTCCGCGCCCGCTATCGAGAGGAACGGCCGGACCTGGCGGAGTGCTTCCAGCGGCAGGTGCAAGGGGAGCTCCCCGACGGGTGGGACGCGGAGATCCCTCGATTCAGCCCCGAGGACGGCCCGATGGCGACGCGCTCGGCGTCCGGCAAGGTCCTGAACGCTCTCAGCGAGCGGCTGCCGGAGCTCATCGGCGGATCGGCAGACCTCGCCCCATCCACGAAGACGCTGCTCCTGGGATACGGCGATCTGGGGTTCGACTCCGATTGCGCCCGGAACATCCACTTCGGCGTGCGCGAGCACGCGATGGGCGCGATCGTAAACGGGATGGCGCTCCACGGCGGCGTCCTTCCGTACGGCGCGACGTTCCTCGTCTTTTCGGACTACATGCGGCCGCCGCTGCGTCTCGCGGCGCTCATGGGCGTGCGCGCGATCTTCATCTTCACGCATGACAGCATCGCGCTGGGAGAGGACGGGCCGACCCATCAGCCGGTTGAGCAGCTCGCCTCGCTCCGTGCAATCCCGGACTTCCGGGTGCTGCGGCCCGCCGACGCGAACGAGACGGCGGCGGCATGGCGCGTAGCCGTGGAGTCGCGCAAGCCCGTGGCGCTCGTTCTCACGCGCCAGAAGGTGCCGGTGCTGGATCCGGACGCGTACGCCATCGAGGACGGCGTGCGGAAGGGAGCCTATGTGCTGGCCGAGTGTGAGGGGAAACCGGACGTGATCCTGATTGCGACCGGTTCTGAGGTGCACCTCGCCCTCGGTGCGAAGGAGAAGCTCGACCGCCTCGGGACTCGGGCCAGGGTGGTCTCGATGCCGTCTTGGGACCTCTTCGAGGAGCAGCCGCGCGAGGTTCGGGAGCGCGTCCTGCCGTCCGATGTGCGGGCCCGGCTTGCCGTCGAGGCGGCGGCCCCCTTCGGCTGGCGCCGCTGGGTGGGCGATGCCGGAGAGGTGATCGGCGTTGAGCGCTTTGGTGCGAGCGCACCGGGCACGGAGAACCTCCGGCGGTACGGGTTCACTGTGGACAACGTGGTCGAACGTGCACAAGCGCTGGCGAAGGGATCATGAACCCGCTTCTTCAACTGATCGAGCACGGCCAGAGCTACTGGATGGACGACCTCACCCGCGGGATGATCCGCCGCGGTGAGCTGGAGAGGCGTGTGAGCGCGGAGGGCCTGCGAGGGATCACGTCCAATCCGAAGATTTTCGGCGACGCGATCTCGAAGGGCGACGACTACGACGAGCAGATCCGGCGTCTCGTCGAGGAGGGGCGCTCGGTCCACGAGATCTACGAAGCGCTGGTCGTCACCGACGTTCGTGACGCCTGCGACATCCTGCGGCCGGTCTACGACGAGTCGAGGGGAGTGGACGGGTTCGTGAGCCTCGAGGTCTCGCCGTACCTGGCGCACGACACGCAGGGCTCCATGGAGGAGGCGCGCCGGCTCTTCCGGGCCGTGGATCGCCCGAACGTCTTCATCAAGATCCCGGGAACGCCCGCCGGGGTCCCCGCGGTCGAGGATCTCCTCTTCGAGGGGATCAGCATCAACATCACGCTCCTGTTCTCGATCGAGAGCTACGAGGCCGTGGCGCGGACGTACATCCGGGCGCTGGAGCGGCGCGCCGCCGCGGGGAAGTCGCTGCGAGATGTCGCCTCGGTGGCCAGCTTCTTTCTGAGCCGCATCGATGTGCTCGTGGACCGGCTCCTGGCCCACCGGATCCGGCCGGGGGCGCGCCCGGACGCGGGGCCGCGCCCGCAGGATCTGCTCGGCAAGGTCGCGGTGGCGAACGCGAAGATGGCCTACCAGAAGTTCCAGCAGATCTTCGACGGCGAGGGGTGGCGGGCGCTCGAGGCGAGGGGCGCCCGCGTTCAGCGTGTGCTGTGGGCGAGCACGGGCACGAAGGATCCGCTCTACAGCGACGTGTGGTACGTGGAGCCGCTCATCGGCCCCTACACGGTCAACACCATGCCGACGAAGACGATCGCCGCGGTCGCGGACCACGGCGCCGTGGCTCAGACGGTCGAGGAAGGGGTTGATGAGGCGCGCCGAATTCTGGAGGATCTCGGCAAGGTCGGGATCGATCTCGAGCGGGTGACCGAGGAGCTCCTCGACGAAGGCATCCAGAAGTTTGTCGAGCCGTACGACGCGCTCCTGGGGGTGCTGGCCGAGAAGCGCCGGCGGTTCCTGGGCAGGCAGGCGGTGCGCGAGAGCTTCGCCCTCGGAGCGGCGGCGTCGTCCATCCGGTCGGCGCTCGAGTCGCTGGATGCCCGGCAGTTCGCGCGGCGGCTCTTCACGCGCGACCCGTACCTCTGGAAGTCGGAGCCCGGGCACGTCGGGCTCATCCGCAACCGTCTGGGCTGGCTGGAGGGCGTCGAGGCGTTTCGGGAGCGGACGGCGGAGATCCGGAGATTCGCGGAAGAGGTCCGGCGCGGCGGCGCCCGCCACGTGGTCCTTCTGGGGATGGGCGGGAGCAGCCTGTGCGCCGAGGTGGCCGGAGCCGTCTTCGGGTCGGGGGAGCGGGGGGAGCGGGGGGAGCGGTGGCCCAAGCTCCTCATGCTGGACGACACCGATCCGGAGGCCGTGCACGATGTGGAGTCCGGGATCGACCCGGAGAGGACCGTGTTCATCGTCGCCAGCAAATCGGGGACCACGACCGAAACGCTCAGCTTCTACCGCTACTTCTACGAACGCCTGAAGGAGGCGATCGGGGACGCCGCGGATCGCTTCATTGCGATCACCGATCCTGGCACGCCGCTCGCTGAGGAGGCGCGGGAGAAGCGCTTCCGGGCCTGCTTCGAGAATCCCGCCGACATCGGCGGTCGCTACTCCGCGCTCTCGTATTTCGGGCTCGTGCCGATGGCGCTCGTCGGCATCGACATCGATGCGCTCCTCGCGTGCGCGCACCAGATGCGCTGGAGCTGCGGCCCGATGATCCCCGCGGCGAAGAGCCCGGGCTTGCATCTCGGCGCGGCCCTCGGGATGCAGGCGCGCGCCGGGCGCGACAAGGTGACGTTCGCGTTCTCAGAATCGATCGCACCGTTCGGCGCGTGGCTCGAGCAGCTGCTCGCGGAGAGCACGGGGAAGGAGGGCCGCGGGCTGATCCCGGTGGATGGCGAGCCGCTGGGCGAGCCCGGCGTCTATGGGAACGACCGCGTGTTCGTGTCCCTGACCGTGGACGGCGATCGGGGGGTGGAGCGTGAGCGCAGGCTCGAGGCCCTGGAGGCTGCGGGCCACCCCGTCCTTCGGATCGGGCTCGCCGACAGGATCGGACTGGGCGCGGAGTTCTTCCGCTGGGAGCTGGCGACCGCGACGGCCGGTGCCGTGCTGGGCGTCAACCCGTTCGACGAGCCGAACGTCGCCGAGAGCAAGCGCAACACCGAGGAGCTGCTGGCCGAGTGGGAGAGGACGGGTGCGTTTGCCCGGGCGGAGGCCGCCGCGGCGGAGGACGGGATCGCGGTGTACGCCGAGGGGACCGCGGGGCTCGGCCGCGCGTCCTCATGGCGCTCCGTCGCGGATCTGCTCCGAGCGTTCCTCGACCAGGTCCGGTCCGGTGACTACGTCGCGGTGCTCCCGTACTTCCGCCGCACGCCCGAGCGGGATCACGCGCTCCGATCTTTCCGGGTGAGCCTTCGCGACCGGCTCAAGGTGGCGACGGCGCTCGGGTACGGGCCCCGCTATCTCCACTCCACGGGGCAGCTCCACAAGGGTGGGCCCGGCTCGGGGGTTTTCCTCCTCATCACCGGCGACACGGGCCCGGACGTCCGGATCCCCGGACGGAAATACGGCTTCGCGACGCTGCACAGGGCGCAGGCGCTCGGCGACTTTCGCTCCCTCGTGAGCAAGAAGCGGCGCGTCGTGCGCGTGCACCTCACGGACGGGGTCGAAGAGGGGCTGCGCCGTTTGGCGGAAGGGTCACTGGAATGAGCGCTCGGCGCGTGTTTCTGAGCGCGGCGGGCCCCGCGTAGGACTCGTCGGCATTGAATCAGGAGAGAGGCGGCATGGAGATCGGACTCATTGGGCTCGGCAGGATGGGCGGCAACATGGCCCAGCGGCTCCTCAGCGGCGGGCATTCCGTCGTCGGCTTCGACATCCGGGAGGAGAACATCAGGGAGGCCGTGCAGGCCGGAGTCAGGGGTGCCGGTGCCATCCGCGAGCTCGTGACGAAGCTGAAAGCTCCACGGGCCGTGTGGGCCATGGTCCCAAACGGGTCGCCGACGGAGGAGACCATCGACATGCTGATCGGGTTGCTCGAGCCGAACGATGTGATCGTGGACGGCGGGAACTCGCGCTACACGGACTCGATGAAAGCGGCCGAGCGCTGCGCGAGAAAGGGATTGCACTTCCTCGACGTCGGCGTCAGCGGCGGGATCTGGGGTCTCCAGGAGGGTTACTGTCTCATGATCGGCGGCCCCCGGGAAGCGTTCGAGCGCCTCGAGCCGGTGTTCAAGACGCTCGCGCCGCCCCAAGGGTACGCCCGCGTGGGCCCGAGCGGCGCGGGCCATTTCGTGAAGATGGTCCACAACGGCATCGAGTACGGCATGCTCCAGGCGTATGCGGAAGGCTTCGAGTTGCTGAAGGCGAGGCAGGAGTTCGGGCTCGATCTGCGGCAGATCGCGGAGCTGTGGCAGCACGGGACCGTGATCCGCTCGTGGCTGCTGGAGCTGGCGGAGCGCGCGTTCCGCAAAGACGCCGAGCTCGCCTCCCTGCGCGGCTGGGTCGAGGACTCGGGCGAGGGCCGCTGGACGGTGATCGAGGCGGTGGAGCAGGCGGTGCCGCTGCCAGCGATCGCCGAATCCCTCTTCGCCCGCTTCCGGTCGCGGCAGGAGCAGAGCTTCGCCGCGAAGGTCATCGCCGCGTTGCGCGCGGAGTTCGGCGGCCACGCCGTGGAGGCGCTCGACGACTGATGGGCCGGGGCCGCGTCGAGCCGCACGCCTTCATCATCTTCGGCGCCACGGGCGATCTCGCGCGCCGGAAGCTGCTCCCTGCCCTCTATCACCTCAGCATGGCCGGTGCGCTCCCCCCGGAATGTCGCTTTCTCGGCGTGGCCCGCACGAACATGGACGAACCGGCGTTCCGCCGACTCGCCCGTGACGTGCTGAAGCAGGTCCGGGCGGGCCCAGGGGAGGACGCGCGGCGCTGGTGCGAGGACTGTCTCTTCTACGAGCAGGTCGCCGCGGAGGGCCCGGAGGGCTTCCAGGCGCTCGCCCGGCGTGTGCGCGGCCTCGAGGAGGAAACGGGGCTGCCGGGGAATCGGATCTTCTACCTTGCCGTTCCACCCAAGGCGTTCGGCCCGGTCATCGAAGGGCTGGGTGAGGTCGGGCTGAACCGAGACGGCGGCTGGAAGCGCCTCGTCGTGGAGAAGCCGGTCGGGCACGACCTGGAGTCGGCGCGGGAGCTGAACCGTCTGACCCATCGCACCTTCGACGAGACCCAGGTCTACCGCATCGACCACTACCTGGGGAAGGAGACAGTTCAGAACCTCCTCGTCTTCCGGTTCGACAACCCGATCTTCGAGGCGCTGTGGAACCGAGACCACGTGGAGAGCATCCAGATCACCGTGGCGGAGACCGGCGGGATCGATGGCCGCGCGGGCTACTACGATGGCGTGGGCGCGCTCCGCGACATGGTACAGAACCATCTCACCCAGGTCCTGTCGCTGGTCGCCATGGAGGTCCCCGCACATTTCGAAGCCGACGATATCCGCAACGAGAAGGTGAAGGTCGTGCACTCGATCGCGCCCGTTCGTCCCGAGGACGTGGTGTTCGGCCAGTACGTGCGGGGACGCGTGGAAGGGGACGAGGTGCCGGGTTACCGCGACGAGGAGGGCGTTCCCAGGGACTCGCGGACGGAGACCTTCGTGGCCCTCAGGCTGGAGGTCGCCAACTGGCGGTGGCAGGGCGTGCCCTTCTATCTGCGGACGGGCAAGCGCACGGCCCAGGGCGTGAGCCAGGTCGTCGTCACGTTCCATCGGCCGCCGGTCGCTCTGCTCGAGCGGTTCGAGTCGCGCCCGCTGCGCTCGAACGTGCTGGTCGTGACGCTCCAGCCGGACGAAGGGTTTGACCTCTTCTTTCACGTGAAGATGCCCGGGCAGGCGCTCCGGCTCGAGGCCGAGAACCTGCATTTTCGCTACTCAGAAGCCTTCGCCCAGCGGATTCCGGACGCGTACGAGACCCTGCTCCTCGACGTGATGGAGGGGGATCAGAGCCTCTTCGTGCGCGCCGACTGGGTCGAGGCGTCGTGGAAGCTCTACACGCCGCTCCTGGGAGCCGGGATCCCCGTGCACGACTACTCGGCCGGCAGCTGGGGGCCGCCGGAGGCCGACCGCCTGCTGCCGGCCGGAATGTCCTGGTGGAATGACGGGGGAGCGGCGCGCGGCGGCTGAACGCGAGGCTAGGCTGCGGGGCAGCTCGCTTCCGGCGGTCAGCGCGCAGCAGATGCGGGAGGTGGATCGCCTCATGGTGGAGGAGGTGGGGATCTCGCTTCTTCAGATGATGGAGCAGGCCGGTCATCATCTGGCGCGGGCCGCGCAGCGGATGGCAGTGCGATCCGCGGGCTCACGGGAGATCGTGGTCCTGGTGGGCCAGGGCAACAACGGTGGCGGCGGGCTCGTGGCGGCGCGCTATCTCCGGAATTGGGGATTCCCGGTGCGGGTCGTGCTCGCCGCGCCGCCGGAGTCCTACAAGGATGCGCCGGCGCACCAGTTGGCCATCACGCGCAAGCTGAAGATCTCGCCAGAGGAGCAGGTCGCGGATCATTGCCTTTCGGAGGCGGCGCTGGTCGTGGACGCGCTCGTCGGGTACGGGCTCGAGGGCCCGCCTCACGGCCGGATCGGCGAGCTGATCCACAGGGTGAACTCGTCCCGGGCACCAGTGCTTTCCCTGGACATCCCATCGGGACTGGATGCGACGAGCGGCGTTCCCTTCGAACCCTGCATGCACGCCCGGATCACCCTCACGTTGGCTCTTCCCAAGACGGGTCTGTTGAAGCGAGCGGCGCGCGGCTTGGTCGGTGACCTTTATCTCGCCGACATTGGGGTCCCGGCGGCCGTCTACGAGCGCCTGGGACTCGAGGTCGGCCCGATCTTCCGACGGGGCGATGTCTTGCGGATCCGCTCCGCGCCCGCCCGACGATGACGCACAAGCCCGACGTGCAGGTCTTCCCCGATCCGGAACGCCTCGCGGATGCGCTGGCCGCGGAGTTCGCGACGATGGCGCGCGCGACGACCTGGGCCCGCGGGCGCTTTGTGGTTGTGCTGGCTGGCGGAGAGACGCCGCGTCCACTCTACCGTCGTTTGGCGACGGTGCACCGCGATGCGGTCCCGTGGGCGCGCGTGCACGTCTTCTTCGGGGATGAGCGGTACGTGCCCGCGGATCACGCCGAGAGCAATTGCCGGATGGCTCGGGAAGCGCTGCTCGACCACGTCCTCATCCCGGAAGACAACGTCCACCGCCTCCGCACGGATCTTCCGACGCCCGAGGAGGCCGCACGGGCCTACGGGACGACGCTGGTCGAGTTCTTCGGGCCGGGCGGGCCGCAATTCGATCTTGTGCTCCTGGGGCTGGGGAAAGACGGCCACATCGCGTCGCTCTTCCCCGGCTCCTCGGCGCTCAGGGCGCGGAAGCGCTTGGTGGCGGCGGTGGAGGGCCCGAAGCCGCCACGGGAGCGCCTGACGCTCACCCTCCCGGCGATCAATCGGGCGACGCGCGTCGGGTTCCTCGTGACCGGCCAGGCGAAGGCGGAGGCCGTGAGATCAGCCCTCGAGGGATCCCACGGCGTGTGGCGATCCCCCGCCCGCGGGGTGGAACCCACCGAGGGGGAGGTGTGCTGGTGGCTGGATCGGGAAGCGGCGCAGTTGTTGCGGCGCGCGCGCGCCTAGGACCGACCGCGACCGGCCGAGGGAAGCCGGAGCCGGAGACCGTGTACGCAGCGATCGAGGATTCCGCGATCATCGGCGACTGCCGGTCGGCGGCGCTCGTGTCGAAGCAGGGATCGATCGACTGGCTCCTTCTCTACGCCCTCGCCTTCGAGAGCTTGAGGCGGGCGCTGGAGCCCCCGGGGTTCCTCGCGCTGAACTACGGGCGACAGACGCCGCTCCTCTCCCTCCTCGCCCACGTCGTGTACGGGGCGGTCCTGGGCGGCTTCTACCGTCTGGCGTGAAGCGCCCGCGGCGCAGTTGAGCTCGAGTGCGGACTCAGGCCATCAGCTCGAGGCCAAGCACGAGCAAACCGACGGCCCCGAACACGCCTCCCAGGACCTTCTCCATCACCGGGGAAGGAACATACCTGCCGACCCGGCTTCCCAAGGTGCTCCCGAGGAGCACACCCGGGACGCTCCAGGCGACCACGGGCCACGCGGGCTCCGCCGAGAGGGCGTGGATGGCCAAGGTGAAGACGCTCGTCGCCACGGCGACCCGGGGCGGGACCCGGCAGCGAAGCACGAGCTGCGCGACGGACGCTCCCGCCACCACACTGGGGACCGCTCCCAACAGGAGCCAGCGGGCGGTGGCGTAGTCTACGACTCCCTGCCGCACGTACAGCCGGAGTCCGTTTCCCATCCCGAAGACTTCTGTCAGGAGGCCCGCGCCCTCGCCCGCGCTATTCGAACTCGAATCCGAGGTACATGAGGCGACCGCGCCGCTCCACCTGGAGTACGACGGGCTCGCCGACACCGAGGCTCGCGACGGCGGCGCGAAGTTGCTCCACCCCTGCGACCGGCTTCCCGTTGATGGAGTAGATCGCGTCGCCGCGGAGTAGTCCCCCTTCGCGCGAAGACGCATCAGTCGCTCGGGCCACGACGACAGCACCGGCCCGTCCCCTCAGCGGAGGCAGAAAGGCGCGCACCCCGTCGTCCAAGTCCACGGCGAGGACGCCCAACTTGGGGACGAGGTTCTCCTCGGGCGTGACCTTCCGCGAGAGATAGGCGTCGAGATCCACCGGCCGGCCCACCACCCATACCCGAACCGTCAGCGTATCGGCACCGCGAAGGACTCCCAGCGTGACGACGTCGCCGGGCGCCCGGCGGTAGAGGTTCACATCGAACTGCCGGCCGTTCTCCATGACTTTCCCGTCCAGCGTGAGGATGAGGTCGCCCACCCGCAGCCCGGCTCGCTCGGCCGGAGAGCCTGGAAAGACATCGCCGAGAACGACCCCCCAGTCATGTAGGAGCGCCAGTCCTTCGGCGAGGACGGGAGTGATCGTCTGGCTGTGCACGCCGATCTCTCCGCGCTCGACCCGCCCCGTCAGTTTGATCTGTTGAAACACGTTGCGGACGATGTTGCTGGGGACCGCGAAGCCGATCCCTTCGCTCCCGCCGGACTGTGTCAGGATGAACGTGTTGATCCCGACCACGCGACCGCGCACGTCCACGAGGGGCCCGCCGCTGCTTCCCGGATTGATGGGCGCGTCCGTCTGGATGTAGATCATCGGGTCGTCGGATCGGAGCTGCCGGGCAACCGCGCTCACCACCCCCAACGTCACCGAGTTCTCGAGACCGGCCGGGCTACCGAAGGCGAACACGACGTGACCCTTCCTCAGCTCGTCGGAATCGCCCAGCGCGAGGTGCGGCAGGCCCCGCTCGACGACCCGCAGGACGGCGAGGTCCGTCTCGCGGTCCACGTTCACGATCTGGGCGCCAACGGTCCTGCCCCGCGGCCTGAGGATCGAGCGTGCCGGCGGCACGTCTGCGACGCGCACCGGAAACTGCACCTGGATCCGATCGGCGCCCTCCACGACGTGGGCATTCGTCACGATGTATCCGTCGGGGTCCAGTACGACGCCCGAACCGGTCACGCGCCGCCGGATCAGGAGGCCCGCACCTGGCGCGTCTCTCTCCGTGGAGAGCGCGTACCCGACCGCGAGGATTTGCACGACGGCAGGGCTCACCCGCTCCGACAGGGCCTCGAACGACTGGCTCAGGTCGCCCAGTGCGGCCAGCCTCGCGTCGGAGGAGGAGCGCTGCGCGGCGACCCCCGTGGTGGGCACGAGCGGAAAAGCGATCGCCATGAGGGCGAAGCCAAGGATGTTCCGATTCATGCTTCCCTCCATGCACCGTGGACGGCCACGCGCCTACAGGTCTGAGGACACCCTGGTAACGGACCTACGCGCGCCCGGGTCCCGCGGTCTTCAAAGGACGCGAACGGAGAGGCGATCGCCCAGGGTCGCGAAGGCCTCCACCCAGCGTTTCGCCTCCTCGTCGCCCCGGTCGGCCCTGGCCCGCATCCCGGGATAGACCCTCCGGAGCATCTCGTAGCAGACGTTCTGCGCCTTCCAGAGGTCCACCTCGAACGGCAGCGAGCGGGCGAGGCCCACGGTGGCCACGAGGTTCTGGAGGAGCACGAACTCGGACGGGCTCGCGCGGAACCGCTCCGCCATGCGCTCAAGGCTCTGCTCGAGCGCGTAGCCCAACCCGGCGGCGTCGAGCGCCACGTTCCACCGCTCCGCTTCCTCCAGGAGCGCCTGGATGCGCTCCGTGTCGGGCGTCTCCTCCTGGAGCGCGCTCCGCAGGTTCGTGTTCACCATGAACTCCGCCGTCATGTGGAACGCCCGCGGGAGCGGGATCCCGAGGTCCGCGACGAAGCGCATGAGGGGTGCGTGATGCTCGTACACCTGACGATAACTCGCCTCGGTCTCGCTCAGCGTGGACTCGAGAATGAGGTCGAGGATCTTCCGCTGCTCGTCGCGGAACAGCGTGCGGATGGAATAGGTGTGCGTGCCGAAGTGCGTCTCCAGGAGGTGGAGGATCTCCGCGAAATCGGCGCGCGCGAAGGCGCCGGTCAACTGCTCCGCCATCGCGCGATACGCCTCGTCATCGCGGAATTCGCGGACCCCCCCGTTGAGATTGTGGTCCCCGAAGTAGAGGACCCCGTACGTCAGCCTCCCCGACTCCCCCGTGATCTCGGATGTGATCCGCGCGCGCCCGAACGAGAGCCTGGCCCGCCCGGCCTCCAGGCTCTTCTCGTCCTCGCGCCCGACGCTGTAGCAGTAGATGCGCGCCGTCTCCGGGTACTCCTCGAAGAGCGAGGAGAGCGCGTAGTGGGCCGCGACTTTGCGGAGATCGACCATCGCGGCCTTCACGAACCTTTCGTAGAGCCGCGCGCCGTCGCGGTGCACCGGGACGTTGCTCTTCGCCTGCGCGAGGCGCTCTAGGAACTCAGACTCCGTCCGGTCGCCGAACAGCTCCTCCGCCAGCTGCACGGCCCGCCCCGCGTACTGGAGGACCTGCACCGTCTCGATCCCCGAGAGCTCGTTGAAGAACCAGCCGCAACTCGTGTACATGAGCATGGCATGGCGCTGGAGCTCCAGCAGTCTGAGGGCCGTGGTCGTCTCAGGCTCGCTGAGCGGGCGGGCGGCGTGCGCCTCGAGCAGCCGATCGACGCTTTCCGATGACCGGTCGAGAATGACGCGCACGTAGTCGTCGCGGGCCGCCCACGCGTCGCGCAGGAGCTCGCGGGCGCGCTGCTCGTAGAGCGGCGCCAGCGTGTCGCGGAGCCAGTCGAGCGCTTGACGCAGCGGCGCGCGCCACGCCTGGTTCCAGCCGGGCTCCCCTCCTGTGCGGCACCCGCAGTCGCTGCGCCAGCGCTCGACGCCGTGCGCGCAGCTCCAGGACGTGTTCTCGGCGATCTCCACCTCATGGGTGGGCGCGTGGTGCTCGAGGTGCTCGCCGTAGTTCGTCAGCCGCGCCAGCGCGTTCGATTCGATGTGGTGAAGCGCGTAGGCGAGCGCCATGTCGCCGTGGCGGTGGTGGTGGCCGTACGTCTCGCCGTCCGTGGCGATGTGTACGAGCTGCGGCCAGCTGCGCGCGTTCGAGAAAGCACCCAGGAGCCGCGCCGCGAAATGCTCGCCACTCGAGAGGAGGCCCTCGAACGCGACGGCCCGCGCGATCGCGCCATCGTAGAAGAAGAGCCCGAGCGCGCGGCCTGAGGGGAGCCGGACCTGGTAAGGCATCGTGGGGTCGAGCGTCGCCTCGGTCACGTCCTGCCAGGTGCGGGCCCCGATCCTGCGAACCCTGCGCGCCTGGTGGGGCGCCAGGATCGTGAACTGGATCCCGAACTCGGCGAGGATGTCCAGCGTCTCCAGCTCCACGGCGGTCTCGGGGAGCCACATCCCCTCGGGCGCGCGCCCGAAGTGATGCTCGAAGTCGCGGATCCCCCACGCGACCTGCGTGCGTCTGTCGCGCGGGTTGGCCAGCGGCATGATCATGTGGTTGTAGACCTGGGCGAGCGCGGAGCCGTGTCCCGAGAACCGCTCGCGGCTCTCCCGGTCGGCGTCGAGGATCGCGCGATAGACCTCCGGCGCCTTCGCCTCCATCCAGTGGAGAAGCGTGGGCCCGACGTCGAAGCTGATCTTCGCGTAGTTGTTCGCGATCTGGACGATACGCCGCTCGGCGTCGAGGATCCGCGAGGCCGCGTTCGGCTCGTAGCACTCGGCCGTGATGCGCTCGTTCCAATCGTGGTAGGGGTATGCCGAGTCCTGGAGCTCGATCGCCTCGAGCCACGGGGTCTCGCGCGGCGGCTGATAGAAGTGGCCGTGGATGCAGACGTAGCGTTCCATGGCGCCCGCTAGCGTGCCCTCTCGAAGAGCGCCACGGACTGGCGGCTGAACCTGACCTCGAGTTCGCCCTCGGACTCCAGGGACACGGGGAGGGCGCTGCCGGTCCCGAGCCATCGCTCCTCCGCGGAGTCCAGGCGCTTGTGCCACGTGCCGGCCGGGAGCGTCAGCCGAACCGTTGCGTGATCCGCCCCGAAATGGAACGCGGCGAAGACCTCGCTCCCCTCCGCCCATCGACGCGCGCACAGGAGGCCGTCCTCGGACTCGGAGGTCGTGACTTGCATCCGCTCCTTGCTCAGCGAGGCCAGCGCCGGAACCGTTTTCCGGAGCCGAATGAGCTCCCTGTAGAACTCGCGCAGAACGCGGTGGCGCCCGCCCCGCTCCCGCGCCTGGTCCAGCCTGGAGCGCAGGAACGTCTCTTGGGCCTGGGGATCCGGGACCTCTGTTTCCTCCCAGCCGAACCCCGCGAACTCCTCACGCCGGCCGCGCCGCACAGCCTCGATCACCGTCGGGTCGGCGTGGCTCACGAAGTAGTGAAACGGTGCCGGTGCCGCGTACTCCTCCCCCATGAAGAGCAGCGGAACGAAGGGCGACAGGAGAACGCTCCCGGCGGCGAGCTTCAACGCTTCGAAGGAGACGAGCGTGCTCAGCCGCTCGCCGTGCGGGCGGTTCCCCACCTGGTCATGGTTCTGGGAGAAGACCACGAACTGATGAGCCGGGAGATCCCGTGCGCTGTTGCCGTGCCGGCGCCGGCGGTAGCGGGAGTACTGCCCGGAATACACGTAGCCTTCCCGCCACGCCGTCGCAAGATGCGCCAGCTCGCCGAAGTCCTGGTAGTACCCGACCCGCGCGCCCGTCAGGAGCGCGTGCAAGGCGTGGTGGAAGTCGTCGTTCCACTGGGCGTCGAGCCCGCACCCGCCCAGTTCCCGCGGCCGCAGAAACCTCGAGTCGTTCCGCTCGTTTTCGGCGATCAGGTGCACCCGACGGCCGAGGTCGCTTGCGCGCTCGTGAACGGCGATCGCCAGCTCCTCGAGGAAGGGCCGCGCCGAGAGGTCGCAGATGGCGTGGAGCGCGTCGAGCCGCAGGGCGTCGATGTGGAACTCGGTGATCCAGTCGAGCGCGTTCTCGATGAAGAAGCGCCGCACCTCGTCGCTGTGCGGGCCATCGAAGTTCATCGCGGGACCCCACGGCGTGCGGTAGCGATCGCTGAAGTACGGCCCGAAGTCGGCCAGGTGGTTCCCCTCGGGGCCGATGTGGTTGTACACGACATCCAGGGCGACGGCGAGGCCCCGGCGGTGGCAGGCATCGACGAGCCTCTGGAGCCCCTCCGGCCCGCCGTACGAGTTCTGCACCGCGTGCGGCCGGACGCCGTCGTAGCCCCAGTTGCGGTCTCCCACGAACTGCGCGACGGGCATGAGCTCGATCGCGGTCACGCCGAGACCGCCCAGCTCGTCGAGGCGTGGGATGATCGCGTCGAACGTCCCCTCGGGCGTGTAGGTGCCGATGTGGAGCTCGTAGAAGATGCACTCCTCCAGCGCGATGCCGCGCCAGCCGGCGTCGCCCCACGCGAAGGCGTGCAGGTCCACGACGGCAGAGGGCCCGTGCGCTCCCCGTGGCTGGAAGCGGGATGCCGGGTCGGGGCGCTCGATCGCGCCGTCGAGGCGATAGAGATAGGGCGTGCCCGGCTCCACGTTTTCCAGGACGCCCGTGTGGTAGCCGCGCTCTCCGGGCGAAAGCGGCGCCAGGCGCTCCTGCGGGCCGAGGATATGGACCTCGGCGCGCTGCGCGCGCGGGGCCCAGACGGTGAACCGGCAGCGCGCCGCGCCAAGAACCGTGGCACCCAGGCGAACGTCCTGTTCTATCGCGGGAGACACGCGAGCCGTTGAACCGCGCTGCCGGTCACCCGGAAGCCGCAGGCTTGAGAAACAGGACGGCGAGCGGGGGAAGCGTCAGGTTCAGCGAATACGCCCGACCATGCCAGGGGATGGACGCCGCTTGCACAGCGCCCGCGTTGCCCTGGCCGCTCCCGCCGTACTCCGGGGCGTCGCTGTTCAGGATCTCCCTCCACGCGCCGCCGCGAGGGACGCCGACCCGGTAGTCGTGACGCGGCACCGGCGTGAAGTTGCACACGACGAGCACGACGTCGCTCTCGCCTTTTCCCTTGCGCAGGAAGGCGAGCACGCTGTGCGCGTAGTCGCTCCCATCGATCCACTCGAAGCCGGCGGGATCGCAGTCGAGTTCGTGCAGCGCCGGCTCGTCACGAACCAGCGTGTTTAGGTGGTCCACGAGTTTCTGGACGCCCTGATGCGGCGCGTACTCGAGCAGGTGCCAGTCGAGGCTCTCCTCGTGGTTCCACTCCCGCCGCTGGCCGAACTCGCCGCCCATGAAGAGGAGCTTCTTCCCCGGCTGCGCGTACTGGTAGCCGAGGAGGAGGCGGAGGTTTGCGAACTTCTGCCAGTCGTCGCCGGGCATCTTGCCGAGGAGCGGCCCCTTGCCGTGCACGACCTCGTCGTGGGAGAGGGGGAGGATGAAGTTCTCCGTGAAGGCGTAGATCATCCGGAAGGTGAGCTCGTTGTGGTGGTACTTCCGGTGGATCGGGTTCTTCGACATGTAGGTCAGCGTGTCGTGCATCCACCCCATGTCCCACTTGCAGCCGAACCCGAGGCCGCCCACGTACGTCGGCCGCGAGACCATCGGCCACGCCGTGGACTCCTCGGCGACCGTGAAGACGTCCGGGTGAGCGCGATAGACCTCCTCGTTCAGGCGCCGGAGGAGCGAGATCGCCTCCAGGTTCTCACGCCCCCCGTATGCGTTCGGGATCCACTCGTCCTCTTTCCGGGAGTAGTCGAGGTAGAGCATGGAGGCGACGGCGTCCGCGCGCAGCCCGTCGGCGTGGTAGCAATCGAGCCAGAAGAGCGCGCTCGAGAGGAGGAAGCTCCAGACCTCGTTCCGCCCGTAGTTGAAGATGAAGCTGTTCCAGTCCGGGTGGAGTCCCTTCCGCGGGTCCGCGTGCTCGTACAGGTGCGTGCCGTCGAAGTATCCGAGCCCGTGCTCGTCGGTGGGGAAGTGGGACGGAACCCAGTCGAGGATGACGCCGATCTCGTGCTGGTGCAGGGTGTCCACGAGGTGCATCAAGTCCTGCGGCGTCCCGTAGCGGCTCGTCGGCGCGAAGTAGCCGATCGTCTGAGATCCCCACGAGCCCGTGAAGGGATGCTCCGTGATCGGCATGAGCTCGATGTGGGTGTAGCC
>JACQVD010000097.1 GCA_016209945.1 Gemmatimonadota bacterium
CGACACGCTCTTTGGTGCCACGTTCCTCGTGCTGGCCCCTGAGCACCCCCTCGTGCCCACGGTCGCGACGGCAGAGCAGGGTTCAGCGGTCCAGGCATACCTCACCCGCGTGGCTGCGATGGATCTCGTGCAGCGACGCAAGGCAGGCGCGGCGCGCGAGAAGACCGGCGTCTTCACCGGCGGGCACGCGATCAACCCGGGCACGAACGAGAGGATCCCGATCTGGATCGCCGACTACGCCCTCATGGAGTACGGGACCGGCGCCATCATGGGCGTGCCGGCGCACGACGAGCGGGACTTCGAGTTCGCGCAGCGCCGCGGGCTCGAGATCCGCGAGGTCATCTTCCCTGGGCGGGAGGGCGAGTCGCCCGAGGAGGCGCGAGGACGATACCGCGAGACGCCGCCCACGGCTCTCGAGGCCGCCTACGTGGGTGAGGGTGTGCTGGTCCAGTCGGGCCGGTTTAACGGGATGCGCTCCGAGGAGGCACGTCCCGCCATCACCCGCTGGCTCGAAGAGATCGGGCGCGGGAAGCTCGGCGTCAGCTACCGCCTGCACGACTGGTGCATCTCGCGGCAGCGATACTGGGGGCCGCCGATCCCGATCATCTACTGCGAGAGTTGCGGCATCGTCCCCGTCCCGGAGAAGGACCTGCCAGTGCGCCTCCCCTACGTGCGGAAGTTCAAGCCGGATGAATCGGGTATCGGCCCCCTTGCTCGGTCGAGGCGCTTCTACCAGGCCCGCTGCCCCAAGTGTCGAGGGAACGCGCGGCGCGAGACCGATGTGTCGGACACGTTCCTCGACTCGGCGTGGTACTTCCTCCGGTACCCAACGACCGACTACAGGAGCCTCCCCTTCCATCCGCGGCGCACCCGGAAGTGGCTCCCCGTGGACGCCTACATCGGCGGCGAGGAGCACGCCGTGCTGCATCTCCTGTACTCGCGGTTCGTCACCATGGCGCTGCACGACCTCGCATACCTCCCCTTCGAGGAGCCGTACAAGCGCTTCCGGAAGCACGGGCTCCTCATCCGCGAGGGCGCCAAGATGTCGAAGAGCCGTGGCAACGTCGTCGCCCCAGACGAGTACTGCGAGCGCTGGGGCGCGGACACGCTGCGGCTGTACCTCATGTACCTGGGCCCGTACGAGGAGGGCGGTGACTTCCGCGACTCCGACATCCCGGGTGTCTACCGATTCCTGAACCGCGTGTGGGACAGCGTCGTGCAGGCGGCGAGCGATCGTGACCGTAGCCCGCTCGACCCGCACATCGAGCACCGGATGCACCACACGATCAAGAAGGTGACGGAGGACACGGAGACGCTCCAGTACAACACCGCGATCGCCGCGATGATGGAGTACCTGAACGAGGTCCGTGCAGGCGGCCGGACCGTGCGGCGGAAGGAGATCGAGCCGCTCGTCGTCCTCCTGGCACCCTACGCGCCGCACATCGCCGAGGAGCTGTGGGCGATGCTCGGCCGGAAGCCCTCGATCTTCCGGACGGCGAGGTGGCCGCGCTACGATCCCAGGAAGGCGATGGCGGAGGAGGTGGAGTTCGTCGTCCAGGTGAACGGGAAGGTAAGGGCGACGCTCCGGATGCCGCGCGGGACCTCCGAGGAGGCCGTGAAGGCGGCGGCGCTCGCCCACGAGAACGTCCGCCGCTACCTGGACGGCAAGGAGATCCGGAAGGCGATCTTTGTGCCGGACCGGCTGCTGAACCTCGTGGTCGCGTAGCGAGCACCGGCGTCCCGCGCCCACGCGAAGATGCCGCTGGCGGCACCCGGCGGGCACCTCGGGGAGAACGGGTTCTTCCCGGCCTTGCTCAGAACAGCCCTTCGATCCGCCCGTCGGGTGAGACGCGCATGCGGGTCGCCGCGGGCACCCTCGGGAGGCCCGGCATCGTCAGGATGTCGCCCGCCATCGCGACCACGAACCCCGCCCCCGCCGCCGGGACGACGTCGCGCACGGTGATGCGAAAGCCGCGTGGCCGGCCCAGGCGCGTCGGATCGTCGCTCAACGAGTACTGCGTCTTCGCCATGCAGACCGGCGTGGAGCCGAGCCCGATCGTCTCGAGCTCCGCGATCGCCCGCTCGGCCTTCGGCGTGTACTCCACACCCTCGCCTCCGTAGATCTCGCGAACGATCGTCTCGATCTTCTCCTTGATCGGCCGATCGAGATCGTACAGGAAGCGGAACCGGCAGGACCGCCGCTCCAGCATCTCCAGGACGACCCGTCCCAGATCTTCCCCGCCGGCGCCTCCCCGCTCGAAGACCTCGGCCACCGCGCACGTGATCCCGCGCTCCTCGCAGTGGCGAGCGACGGCGTCCACTTCCGCCCGCGTGTCGCCGGGGAAACAATTCAGAGCGACAACGGCCGGGACCCCGAAGGCCTGAACGTTCTCGCAGTGCTTCTCCAGATTGGGGAGACCGCCGCAAACGGCTTCCA
>JACQVD010000096.1 GCA_016209945.1 Gemmatimonadota bacterium
GTACGTGCCGATCCTCACAGCGCCGACCCGGGGCGCGGGGGGAGCGGGCGGAGGAACCGGCGGGGGATCGGCGGGGGGAGCAGCGGCGAGCGCAGTGGCGGCAGGGAACTTCGAGGCGGCGACGGGGGGAGCGGGGGGAGCGGGGGGAGCGGCGGCCGGCGTGGAGCTCGCCGTCATCACGCAGTACGACATGGTGAGCCTCGAGCAGGCCGGGATGCTGAAGTTCGACTTCCTGGGCCTCAAGACCCTCACCGTCATCCACGACGCCAGCGAGGGGATCCGGGAGCGCCACGGGATCGCCATCGACTGGGACGACATCGGCCTGGACGATCCCGAGGTCTACCGCATGCTCGCCGCCGGCCAGACCGCCGGCGTCTTCCAGTTCGAGTCCGCGCTCGCCACCGACAAGCTGCGGACCATGCGCTGCGACCGGTTCGACGACCTCATCGCGGTCAACGCGCTCATCCGGCCGGGACCGCTCGACTCGGGGATGGCGGACGTCTACATCCGCCGCAAGCGCGGCCTCGAGCCGATCACGTACCCGCACGAGAGCCTCCGGGAGATCCTCGGCGACACCTACGGCGTCATCACGTACCAGGAACAGGTGATGCGCGTCGCGAACGTGATGGCGGGCTTCTCGCTGGCCGAAGCCGACGTCCTGCGGAAGGCCGTGGGGAAGAAGGACCCCGTGCTCATCCGGCAGGAGCTCGACAGGTTTGTCGAGCGCTGTGTGGGCCGTGGGATCGACCGGCGGATCGCCCGCGAAGTGGCCTCGCTCCTCGAGACCTTCGGCCGCTACGGCTTCAACAAGGCGCACTCCGCCAGCTACGCCGTTCTCTCGTACCGCACCGCGTGGCTCAAGGCGCACCACCCCGCCGAATTCATGGCCGCGCTCCTGTCGAGCGAGATCGGGAACACGGACAAGGTCGTGGGCACGATCGGGGAGTGCCGGGCGCTCGGCCTGCGTGTCCTACCACCTCACGTCAACGAGTCGGGCTACAAGTTCACCGTCGTGGACGAGAACACGATCCGGTTCGGGCTGGGTGCCATCCGCGGCGTGGGCCGCGCCGCCATCGATTCGATTTTGCGGGCGCGGGCGGCGGGCGGGCCCTTCCCCTCCCTCTTCGACTTCGGCACGCGCGTCGATCTGCGGCTGAACAACAAGCGCGCGCTGGAGGCGCTGATCGGGGCGGGGGCGTTCGAGGGCTTCGGGCACCGGGCCCAGCTCCTGGCCGCGCTGGACGCCACCCTCGCGGAAGCGCAGCTGCGGCAGCGGGAGGCGGAGGTGGGCCAGGTCTCGCTCTTCGGCGAGTCGGCCGGGGGCGGTCTCGTGCGGCCGGCGCCTCCGCTTCCCGACGTGGTACCGTGGTCCGAGCGCGAGAAGCTCGACCGCGAGAAGGCGCTCGTCGGGTTCTACATCTCGGGGCACCCGCTGGAGGCCGATCGCGAGCTCGTGGAGGTCTTCGCGCGGCAGCTGCACACGGCGACGCTGCCGGCGTACCGCGAGCGCAAGGTCGAGCTCGCGTGCGTGGTCACCGAGGTCTCGCGCCAGATCTCCCGCAAGGACGGAACGGAGTGGGCGCGCCTCACCGTGGAGGACTTCCACGGCACGGCGACGGTGCTCGCGTTCCGCGACGCCTGGACGCGGAACCGCGACCTCCTCACGAGCGGGCAGCCGGTGCTGCTCCGCGGGACGGTCTCGGGCCGCGAGGAGGAGAGCCCGCCCCTCTATCTCGATGCCGCGCTGCCGCTCGCCTCCGCCTACGGGTCCGGCGAGATCGGCGTGTGCGTACGGCTTCGCCGGACCGAGATGGCCGAGCGGGACACCCTCGTCCGCGCCCGCGCGCTCTTCGCTCAGCACCCGGGGCCCGCGCCGATCCTCGTCGCCTGGGAGAACGACGAGCCCGGCGGCGTGCACCTCCGCTCCCGCCGCTTCCAGGTCACGCCCCGGCCCGAGCTCCTGGACGGCCTGCGAAAGCTCCTCGGACCCGACCGGGTCGAACTCGTGCGCCTGCGGAACGGCCAACCGGTCGGGGTTGCGCCCGACGCGACGGCGC
The DNA here is from genome assembly GCA_016209945.1 of Gemmatimonadota bacterium. Lineage (GTDB taxonomy): Bacteria > Gemmatimonadota > Gemmatimonadetes > Palauibacterales > KS3-K002 > JACQVD01. The sequence goes on from JACQVD010000096.1 coordinate 2,058, forward strand.
CCCAGAGATGAAGCCCCGATGGTGAGTGCTCAACCCCTGGAGTTCGAGAGATCGATCGCGGAGCTGGAGCGCCAGATCGAGCGGCTGCGCCAGCTCGCCGCCGGGCGCGGGCTCGATCTCTCCGCGGAGATCCGCGACCTCGAGAAGAAGCTCGAAGGGCTGCGTGAGGAGACGTACAGGGAGCTCACGCCGATCGAGCGCGTGCAGGTGGCGCGGCACCCGCAGCGGCCGTACACGCTGGATTATATCGCACGCGCCTTCCAGGACTTCATCGAGCTGCACGGCGATCGCGGCTTCCGCGACGACCCCGCGGTCGTCGGCGGATGGGCGCGGCTCGACGGCCGCACCGTCATGGTCCTGGGACAGCAGAAGGGCCGGAACATCAAGGAGAACCTCCTGCGCAACTTCGGGATGGCGCACCCGGAAGGCTACCGCAAAGCGCTCCGGCTCATGCGGCTCGCGGAAAAGTTCCGCCGGCCCGTGATCACGCTCATCGACACGCCGGGCGCCTATCCGGGGATCGGCGCCGAGGAGCGCGGGATCGCGGAGGCGATCGCGCGCAACCTCTTGGTCATGGCGATCCTGGAGACCCCGATCGTCTCGGTCATCATCGGCGAGGGGGGATCCGGCGGCGCGCTCGGGATCGCCCTGGCCGACCGCGTCCTCATGTTCGAGAACGCCATGTACTCGGTGATCAGCCCCGAGGGCTGCGCCTCCATCCTCTTCCGCGAGACGACGCCGGAGGCCACGGCGCGCGCGGCGGCGTCCCTGAAGCTGACGGCCCCGGACCTCCACGAGCTGGGGGTCGTCGATGAGATCCTGGCCGAGCCGCCGGGCGGCGCGCACCGCGACTGGGACGCGGCCACGCAGACGCTCCGGGAAGCGGCGGCCCATCACCTCGACGAGCTGTCGCACATGCCGATCGACGAGCTCCTGGAGACCCGGTACGCCAAGTACCGGCGCATGGGGTCGTGGACGGAGGTGGAGGCATGACCGAGCCCGTGCCCCTGGCGGTCGCGGTCCCGCCGCCCCAGGTGGTCGAGGTCCTGTTTAAGGGGAAGCGCCGGGAATACTTCCATGCGCGGATCGAGCCGCCGCTGCACAGAGGCGAGTACGTCGTCGTGGAGGCGGAGCGCGGCATGGATCTCGGCGTCGTGACCGCCCTCGACCGGCTGGCGGAGAGCAAGTGCGAGCGTTGCGGGCGCGAGCTGTCCGAGCCGCCGAAAAGAGTGCTGCGCCGCGGCGCGCCCGCGGACGTGGAGCGCGCCCTCGCGCTACGCCGCGAGGAGGAGCCTGCGGTCCGGGGCAAGACGCGCGAGCTCGCGGAGCAGCACGGCCTCTCCATGAAGATCACCGACGCCGAGTGGCAATGGGACCGCAACAAGCTCACGCTCTACTTCACGGCCGAGAAGCGGGTCGACTTCCGGGAACTCGTCCGCCAGCTGGCGAGCACCTTCCACACCCGGATCGAGCTCCGCCAGATCGGTGTCCGCGACGAGGCGCGGCGACTGGATGGGGTCGGGCGCTGCGGCCGTGAGCTCTGCTCCTCGAACTGGCTGCCGGAGCTCAAGCCCGTGACGCTCCAGCTGGCCAAGGACCAGAACCTGTCGCTCAACCCGTCGCAGATCTCCGGGCCCTGCGGGCGCCTCATGTGCTGCCTCCGCTACGAGCACGAGCACTACGTCCAGGCGCGCAAGCGGGTGCCGCGGCTCGGCAAGGTGGTCCAGACGAGCCGCGGGGAGGAGACCGTCGTCACGCACGACATCTTCAACGAACGGATCTCGCTGAAGAGCGCGGAAGGTGAGATCCGGGTCCTGAGCCTCGAGGAGCTCAACCGCGAACTCGAGGCGGCCCGGCTCAAGACATAGCGAACCTCCACAGGATCCGAGCCGCCGCCGCCGGCCCGCCGAGCCACGCGCCCATGGGGAAGTTCTACATCACGACCGCGATCGACTACTGCAACGCCGAGCCGCATCTCGGGCACGCGTTCGAGAAGGTGGGCGCGGACGCCATCGCGCGCTACCACCGGCTCCTCGGCGACGACGTCCGCTTCGTGACGGGGACCGACGAGCACGGGCAGACGGTCTTGCAGGCCGCGCAGGAGCGGGGCGTGGACCCGCAGCAGTTCGTGGACCGCATGGTGGAACACTTCCGCCGCGCGTGGGACCGTCTCGGGATCGCGTACGACGATTTCATTCGAACGACCGAGCCGCGGCACGCGCCCGCGGTCCAGGCGCTCCTCCGGCGCATGGCGGACAACGGCGACATCACACCGGGGGTGTACGAGGGCCACTACTGCGTGGGCTGCGAGGCGTTCAAGCAGGAGAAGGACCTGGTCAACGGCCGTTGCCCGGAGCACCCCGGCCGCGAGGTCACGTGGACCCGGGAGGAGAACTACTTCTTTCGCCTGTCCCGCTACCGCGATCCGCTCCTGCGGTGGCTGGACGAGCGGCCGGAGTTCGTGGAGCCGGAGATCCGGAGGAACGAGGTGCGCAACGTTCTCCTCGAGGGGCTCCAGGACATCTCGGTCTCGCGGGCCCGGTTCCCGTGGGGGATCGCCTTCCCCGGTGACCGGGACCACACCGTGTACGTGTGGTTCGACGCGCTCACGAACTACCTCTCCGCGGTCGGCTACCCCGACGAGCGCTACCGCGAATGGTGGCCCGCCGATCTGCACGTCGTCGGCAAGGGGATCACGCGCTTTCACTGCATCGTGTGGCCCGCCATGCTCCTCTCCGCGGGCGTGGAGCTGCCACGCCGGGTGTGGGCGCACGGCTACGTCACGTGGGGCGGGACGAAGCTCTCGAAGTCCGCGGGTGTCGTGATCACCCTCGACTCGGCCATCGATCGCTACGGCCCGGATCCTCTCCGCTACTTCCTGCTGCGCGAGGTGCCCTGGGACGGCGACGGTGCCTTCAGCTGGGCGCGGTTCGACGAGCGCTACGTGGCCGATCTCGCGAACGACTTGGGGAACCTGGCCAACCGAACCGTGAACATGATCCAGCGCTACCGCCACGGCTTCACGCCCCGGGCGTCGGCGGATGCCCTCGAACACGTCGCGTTCGAAGTCCTCGAGCGCTATCGCTCGGCGATGGACGCGGATCTCCTGCACGAGGGGCTGGCCGCGAGCTTCCGGCTCGTGGACGTCGGGAACGCGTTCGTAGAGGAGAGCGCTCCGTGGAACCTGGCGAAGGAGCCGTCCCACGCCGCCAAACTCGACGAGGTCATCGGGGGGCTGGCGCGGCTGCTCGCTCGCGTGGCGATCCTCCTCACGCCCTTCATGCCGTCCAAGACGCAGGAGCTCTGGACCGCGATCAGCGGAAGGGAGGGACCGCCGCCGGACCTGGGAACCTACGGCGACCCGGATGTGGGCGGCGGGCGCGTGCGGGTCGGCCCCGTGCTCTTCCCCAAGCCGCCGAGCGCGGCGTAACCTTTTCAGACCCCGGGCAACCCTTGCAGCGGCCCGCCTTACAAAGGAGGGTTAGAGGACCCGGGCAACTGCCAGAGCGGTGCAGGGATGGCCGGCCCGGGGGGGGCCGGGGGGGGCCGGTACGGGGCTTGCATCCGTCGATGCACCGGGGTCGGCTCGCCGGCGGGCGCTTGACAGACCCAACCTCCACCGCCTAACCTGGGCGCGCTTCGATTCCAGCCAGACCCTAGCAGCAGTCGCTCAAACGTAGGCCGCGGTCTGCGGCGGCCCGGCCGCCTTCTCCGCGGCCCCGATGTGCTCACCGTGAAACCAGGAGGACCCGGGGATGAAAAAGGCGCCATGGACGCTCATGGTGATCCCCGGTCCGGACCGGAAGGTCCGGACGCTCCGGATATCCCCGCGCGCGTTCCGCTGGGCCGGGGGCTTCGCCACGGCCGTTTTCGCCTCCCTGGTCGCGTTCTCGGTCGGCTTCTTCCTGAAGCTGGGCCAGGAGGTGCGGCAGGAACGTCTCGTCGAGGAGAGCAAGATCCTGAACGCACACCTCGAGCGCACGAAGGAGAAGCTCGCCGAGCTCTCCGGTTCGCTTGAGGAGCTGCGCCGGCGCGACGAGCAGTACCGGCTCCTCGCCGGCTTGCCCAGCCTGGACCCTGACGTGGAGAAGGTCGGGATCGGCGGACCGGGGACGGAAGCGCTGGAGACGTCCCCGCTCCGCGAAAAGAACCCCAGGCTCGCGGAGCAGATCTTCTCCGCCACGTATGACCTGAATACGCTGCTCCGACGCGCGCAACTTCTGAATGCCAGCTTCGCCGAAGCGACACGGGCGATGGAGCAACATCGGGAGCGCCTCCAGGCGACGCCCTCCATCGTGCCCACGCACGGGTTCCTGGCCTCCCTCTTCAGCTACAGCCGGGCCCACCCGATCCTGAACGTTCGGCGGCCACACGAGGGGATCGACATCTCCACGGCGCGCGGGACCCCGATCATGGCCGCCGCGGCGGGCACGGTCACGTACGTGGGGTGGCGGCCGGGCTTCGGCCTCACGGTGGAGATCGACCACGGCTACGGATACAGGACCCGGTACGCCCACTGTGAGAAGATCCTCGTGCGGCGCGGCCAGCGAGTCGAGCGCGGCAGCCGTATCGCCCTCGTCGGCAGCACGGGGATCAGCATCGGGCCGCACCTGCACTACGAGATCGTCAGGGACGGGAAGCCCCTCGACCCGCTGAGCCATATGATCTCCGAGCTCAGCGGGATCCCCGACTAGGATTCGAGACATCGCGGGCCCGCGGGCCCGCGGGCCCGCCGCTCATTCCATCACGGACGCCGACGGCCGCGGCCCGCGGGCCGTCGGCGTCTTGAATCCTTGAAAAAGCGCGAGCCCGGGACTACGTTGGCCCCCGCCTCGCAACGCGCGGTAGACCCCATCCCGGGAGCGCATCATGGGAACACTCAAGCGCTGGTCGGTCGTCCTCGCCTGCCTGCTGCCGCTCGCGGGGTGCAAGCGTTCGGGAGATCTCGTCGTGCAGGCTGCCCTCGGACGCGACACAGCGGGCGCCCCGGTCGGCATCGACAAGCTCGTGCTCGAGCTCCTGCCGTACAACCGCGACTCCATCTTCGACGCCCTCGCCCGGCAGGCGGCGACACCGGAGCCCCAGATCCCGGAGGATCTCCTGGTTCAGCGCGACTCGGTGGCGGCGTTGCGCGACCTCTGGACGCAGTCGGAATCGCAGTGGAACGCGGTGCGCGACGAGCTCCTGAAGCTGAGCGAGCGGATGAGAACGATGGACCGTGGCAGCCGCGAATACTTCCAGGCGTTCACCCGCTTCACCGACCTCGAGCAGCGTGAGCGGACCCTCTCGCGGGCGAAGGATGAGGCGTTCCGCAGCTACGACGCTCTGCAGAAGCGGTACGGCGCCCGCGCCGACTCCATCAAGGTCGTCCGCTTCGCCTGGGAGGACGAGGCGTTCGCACGGTACGGCGAGATCACCGAGGGCCTCCCCAAGACGCTGAAGCGCGAGACGTACGCGGACACGACCTCCGGTGGGGGCTACGCGACCTTCAGGAACGTCCGCAACGGAAGGTGGTACCTCTACACGCGCTACGAACTCCCGTTCCAGGAACTCTATTTCAACATCCCAGTGGAGATTCGCGGAGGGAGCCGGGACACCCTGATGTTGACGCGCGACACGGCGGAGCTCCGACCCCTCTTGTAGGGCCGCGATGAAGAACGAACGGCGTGTCGTCATCCTGGACGGGTACCGGACCCCGTACGCGAAGGCCTTCACCGCCCTCAAAGATCTCCCCGCGTACGAGCTCGGCCGCATCGCCGTGCGGGAAACCCTGGACCGCTGCGGCGTGCGACCCGAGGAAGTGGACGAGGTCATCATCGGCAACGTGGCCCAGCCCGCCGAGGCGGCGAACATCGCGAGGGTGATCGCGCTCGAGGCGCGGATCCCGGACGCCGTCCCGGCCTACACGGTCTGCCGCAACTGCGCCAGCGGGATGGAAGCGATCGCGCAGGCGTACGAGCATGTGCGTGCCGGGCAGGCGGAGCTCGTGGTCGCCGGCGGCGTCGAATCGATGTCGCAGATCCCGCTCCTCTGGGAGCAGGAGTACGCCGAGATCCTGAACGCCCTACGCCGGGCCAAGACGCTCGCGCAGAAGCTCGTCGCCGCCTCGCGCTTCCGGCCGCGGCATTTCCGTCCGATCATTGCGCTCTTGCGGGGCCTCACGGATCGCACCTGCGGGCTGAACACCGGCGAGACGGCGGAGGTTCTGGCCCGGGAGTTCAACATCGCACGTGAGGAGCAGGACCGCTTCGCGCTCCAGAGCCACCAGCGCGCCACGCTCGCCCGCGCCACGCTCGCGGAGGAGATCGTCCCCGTGCCGGCCGGGCCCAAGGGCACGCCGGTGACCGAGGACGTGGGCCCGAGATCCAACCAGACCTTGGAGCAACTCGCCGCGCTCAGGCCGTACTTCGATCGCCGGTACGGAACCGTCACACCGGGGAACTCGAGCCCCGTCACCGACGGCGGCGCCGCCGTCCTCGTCGCGAGCCTCGAGCGGGCCCGCGCGATGGGGATCGAGCCCCTGGGCGAGATCGTCACATACGCCTGGGCCGGATGCGACCCGCAGCGCATGGGGCTGGGACCCGCCTACGCGACCCCCAAGGCCCTCGACCGCGCCCGGATCACGCTCGCCGACGTGGACCTCATCGAGATCAACGAGGCGTTCGCGGCCCAGGTCATCGCGAACGAGATCGCGTGGGACAGCGACGCGTTCGCGCGCAAGGAGCTCGGCCGTGCGAAACGGATCGGAGCGCTCGACCGCGCGAAGACGAACGTGAACGGCGGGGCGATCGCGCTGGGGCACCCCGTCGGCTCCTCCGGCACCCGCATCGTGCTCACGCTCCTCAGGGCCATGCGCCGCCGCGGCGCAGAGGTCGGCCTCGCGACGCTCTGCATCGGTGGCGGGCAGGGCGGCGCCATGATCGTCCGGCGCACGGGCTAGCCACGTGGCGCGGGCGCAGCTCGCCGTCGCCTCTCGCGTTCCCGACCTGACCCTCGAGATCGCGGAACGCGTCGCCTGGATCACCTTCGACAGGCCGGGCGAGAAGGTGAACCTCCTGACGGTGGCGGTGCTGCGCGAGCTCGGGCGCCTGCTGGAGGAGATCGCCGGCGCCGTCAGCGCGGGCGAGGTCCGCGCGGTGGTCGTGAGGAGCGCCAAGCCCGGCAACTTCATCGCCGGCGCCGACCTGAACGAGCTCGCGTCCGTCACGACGCCCGCCCAGGCATCGGAGGTGGCGGCTGAGGGGCAGCGAATCCTCGGTCGGCTGAGCGAGCTGGGCGTGCCGTCCGTCGCGGCGATCGCGGGCGCGTGTCTGGGAGGCGGCCTCGAACTCGCGCTCGCCTGCACCTACCGGGCGGCGGCGAACAACCCGGACATTGCCATCGGCCTGCCGGAGGTGCGGCTCGGCCTGCTGCCGGCCCTGGGCGGTACGACGCGTCTCCCGCGCCTCATCGGTCTCACGCGCGGTCTCGACCTCATCCTCGCCGGCCGAACAGTGGGACCGCGGGATGCCCTGCGGCGGGGCCTCCTGGACGAGGTGCTTCCGGCCGAGAACTTCGCCGCCTGGATCGCCAGACGCGCCGAAGCCCTGGCGCGCGGCGAGAGTCCGTTCCCGCCTCGGCGCCGGCCTCCCCTCCCCCTTCGACTTCTGGAGGGGAACCCGCTCGGCCGACGCTTCCTGCGGTCCCCGGTCCGAAGCCGGATCCTGCGGGAAACCCGTGGCCACTACCCCGCCCCGCTGCGCGCCCTCGACGTGGCCCTCAGGGGATACGGCCGGCCGCTGGCAACGGGTCTCCGACTGGAGGCGGACGCGGTCGGCGAACTCCTGGCGAGCGACGTCTGCAAGAACCTGATCGCCGTCTTCCGGATGACCGAGCGCGCCCGCAAGCAGTCGCCCGCGGCAGCGCCCCGGCAGGTGCGCCGTGCGGCCGTTGTCGGCGCCGGGATCATGGGCGCCGGGATCGCCGAGCTCTTCGCGTATCGCGGCGTCCCGGTCCGGCTGAAGGACGTGGATTGGACGCGCGTCGCGGACGGGATACGGCGCGCCCGGCAGCTCCTCTCGCGCGCAGGACGCCGGCTTCCCGCGCACGAGCTCGAACGCCGGCTCGAGTGCCTCATCGGAGCGGTGGACTACCCAGGATTCCAGACCGCCGACCTCGTCATCGAGTGCGTGGTCGAGAAGAGAGAGGTGAAGACACAGGTCCTGCGCGAGATCGAGGAGCGCGTCGGACCCGAGACCGTCATCGCCAGCAACACATCCGCGCTCTCCATCACCGAACTCCAGGATGCGCTGCGTCACCCCGAGCGCTTCTGCGGGATGCACTTCTTCAACCCCGCGCACCGGATGCCGCTCCTGGAGCTCGTACGAGGCCGACGCACCGACGACACGGCACTCGCCACGGCGTTCGCCGTCGGAGTCCTGCTCGGCAAGACTCCGGTGCTGGTCGCGGATGCGCCCGGCTTCCTGGTGAACAGGGTGCTTGGGGCCTATCTCACGGAGGCCGGCCACCTGTTGCAGGAGGGCGTAGAGCCGAGGACGCTGGAGGCCGCCATGGAGTCGTTCGGGATGCCCATAGGACCGCTGCGGCTCCTCGATGAGATCGGGTTCGACATCGCCCGCGATGCGCTCGCCACGCTCCAAACGAAACTCGGACAACGCTTCACGGCCGCTCCGCTTGTCGAGCGCATCCTCACGAGCGGCCGCCTCGGGAAGAAAGGGAGCCTGGGGTTCTACCGGTACCGCGGTGATCGGCCTGCCGGCCTCGATCCGGAGATCGTGCGAACGCTCCGCGAAGGCGTGACCGCTGGTACGGCCCGGTCGGCCTCGGAGGACATCCAGTCCCGCCTCGTCTTGGCCATGGTGAACGAGGCGGCCGGGGCGCTCGCCGACGGCGTCGTCGGCGCGCCCGAGGACGTGGACACGGCGATGATTCTCGGAACGGGATTCCCACCGTTCCGTGGGGGCCTGCTGCGCTACGCGGACTCCCTCGGCGTCGGCCCGATCGTCGAGCAGCTGAAACGACTGGCGGACACCGCGGGCGAACGGCTTCGGCCCGCGCCGCTCCTCGAGGAGATGGCGCGGGAAGGCCGCCGGTTCCACGGATGAGCGAGCGGCCCTTTCCGAAGGTCCGGATTCACTACCACCGTCCCCCCGACCGCGACGAGGTCTACGAGCAGCTCCTCGTCCTCGACGCGCCCGAGGTGAAGGTCACCTACCTGCCGCGCTACACCGCCGGCGCGCTGCGGGTCGGCGATGAGACGATCCTCGAAGAAGGCGCCCCGATCCTGTGGTTCACCTTCCCCGACTCGTGGCACGACATCGGAAGGTTCCACCGTGCCGATGGCACCTTCACCGGACTGTACGCCAACGTGATCACGCCCGTGGCCTTCGAGCCCGACCGCTGGGAGACCACCGATCTCTTCCTCGACCTGTGGCTTCCCAGGGCGGGGACCCCGCGCGTCTTGGACGAGGAGGAGTTCGAGCACGCGCTTGCGGAAGGTTGGCTCGACCCCGAGACTGCGGCGCGCGCCCGCGACGAGCTCCTCGGTCTCGAAGAGGCCTACCGTGCAGGATCCTGGCCGCCGGCGATCGTCCGCACGTTCGACCTCGACGAGCTTCTGTGACGGACCCGCTCTGGCTCCTTCTCTCCACCTGCGCGCTGTGCGTCGCCGCCGGGCTGAGCCTGTACGCGACGCTGGCCACCCTCGGGCTCCTGGCGCTCTTCGACCTCACGAGTCTCCCTCCGAGGCTCGTCGGTCTCGAAGCACCCGTCGTGTGGGCCCCGCTCGTCGCCCTGTACGCCATCGAGGCGACCCTGGCCCGCACCGATGGGATCGACCACCTGGCCGATTCCGTGCACACGGGCATCCGCCCGATCGGCGCCGCGCTGCTCGGCGCCGCCGCCGTCGCCCAGCTTGGCCCCGATCTGCGCTGGATCAGCGCCGCCATCGGCGGCGGGTTGGCCCTCTGGAGCCACACGATCCGATCCGGCCTGGCGGTCATCCTCCGCACCTCGTCCTCATCGCATCGCGCGAACATCGCGGCCACCGCGGCCGAGGCGTCGGCCGTCGCGATCACGGCCGCCACCGCCGCCTGGACGCGCGTCGGCACCGCCGCCGCCGCCGCCCTGATCGTCCTCTCGCTCGCGTGGGCGCCGATCCTTCTCAACGCCGCCCGGGCGGGCCGCCGCGCGGCGTGGGCGATCCTCACGTACCCCTTCCACGGCCAGGCCTGGCGAGGTCTCGACGCGCTGCCCGCGAGATTCGCGACCGCCCTCGAGGCCGCCGCGGGGCCGGGAGCGCGGGTCAACCGCGCGGCGCCCGCCGTGGCCAGAGACCTCCCAGGTCTCCGGCGCTTTGCCGCCGGCTGGCTCACCTGCACCTCCCGGGGTGCCTACTTCCTCTTCCGGGACATGAGGCGTGCGCGGGCCGTGGCCGTGCCCGGCGGACAGGCGAGTGCGACTCCCGGGCGCCTCTTCGACGTGCTGACGGTCGGCGATCCCGGGAAAATCCGTTTCCTAATCCCCAAGAACGCGCCTTCGGCTGAGAGCCTGGTAGGGCACCTGAGCGGGGCCGCGGGGTAAACTTCCCAGGACGCGCGGCTGATAGACCGCTGCGCGGCGTCTTTACGCGCCGTCTCCGGGTTGCCCGCCGAAACCTCTACGGGGGAGGGGTGTATCGTATAATTCGCGGCGCCATAATGGGTTACAACGTTAAGCCCCGCAAAGACTTTACGGGACCGGGTGTCACCATTATCTTGGGGCCGCCGGCGAAGGGGCCCCGTGGCCGTAGAAGGGCGACCGACGTCGCGAGCGCACTGACTGTGTCACTAGGAGACAGCGGGCTCGACCTGAGCAGGCTCGCTGTTTTTGCGTGACGGGGTAGACCTTAACCGCCATGGCAATGTTCTTCAGCACAAAGGCGCTCGACTCTTTTGATCAGTACCTGCGTGATGTAGAGAAGTACCCCCTCATCGAAGACCCCGCGGAAGAGCGCGAGATCGCCCGGCGGGCGCGAGCCGGTGACAAGTCCGCGGCTGAGCGACTCGTCACGGCGAACCTCAGGTTCGTCATCTCTTACGTAAAGAAGTACCAGGGGCGCGGCCTCAACCTCGCCGAGCTCGTCTGCATCGGGAACGAGGGACTGCTGAAGGCGGTCAAGAAGTTCGATCCCGACAAGGGGGTCAAGTTCATCTCCTACGCGGTCTGGTGGATCCGCCAGACGGTGCTCCAGGCGCTGGCCGAGCAAACCCGTTCCGTGCGCATCCCGCTGAACCAGAACTCGAACCTGGTGAAGCTGTCGCGCACGGAGACGGCGCTCACGCAGCGGCTCGGCCGCACGCCGACGGACCGTGAGATCGCCCGGGAGATGGGCGAGCCCGTGGAGACGATCCGCGCGCTGCGGCGCGTGGCGTCGGCAGAACTCTCTCTGGACGCCCCGCTCGATCGCACCGACCGCGACTCCTCGTCCTTCGGCGAGCGGTTCGCGGCGACGGAGACGGAGGACATCGAGGAGCACGTGGAGGCGGAAGCCCGTCGCCAGTTCCTCGAGCAGATGTTCGAGAGCTACCTCACGGAGCGCGAGCGGAAGATCCTCGTGCTGTACTACGGGCTCGACGACGGCGACCAGATGACCCTGGAGGAGATCGGGACGCTGCTCGGGGTCACCCGCGAGCGCATCCGGCAGATCCGGAACCGCGCCTTCGAGAAGCTGCGCCAGAGCCCCGACGGGCAGGCGCTAGCGCATTTCTGGTCCGCGAACTAACCCTCCACAGGGTCGAACGCACAGGGCCCGCCGATCATGCGACCGGCGGGCCCTTTTGCTGCTCCGGCGGCCGGCCTCCGAACCCTAGGTCCCGGAAAACGTCGCGACCCGCCGCCCCAGCCTCGCCAGCCTCCGCAAGTCCAGGGCCGCAAGAACGAAAATCGCGCTGATCAATAGATAGGAGATCACGCACCAGAAGCAGATCGCGTTGATCACAAAGATCTCCAGCGCCGTGAGATATCCGGAGAACGCGAACCCCGCACCCCCGAGAACCGCGAGAGACCCGGCCACGCCCCGGCTCTCCGCCAGCGACGGCTGAGCGCCCGCCGCTGCGATCACCAGGATGAGCGCATACCCCGCTACACCCCAGCCGGCCACCGGGACGCTGAGGAACACCGCGTAGGGCGACGTCTGCACCACCTCACACCCCTCCACGGCGCAGACGAGCCGGCCGACCACGCCGAGCCGGTGCAGGAGCAGGTACGTGGAGATGAGCAACCCGCCGAGTGCCAGGAACGCGATCGCCTTCCGCAGCCACATCATCGACCGGCCGGCTGCGACGCCAGCGTGGTCTCGATCACCTGAGCGAACGTCTCGTACGGGTGCGCGCCCTGGAGGCGCTGTCTGCCGATGAAGAAGGTGGGCGTGGCGTCCACGCCCAGGCGGACGCCCCGCTCATAACTCTGAAGAACGACGTTCCGGTACGTGCCCGACTCGAGACATCTCTCCAGGGCGCGGGGGTCGAGCCCGAGAGCCTTCCCGTACTCCTTGAACCTCCCGATCGGGTTCCCCTCCTTCGACCACTCCGGCTGCCGCGCGAAGAGGATGTCGTGCATCCCCCAGTAGTTCCCCTGTTCGCCGGCGCAGCGGGCCGCCTGCGCGGCCGGGAGCGCGTTCCTGTGGATGTGCTGGATCGGGAAGTCGAAGAAGATCCAGTAGACCTTCCCGGTCGTGACGTACTGCTCGTCCAGCGCCCGTGCCGTGAGTGCCGTGAATTGGCCGCAGGCCGGGCATTGATAGTCGGCGAACTCCTGGACCACGAGCGGCGCCCCGGGATCGCCCTTCGCCACCCCTAGCTCATATCCCCCCTGGAGGGTTGCCTGCTCGAGCGCGAGCGGCGGCGGGGCCGACGCCGGCTGAGCGTTGGGGCCCCGAAGCGCGGTGTAGGCGATCCACCCACCGCCCGCGAGCGCCACGACGCCGAGACCGAGGTAGAACTTGTTCACACCCTTCTTCGAGGCCTGCTTCGCCACATCACCTCCTAACGTTCCGGCCGAAAGCTCCTTTCCGAAAACGGAATCCCATCCCTGCAGATCGCGCGCAGCGCCCACTCCACATCCCGAAAGTCATCGAGGACGACGTCCGCTCCCGCCTCCCGCAGTTCGCCTGCCCTGTGCCGCCCGGTGGCCACGGCCACGCCCAGCGCGCCGATCGCCCGCGCGCACGCGACATCGTCCGGCGTGTCGCCGACGATGGCTACCTCGCGCCCCGCGAACCGGATGCCCGTGCGGGCGTACGCCCGCTGGAGCGCGATCGCCGGGAGTTCCGTGCGAACCGCCGAATCGGAGCCGTAGGCCCCAAACGCGAAGATCCCATCCAAAGCCACGGCCTTGAGCTTCCACCGGGCGCCCGCTTCGACGTTCCCCGTGAGGAGAGCGAGCACTGTCCCCGGACGGCGCGCGAGACCTTCCAGAAGCTCCCGCACTCCGGCGAGAACCCGTAGCCCGCCGCGCGTCCTGGACACCTCCAGCTCCTCGATCAGCGCCGCCACGTAGCGCGGCCAGAACTCCGGAAGCCGAGCTCGGATCTCGTCTGCTGTACCGCCCTCCTCCGCGAGAAGGTCGTACACGATCTGGGGATCCGTCTTGCCGTGGAAGTCGTAGCCTTCGATCGGCCCGACCCGACCGAAGACCGCACGCAGGGCGCGCTCGAAGGCGCGGCGGCCGGACCCGTCGGTCGCGAGCAGCGTGCCATCGACGTCGAAAAGAACGAGCCGCCGATCTAGATTCCCCACGCCCGTATCATGCGTCTCTCTCGAAGACTCCGCCAGGTCTCGTTCATCCTCGCGGCCGCCGCGGTGCACGCGGCCGGGATCGCCGCCGTCGTCCTGTACCTGCGTGTGCCGGACGTGCGGCCGCTGAGCCGCGGGTTTCCCGAGGAGAGCTCGTACATGCGACTCCGGGCCCGCGAGGCCCAGAGGGGCTTTCGGCTCCGGCACAGGCCCGTCCCGCTGTCACAGATCTCGCAGAACCTCCGGCGCGCTGTGATCGTGGCCGAGGACGCGTCCTTCTACCTCCACCACGGGGTGGACTGGTACGAGTTTCGGGAAGCAATCCGCGAGGCCGTTCGTGAGCGGCGGCCTCCGCGCGGCGCGAGCACGATCACCCAGCAGCTGGCCCGGAACCTGTACCTCACGCCGTCGCGCAGTCTGCTGCGGAAGCTCGAGGAGTTCCTCATCGGCCGTCGGCTCGAACGCGAGCTCCCGAAGCGGCGGATCCTCGAGCTGTATCTGAACGTGGTGGAGTGGGGACCCGGAATCTTCGGAGCGGAGGCCGCGGCGCGTTTCTACTACGGCATCCCCGCGAGTGACATAGGGCTCAGGCAGGCGGCCGAACTCGCCGCCACGCTGCCGCAGCCGCTGAGGGTGAACCCGGCAGACAACCCGCGCAGGCTCCGGTGGCGCACAGAGCTGGTTCTGCGCCGCCTGCTCGCCCGCGGTCTGGGTGAAGAACCGGGCGCGGGCATCATCGTGGCCCCGCCAGAGGTCGTGCGCAAGTTCAGACCGCTACCCGCCGACTCGGTCTCGGCCGACTCGGTCTCGGCCGATTCGCTCCCGCCCGACACCCTTCCGGCGCCCGATACCGCCGCCACACGCGACACGCTCGCGGCGCCCGACTCCGTGAGTGCCGGAACGGCGCCTGTCAGCGATTCCCCACGGCCCTTTCGATCGCCGTCTCGAGGATCTCCTGCGCCCACAGGCCGAAGCGCAGAACCTCGCCCGGGTTCGTCTCCTGCACGCCTTCGCCGGTGGAGCACGCGAAGACCA
>JACQVD010000098.1 GCA_016209945.1 Gemmatimonadota bacterium
AGGCCCAGATAGTTGTTGGAGCACAGGTTGATCGCCTGGCCCCGGCCTGCGAGCGTGACCACGGCATCCTGCGGGGAATCGAGGGCGTAGTGGCGCTTGTACACGCCCTGCTCCTTCATCGCCTGGACTTCGCGACCGAGCCATTCGAAGAGCGGCTGGGGCATTCTCCGGGCCTCCTCTACGGAGTTTCGTCCAGGTACAGGATCACCTTTCCCGCCGTCCCGCCCTCGATCGCGGCGAGCCCCTCCTCGAAGCGCTCGAGGGGGAGCCGATGGGTGATCGCCGGGGAGATGTCCACGAGGCCAGCGCGCAGGAAGTTCCGCATCTCGATCCACGTGCTGTACATCTTGCGGCCGATGACACCGTAGACCGTGAGCCCCTTGAAGATGATGTCCTTCGCGAGATCCAGGGCCACGGGATCTCTCGGAAGCCCCAGGAGCTGCACCCGTCCCGCGTTGCGGGCGATCCGGAACGCGGTCCGCACACCGTCGGGGTGCCCGCTCATCTCGCACGCGAGGTCCGCGCCGTAGCCGCGCGTCTCGTCCCGTACGCGCGCCTCCACGTCCTCCGCGCGCGGGTCGATGCGGACGTGGGCGCCCATCCGCCCGGCCATCGCGAGCCGGCTCTCGACCGGCTCGATGGCGATCACCTTCTCGGCTCCGGCCGCGCGCGCGATCGCGACGGCGAAGAGACCGATGGGCCCGCAGCCCACGACCGCCACGGTGCGGCCGGTGACCTCCGCGCTGAGTACCGTGTGGAACGCGTTCCCGAGCGGGTCGAAGATGGCTGCGTGGTCGAGCGGGATCTCGGGTGGGACGGGGATCACGTTGCTGGCGGGGACCGCGACGTAGTCGGCGAAGGCGCCGTCGCGGTCCACTCCGAGAATGCGCGTTTCGCGACAGACGTGCCCTTCACCCGTGCGGCAGTGCTCGCAGAGGCCGCAGACAACATGGCTCTCGGCGCTCACGATGTCGCCGGGCTTCACCCCGCGGGCGAGAGCGCCCACTTCGGCGACCTCGCCGGCGAACTCGTGACCGAGCACGCGGGGCGGCTGGATCCGGCTCTGGGCCCAGCGGTCCCACTGGTGGATGTGCAGGTCCGTGCCGCAGATCCCGGCCCGGCGGACGCGGATGACGACCTCGTCGGGCGCGACCTTTGGCACGGGGAGGTCGCGGAGGACGAGACCCCGGGCCCGCTCGGGCTTCACGATCGCTCGCATGGTCGCTCCGGGAGTTGCCTGCTGGGCCCGACCTACAGGGCGGGACTAAGTTGACGGCGGGAGCCAGCGCCCACAAGGCGGGGCGCTCGTGGTCTGCGCCGCGCCCCCCGGCGAAAGCGCGGGGCACGCCCGGGTTTTCTCGGTTTGAGCGACCCTTTCCTTTCTTGGCCGGGTAGGACAGTTTACAAGGAGAACCACTTTTAAGGAGCCGCCGGCCCGTGCGCAGGATCGCCTTCGCTTCGACGCTTTTCCTGTGGATCGCTTCCCCGGCTGCCGCGAGCGCCCAGGTGGACGTCGCCCGGGCGCACCTGGAGCGGGGGTTGGCCTTCGCGTCCGCGGGCGATACCACGGCGGCGCTCGCCGCGCTCCGGGAGGCCGTGCGCCGGGCGCCCAGGATGGCCGAAGCGCACTACCAGCTCGCGCGCTTGCACCTCGTCCGGGCGAGCGCCGTCGAAAGCGACTTCAAGGACCGGCTCGCCGCCGAGAACGCCCTCCAGAAGGCCCTGGAGCTCGACCCGAACAACCCGCGCTACCTCGTCGAGTTGGGCAAGGTCAAGCTGAAGCAGCAAGTGCGGGTGGACGCGCTTCGCCTGTTCAACCGCGCGCTGGGCGCGGCTGCGAAACAGGGCGACGCGAGCCTGCTCGCGGACCTCCACTACGAGATCGGCGCGATCTACGAGATGTGGTACGAGGGGATGGCGCACAAGCACTTGGCTCCCCTCCTGCGAGGGCCTCCACCAGCCGATCGCGGGCTGCACCCGGACGAGAGGGTGTCCGAGTTCATCAACGAGTACCTCGACCAGGCGCCCGAGGTGGAAGGTTCGGGGTGGCTGGAGCGCGACAACATGATGGAGCACTACCGGGCCGCGCTCCGGCACGACCCGGGCCACATGGGAGCGGCGACGCGGCTCCTCGGCGTGCTGTACGACGACGGTCGCTTCACCGAGTACCTCGCGCTGGTGCAGGGATTTCTGGCGCGCGCGCCGGATCGGGCGGAGCCCTACCTCTTCCTGGGTCTCGGCTACCACGCCCAGGGGCGCGAGAACGACGCGACCGAGGCCTTCGAGCGCGGGCTCGCGTTCCTACCGGAGGAAGATCGCCTGGCGATCGAGGACCTCTCGGAGATCCTGCGGCGAAAGGAGGGCGAGCAGTACCAGGCGCTCGACGCCGGCGCGCGCCAGGAGTTCGAGCGGAGATTCTGGTCGATCACGGACCCCTTGTACCTGACCGAGGCGAATGAGCGCTGGCTGGAGCACATCGCCCGCGCCGTGTACGCGGACCTGCGGTTCGCCGCGCCCGAGTTCGGTCTCCGGGGATGGGAGACCGAGCGGGGGATCATCTACATCCGCTACGGGCGGCCCGCGCGCATCGCGGTCTTCGCGGCCAGCGCGACCGACCAGGGCGATCGCTACCGGCTCGGGCAGCAGACGATCGTGTGGACGTACGGGCGCAACGGGCCGACGTTCATCTTCCAGCGGCAGCCGGGCTACCGGACCGCGCGCTTCGCCGGCGAGCACGAGCAGCTCGCCGCCGACTACCGGTACCAGCAGCCGGCGTTCTACAAGATCCCGTCGCTCCCGGTCCTCTTCCGCATCCCGGTTCAGGTGGCGCGCTTCCGGGGCGTCGAACCGGAGGAGGCCGTCGTCGAGATCCACGCGGGGATCCCCCTCGACAGCCTGAGCGAGGGCGTGGATGTGAAGGGCCGGAACCTGGAGGTGGGGTTCTTCCTCCTCGATCCCGAAGGTCGCGCCGTGGAGCGGCGAGTGCGCACCCTCCCGGTGGCGCGGGCGGCGGAGGTGGGGGCCGAGCTCGTGCGGGTGCGCAGCTGGCGGCTCATCCTCCCGCCCGACTCCTTCTACTACGTGGGCGTGGAGGCCCGTGATCCCTTGTCGTGGCGTGCGGCGACGGCACGCGACACGTTCACCGCATGGCGGTTCGAGCGCGGCCCCCTTCAGTTGAGCGACATCCTGCTGGCGGACTTCGTCGATCCGATCACCGAGAGCCCTCTGATGCGGGACGAGCTCCGAATCCGGCCGAACCCCGCGCTCAGGTACGAGGCGGGCGCGCCTCTCTACGTGTATTACGAGGTCTACGATCTAGAGCCCGACAGCCTCGGGTTCGCCACGTACGACGTGACCCTGGCCATCCGCGTCAAGAGCATCACCCGCGGGGGCGGGTTCGCCCAGCTGCTCGGCAAGCTCGCTGATGCCTGGGGCTTCAGCATTGTGGGCGACGATCGAGTGGAGGTGAAGTTCAGCCGCGAGGTGAAGCTCGACGATCGCGACCGCGTCCCCGGGTGGTACCGCGTGGAGCTCCAGGAAGCGCCGGCCGGCGAGTACGACATCCGCCTCGAGGTGAGGGACCGCCAGAGCGGCGCCACCGCGATACGCGCTCGCAGCTTCACCGTCGGCAAACGGGATTCGCAGGGATGAGGCACACCCCGGCCCTCCGCCGCTGGGGCGCGCTCGTCCTCGCGCTGGCGGTCTTGGCGCCCGAGCTCCGCGCGCAGGAGGTCCAGAAGCAGGGATTCCTGGCGGGGAAGAGGAAGTGGATGTTCGCGGTGATCGCTGCCGTGGCGGTGGGCGTCCCGGCCTACATCGCGGGCGGGAGCCGCACCGTAGAAGGGAACTGCAGCGATCGAGGGTGTCTCACGACGATCGCGGTCCTCGTCGGCGGCGGCGCGGGCTTCCTCATCGGGCTGGAGCAGGACCAGCGCCTGAAGCGCCGGCTCCGGACGGGGCCCACGCTTCGCTACCAGTCCATCACGATCCCGCTCACCCTCGTTCCGGACAGGCTGACGCCGTTCAGCGGTGGGGCCGTGGTGACGGGGATCGGGGGCGCGGAAGTGGTGTATTCCGACGGGCGCGTGGTCGGTCGGGCGCGCGGCGTGCGCGGGATCGAAGACGCCGCCGTCCTGGAGGAGCGTGATTTGATCGTGCTTGCCACAGGGTCCGGGCTTCTCGCGTTCCCGCTGAGCGGCGACACCGTGGGCGGGGTTCTGCTCGACCGTTCCGGCGGCTCGGCCGTGGAGGAGATCGAGTCCAACCTGGCGGTGGCGGATGCCTCGGAGATCCGGCTCGTGCGGATCGCAGGCGCCGACGACGCGCTGTCCACCGAGCCGCTGGCCGCGGTGGCGTCGGACGGTGCGGTGGCCGACCTCGGCTGGAACCCGTTCCGCCGCACGGCGTGGGTGCTCGTCGGGAATCGTCTCGCGTCGTACGCACCGGCCGGGCTGGAGAAGTTGGGCGAGGTGGCGCTCCCCGGTGAAGGGATATCGCTCCGGATTCGCGCGGATCGCGCGGTCGTGGCGGTGGGGACGGCCGGCGTGGCTCTCGTGGATATCGCGGACCCAGCGACGCCTCGATTGGCGCGATTGATCACCGGGCTCAGGTTCGCCTATTCTGCGGATCTCGACGGCGACCGGCTGTACGTGGCCGCGGGGCCCGAGGGGCTCATGGTGATCGATATCTCGGACGAGTCCGCGCCGAAGGTCTTGGGCGTCGCCCGCACGCCGCGGTTCGTTCGCGACGTCATGGTCGTGGACGGACGCGTGTGGGTGCTCGATCGCGATCGGCGCAGGGTCGAGGTCGCAGAATTCGCCGCGCCCGCAACGCCGGGGCAGTGACGCTTGCCATGCGCGCGCCGGTGTGGGAGCGCTCCAGGCGGGAGCGGCGGGTCTGGGCCGCGGGCCTGCTCCTTTCGGTGGGCGTGCACGTCGCCGTGCTCCTCGTCTTCCGGTCGGGCTCGCTCCCCGTCTCGCCGGGCGCCGCGGCGGGCCCGCGCGCCGGGAGCCCCAAGGCCGCCGCGGGTGGCGGCGGGCTCACCGCGATCCTCTTCCGGCCGCCGCGCCCCATCGTCGTACCGCCACGGCCGGAGGCCGTGGTCGAACCGAAGCCGATAGAGCTGGAGCGGCTCCTGGAACTGCAGCTGAGCTTCTCGCCCGTCACACTCCCGGCGGTCGGCGAGGGCCGCGTGCCGGGGAGCCACAGCGGGCCGGGCCTGCCCGGCGGCGAGGGCGCGGGCGACGCCGGTGATGCCGCCGAGGGGCTTCTGCGCCTCATCCGACCGCACCCGCGCGGCATCATCCTCCCGCCGCTGGGCGGGCCGGCGGAGGTGCGCGGCCGTGAAGTGAAGGTCCGCGTCTTCGTCAGCGCGGCCGGTACGGTGGACAGCGTGCGCCTCGACCCGCCGACGCCGAGCCGGGAGTACAACGAGCGGCTGGCCAGGGAGGCGCTCTCGTGGAAGTGGGAACCCGCTCTCCGTGGCGGTCGGAAGGTCGCGGCCTGGGCGGAATACACGATCGCGCTCCCCCGCTGAGCGTTCCCGTTCCCGGGTGAGGCCCGTTCTTCCCGTGCGTGCTCGCGTCGCGGACCGGAGCGGTTTCACGCTCATCGAGCTCATGATCGTCACCCTCATCATCGGGATCCTCGCGCTCGTCGCGGCGCAGGGGCTCGGTCGGGCGCGCGAGCGATCGATGGTCTCGACGACGAAGGCCGAACTGCGGAACGCCATGACCGCGATCGAGGACTACGTCACCGAGAAGATGCAGTGGCCGAAGAGCGTCGCGGACCTCGAGGCCGGGGCCTACCAGAAATCGCCCAACGTGGACTACTGCGAGTTCAGATACGTGGCGGACAGGGACGAACCGTACGTGAAGCTCAAGGCCATGCACCGCGGCTCGAAGACGCTCGTGGAGACGCGCTACCCGATCTGGGGAGGCCGGATGGACGAGGGGAAGGGACCGAAGGGCGGCTGCGGTGGCGGGGGAAGGAAGGGGACGAAGTAGGGGAGAGGGTTGGCGATCACTGGGGGGGTGACGGATGGGGACCGCATCAGTGTCGAGAAAGCTTCGGAAGGGCATGGACGTAGGCCTCCCGATCGTGGGGATCGTCATCGTGCTGGCGGCGGTGCTGTTCGTGAGCGGGGTCACGAGGCAGATCGTCGTCGTCGTGATCGGCCTCCTCTTGATCGAGATGGGCGTCTGGAAGCTGGGCCACATGCTGTTCCCGGAGGAGCGGGAGTATCTGGCGCTGCGCGCGGAGGTCGATCGCTTCATCCGGTTGGTGCGCGACCTCAACAGGGCCGCCGTGGCGCTGCGGAGCGGCGGCGCGCCGGAGGCCCGCGAGAGGTTCGAGGGGCTGCGCGCATCCATGGTCGAGGCGGTTCAGCGGATGGCGGAGGTGGCCGGGAGGACGAACGGGGATCTCCGGTCGTAGACCTGCGCCGAGCTAAGCGAATAGGACAGGACGTGCCGCGGGCCGCGGGCGGGCATGGCATCCTCCCCGCCCGCGGCCTAACTTTTCCGGGCCATGGCCGTTCCGATCAAACGCCGGATCCTCTGGGTTGACGACGAGATAGACCTCCTCACACCGCACCGACTCCTGCTGGAGCGCCGGGGCTACGAGGTGGACGCGATCCCGAACGGGGACGACGCCCTGGCGCTCCTGCGGCAGTCCACGTACGACCTGGTGCTCCTCGACGAGGAGATGCCCGGGCGCCGCGGGCTCGCGGTGCTGGACGAGCTGAGGGCGCTCGATCCGCTCCTGCGCGTGGTCATGGTCACGAAGAGCGAGGAGGACGCCACGCTGCGGGAGGCGATCGGCCGACAGGTGCAGGAGTACATTGTGAAGCCGACGAGCCCGCGGCAGGTCCTCTCCGTCGTCGCCCGGCTTCTGGAAGGCGCCGAGATGCGGCACGACCTCCTGGCCAGGGAGTTCGTCCAGCGCTTCGCCGAGCTCCACCCGCAGGTCCACCCGTCGCTCGACTGGCGCGGCTGGACCCGGCTCTACTCGGAGCTCGTGGACTGGGAGCTGCAGCTCACGGACGCGGACGAGCGCGGGCTCCTCGACTCGCTGGGCACCCTCATGGAGAAGGTCCGGCGCGAGTTCACCGAGTTCGTCATCCGCCACTACCGGACATGGGTGACGAACCTGCGGGGCGACCGGCCGCCGCTGTCGGTGGACGTGGTCCGCGACTTCGTCATGCCGCTGGCGCGGAGCGGCGAACGCGCGTGCCTCGTCGTCGTGGACTGCCTGCGGCTCGATCAGTGGCGCGCGCTTCGGGAGCGGGTGGCCGAGGACTTCGAGATCGAGGAGTCGCTCTACTGCTCCATTCTGCCGACGGCGACGCCGTATGCGCGGAACGCCATCTTCGGCGGGCTGTTCCCCGATGAGCTGGCGCGCCGGCACCCGGATTGGTGGAGCGTGCGGACCGGCGTGGGG
>JACQVD010000099.1 GCA_016209945.1 Gemmatimonadota bacterium
ACGATGATCAGCGTGAGAAAGGGTGGAATTCCGCGCGGAGCGCGCACCGGGTTCACACGTCGCTTGTGCGGGTCAATGGGTCGTGCGTCTCTGGCTCGCGATGCTTGTCAAGGGGCTGGGGAGCCAGACCTTAGCGGCCTAGCGGCGCCACGTCCAGGCGGGATCGCGAACGCGTGCGACCTGCTCCGAGACCAGGGCGCGCTCGACCGCGTCGAGCGCGTCCGGGACGCGCGCGAGGCCGAGCGTGAGGCCGAAGGCGCAGGCGAGTTCCGGGACCACGTCGTCCCACCGGGGCCGGTGGCCGAGGCATTCCTCGAGGGTCGCGGTGCTCGGCTCCGCAGCGAATTGAGCCGGCGCCCCGCTTCCTTCCGACTCCGCGGCGCGCTGCTGGCTCCCGCTCAGAAGGATCGAGCCGTGTTGGAGGAGCGCCCCGCCGATCCGGGCCTGCGCGCTGCCGACGAGTTTCCGGCCGTGGACGACGATCTCGCCCGGCGCGGGCTGGGCGAAGCACGGGCCGGCCAGGGGGACCCGCGGGGCCCCGGCTCTCTCCGCAGCGACGGCGTGCGCATCCACGCCGAGCGACCGGAGCCCGCGCGCGAGCGCAGCGTGCAGCGCCAGGAACGCGGAGCGAGGGCCGCCGAGCGCGCGAGCCGGAAACGCGAGCGCGTAGGTCACCTCGTCGTCGTGCAAGACCGCGCGGCCGCCCGTGGGCCGGCGGACGACATCCACGCGGAGCGCAGCCAGCCGCGCCACGTCGTAGCGACCGGCGGCCGGCTGGTTGCGCCCGAACGAGAGGCACGCCGGTGCCCAGCGATAAAATCGGATCGTGATGCGCCCGGTCCGCGCGGTCGTCAGCGCAAGCGCGACGTCGGTCGCCATGTTGACGGCGCCGGGGAGCGGCGGGTCGAGGATGAGCCTGGCCGAGGGTGCCGGGGGCGCTGGGGTTCCGCCTCGCGTCGCGAGTAGGCAGCTCCGCTCGGCGGACCCGGCGCCCCGGCTCGGGCCCGTGACTAGCTCGTCGCCCAAATGCGTGGCCACGGGCGGTCGCGTCCACGGAGATCCCGGGAACTGCCAGCGAAGGTCCGGCTCCCGGCTCGGCCGGGCCGGAGGATTGAGGTGTGACATGAACGCGCCTCGGTTCCGAGATGCTGGTTGGCGTCGGGGTGTGGCCGTATCTTGGTTTCGGCCCGGACCGAGCACAAGCGCCATGATCTCTGACCGCGTCTGCAGTCGGCAGTTGATGGTGGTGCGGCAATGACGCTCGCATACAAGCGAGGGAGATGACTATGCGCTGGGGACGCGCTTGGCCGTCGAGTTCATCATGGACCTGCTAGCCGAGGGTTGGACCGAAGCCCAGATCCGTGAGAACTATCCCGGCGTCACGCAGGAGGACATCCTGGCGTGCCTCCAGTACGCCAGCGACGTCCTCAAGTCGGAACGCGTCTTCCCGGTCGATGCCCGGCCGTGAGGATCCTGGCGAACGAGAACTTCCCCGGTGCGGCGGTGGGCACTCCCGCAGACGTATGCCATTGACATACGATCGTATCTGTTTAGCATACATGCATGGAAACGGCGTCCCTGCTGTTGGGTCCGGACACCCGGCGCGCCATCCTCGCCCGCGTCTTTCTGGACCCGAGCCGCGAATTCCACCTCCGTGAGCTCGTCCGACTGACCGGCTTCGCTCCCCGTAGCGTCCAGCGGGAGGTCGATAGCCTGGTGTCGGCCGACCTGCTGACAGAACGGCGCTCCGGCAATAGAAGGTACCTCCGCGCAAACGAGCGCCACCCGCTTTTCCAGCCGATCCGCGACATTGTGCTCAAGACGGAGGGCCTGGCGGACGTGCTGCGAGAGGCGCTTGGAACCCGTGGAATCGATTTCGCGGTCGTGTTCGGCTCGATCGCGTCGCACCGCGCGAGCGCCGGGAGCGACGTGGACCTCCTGATCGTCGGAACCATGGGCCTCAGGGAGGCGGTGAGACGCCTGGGCCCCGCATGCGACCGCCTCGGCCGCGAAATCAATCCGGTCGTGTGGTCGCGGGACGAGTTCGAGCGTCGGCGGGCGGAGTCCGACCCCTTTCTTGAGCGTGTCTTGGAGGGTCCCCTCGTTCCGGTCATCGCTGAACTGCCGACGCCGAACCGATGAGCCTGGAACAGTGGCTCCAGAGCGGCTGGCTCACTCGCCACCAGGCCTTTCCCCGGGAGGTCGCGGCGCTGCTCGCGGCGGCCGCGGACGATCTCGCTAACGCAGAGAAGGATATCTCTCCCGCCTGGCGGTTCGCCATCGCGTACAACGCCGCGCTCCGTCTCTGTTCGGTCGCGCTGTCTGCGGCCGGTTATCGGGCGGCTCGCGAACAGAAGCACTACCGCACGATCGCCGCGCTTCCTCTCGTGCTAGGGCCAGAAGCACGCGAGCTGGCGGAGTTTCTCGACCGCTGCCGCACCAAGCGACACGAGGTCACCTACGATTCCGTGAGGGCGGTGTCACAGGGTGAAGCCGACGAGCTCATGAAGGCGGTTCGCGAGCTCCAGAGCCGGGTGGGGGCGTGGCTGCGCGCGAAGCATAAGGGTTTGGTGTGAGCCCAGCCCATCGTCGCCGGCATGGCTCTCGACTGACGCCTCTCCGGACGTTCGAGGCCCCTGCTTGCGGGCGGTGGCTGGCGTCCGACTCGGGCCCTATCTTGGTGCCGGCGGTTCAGAGGACCCCGAGTAGCACGCCCCACAGGCTGGCGCGAGGTGCCATGGCCCTTGAGCGCGAGTGGCTCACGCGCAAGCGGCGAATCGACCCCCGCCTCGACGCCCGCGGCTGGCATCTGTCGGCGGGGGATTCAACCCCGCTCCGCGGGCCTTATCGGACGGAGGAAGAGGAGACCGACAGCGGTCCCGCCGATTACGTGCTGTGGCTGGATCGGCACCCGGCGGCGGCGGTCGAGGCGAAAAAGCTTGCGGTGGGCCCGCAGGAAGTGCTGAAGCAGGCCGAGCGCTACGCCCGGGGACTGAGGAAGAGCCCCTACTACTTCGACGGCCTCAAGACGCCGTTTGTCTATTCCACCAACGGTGAGGTGATCTGGTTCCGCGACGTGCGGCATCCGCTCAACCGTTCGCGTCGGATCACGGACTTCCACACGGCGGAGGCGCTTTCGGAGTTTCTCGCGACGTGATCGAACGGCGCGGGCGCTCACGCGAGGCGGCCTTCGGCTAGGGCTCCTCCGGGAACTGCCACCGCACGTCCGGTTCGCGGCTCGCCCGGGCCTCATCGAGCCGGCGCACCGGTGTCGTGTGCGGGGCGGTCTTTACGCGTTCCGGATCGTTCTCCGCCTCCTTCGCGATCGCCAGCATCGCGTCGCAGAAGCGGTCGAGCTCCTCCCTCGTCTCCGTCTCCGTCGGCTCCGCCATGATCGCCTCCGAGACGATGAGAGGGAAGTAGATCGTAGGCGCGTGCACCCCGAAGTCGAGGAGCCGCTTGGCGATGTCGAGGGTGCGGAGCCCGTGCTTCTTGAGCGGCGTGCCGGAGAAGACCGACTCGTGCATCCCGCGACCGTACGGGAGAGGGTAGACGCGCTCCAGGCGGGCGCTCATGTACGCGTTGTTGAGCACGGCGGCCTCGGCCGTCGCGCGGATCCCGTCGCGGCCCAGCATGCGGATGTACGTGTACGCCCGCACGTGCATCCCGAAGTTGCCCCAGAAGCCGTGGAGCTTCCCGATCGAGCGCGGCAGGTCCCACTCGAAGGCGTAGGTGTCGCCGTTCTGCACGACGAGCGGCACCGGGAGGAACGGCTCCAGCGCTTTCTTCACGGCCACGGGGCCCGCGCCGGGGCCGCCGCCGCCGTGCGGCGTCGAGAACGTCTTGTGGAGGTTGAAGTGCACGATGTCGTAGCCGAGGTCGCCCGGGCGCGTGATCCCCATGAGCGCGTTCAGGTTCGCGCCGTCCATATAGAGGAGCGCGCCTGCCTCGTGCACGAGCCGCGCGATCGTCTCGATCTCCGACTCGAACTTCCCCAGCGTGTTCGGGTTCGTGAGCATGACGCCCGCCACGTCCTCGTTGAGCGCGGCCTCGAGGTTCCCCAGGTCCATGCGGCCCTCCCCGTTCGATGGGATCGCGACGACCTCGTAGCTCGCCATCGCGACCGTCGCGGGGTTCGTGCCGTGGGCGCTGTCGGGGATAAGGATCCTCTTGCGCGGATTCCCCCGGGCCGTGTGGTACGCGCGCATGAGGAGGACGCCCGTGAGCTCGCCCTGGGCGCCGGCCGCGGGCTGGAGGGTGATCGCGTCCATCCCGCTGATCGTCTTCAAGATCTCGCCGAGCTCCCACAGGAGGCGCAGGGCGCCCTGCGCGGCGGCGTGCGGCGTGAGCGGGTGCAGCCCGGCGAACCCGGGAAAGCGGGCCACGACCTCGTTCACCTTCGGGTTGTACTTCATTGTGCACGACCCGAGCGGGTAGAAGCCGCGATCCACGTGATGGTTTTTCAGCGACAGCTCCGTGTAGTGGCGCACCACCTCGTGCTCGGGGACCTCGGGGAGCCGCGGCGGGCGGGTGCGGAGCGCAGAGCTCGGTAGGAGCGACTCGAGCGGCTTCACGGGCACGTCGGGCGTCGGCACGGACGTGCCGCGCCGGCCCGGTCGCGACTTCTGGAAGATCAGGGGCGTCACGTTCTCGCGAAGTGGGAACGAGGCCATGCCGTCGTCTCGACTCTCGCTAGAGTTTGACCGACACCTGGATGCCGTAGCGCCCGACGCGCCGGCTCGCACCGTCGTCGTCCAGAAAGAGCGGATAGCCGTGCGCGTCCACCTCGACGCGGGGTGTGAGCTTCCATCCGGCCCCGAAGAAGAGGCCCTCGGCAGTTCCCGGCCGCAGCGCCCCCGCGGTCCTCAGCTCGGCGGGCCACGGGTCCTCGTATTCCTTCCGCGAGCCGTCAAGCGGCCAGGTTCCGCCCGCGCGCAGTCGGAGGGACGCGAACGGGAACTCGACCGCGGCGTCCACCGCTGTCGCCTGGTGATTTCCGACCGTGGGATCGTTGATGGCGCCGCAGAGCTGCTCGGGATCGGCGCACCTCGTGCGCGCCTTCCACTCGCCGCGCCGCAGGGACACGGCGAAGACGCCCGCGCTCCCCCCTGCGCTCCCCCCTGCGCTCCCCTCTGCGCTGCCCCAGGAGCGGCGAAGGGCGATCGAAGCCTCGTACCAGGTCACGGGACCGCGCGCCAGGATTCCGAACTCCTCGCCGGTATGCCGGCCGCCGCGCAGGAGGATCACGGGCTCCAGTCGCTCTTGAGCGGCGCTGACCTCGGGACTGGAGAGCACGATCTCGGCGGCCACCCCCTCACCGCTCGAGCCCGTGCGCGGGCGCTGGTACTCGCCCCAGGCCTCGAACCAGCCGAGCGATGTCGTCGTCACGACGCCCGCGGCGGCCGCGTAGCCCCACGCCTCCACGCGGTCGGGATCGTTGACGATGTCGAACCGGACGCCCGAGGACGCCTTGCCGGAGCCGAAACCGACACTCGTGGACCCCACGTACGCCCGCGC
>JACQVD010000100.1 GCA_016209945.1 Gemmatimonadota bacterium
CCCGCTCCCCCCTCACGCTCCGCCGGAGCCCTGGCGAGCGAGCCAGGCCTCGACGAGCGCGAGGTCGTCGGCGCCCGTCACCTTCGGGTTCGGCCCATCCGCGCGAACCATGACGACCCGCTCCCCGTACCGCTCGCACAGGGCCGCGCAGTCGCCCTCGGCCACGCCCTCCTCGCGGGCGCGACGATACGCGCGCTCCAGCATCGCTCTGGGAAAAGCCTGCGGCGTCTCCGCGCACCAGAGCCCGGCGCGCGCCACCGTCCGGCGCACCTCAAGCGAATCGCCCACCTCTTTGAGCGTGTCGGCGACAGGCCGGCCGAGGACGGCGCCAACCCCTTCCCGCGCCCGCGCGAGACTCGCCGAGATCATCACGGGGGTCACGCAGGGCCGCACGCCATCGTGCACCACGACGACCACTGCGCTCGCGGGGAGCGCCTGGAGCGCCGCCCACACGGAGTCCCCTCGCTCAGCACCCCCGGCCACGAGCGTCAACCGCACCGTGCCGCCCGCGCCGCCCGCGCCGCCGACGGACGCGAGCCAGGCGGGCGGCGCCTTGACCATGTCCGGCGGCAGCACGAGTGCCAGGCCTGCAAGTTCGGGATGGCGCGCGAACGCGTGAAACGTCCACCAGAGGAGCGGCCGGCCGGCGACCTGCGCAAATTGCTTCGGCGTGCCGCCCCCGAATCGCGTGCCACGGCCCGCCGCGAGCACCACCGCCCACGCCTCGGTCGGGGCTTGCGGCACGACCGATCCCTCCTTAGGCCCCGTCCTCGCGGCGGCTGACAGATTCGAAGCGGGTGTACTCCTTGCGGAAGACGAGCGGCACGCTCCCCGTCGGCCCGTTGCGCTGCTTCCCAATGATAAGTTCGGCCTGTATCTCGAGTTGGGGGTTCTCCATGAGCTCCTGGGGCGAGGCGTAGGCTCCGGGCCGGTAGAGGAACAGCACCACGTCGGCGTCCTGCTCGATCGCCCCGGATTCCCGCAGGTCGGCCAGCTGCGGCCGGTGGTCCTGGCGCTGCTCCGGCGCGCGGGAGAGCTGCGAGAGGGCGATGAGCGGGACGGCGAGCTCCTTCGCGATCGCCTTCAGGGCGCGGGAGATGGCGCTGATCTCCTGCACCCGGTTCTCGGCGTCGCGCGGGCCCTGCATGAGCTGAAGGTAGTCCACGACGATCAACTTGAGGTCAACTTCCGCCTTCAGCCGTCTCGCCTTCGCTCGGAGCTCCAGGGCGGTCAGCGCCGGGGTGTCGTCGATCCAGATCGGGGCCTGGCTCAGGTGTCCAGCGGCCGTGGAGAGGCGCGTGTAGTCGTCGGCGTCCAGGCGGCCGGTTCGCAGGCGGTTGGAATCGACCCGCGCCTCGGAGCAGAGGAGCCGCTGCACGATCATCTCCTTCGACATCTCGAGCGAGAAGAGCGCGACCGGGAGCCGCTTCTGCACCGCGACGTGCTGCGCGAAGTTCAGCACGATCGCCGTCTTCCCCATCGACGGCCGGCCCGCCACGACGACGACGTCCGCCGGCTGGAAGCCCGCGGTGAACCTGTCCAGGTCCGCGAAGCCGCTCGGCGCGCCCGTGATCCCACCGGCCGCCGCCTCGAGTTTCTCGATGTACTCGAACGTCCTCCAGATGAGCTCCTTCAACCGGATGAACCCTCCGCGCTCGTAGCTCTGCGCGATCTCGAACACGCGGTGCTCCGCGAGGTCGAGGATCTCCTCGACATTGGCGGCACCGGCGTTGTACGCGTCCTGGATGATCCGGGTCGCGGCCTCGATGAGGCGGCGCAGGAGCGCCTTCTCCCGGACGATCCGGCAGTGGTAGTCGATGTTGGCGGCCGTCGGGACCGCCTCCAAGAGCTCGGCGAGATACGCGGGGCCGCCCACGGACTCGAGGTCGCCTGCGCCCTTCAGCTCCTCGACCACGGTGACGACGTCGAGCGGCGTCCCGCGCTCGAAGAGCCGGCGCATGGCGCGGAAGAGACGGCGGTGGGCTTCGCGGTAGAAGAAATCCTCCCGGAGGATCTCCAGCGCTTTGGCCACGGCGTCGCGATCGAGGAGCATCCCGCCGAGCACACTGATCTCCGCCTCCGGCGACCATGGGGGCTGCCGATCCGCGAACGGATCGGGGCGAACGAGCGGGCGCGCGGGCTCAGCCAAGAGCCGCCTCCTCCGCAGCGCCGCGCGGCGGCCGGCCGCCCACGTCGTCGTAGATGCGGCGCACGCGCTGGAGGTCCTCCCACGCGGCGCGCGTCCACAGAGGGTTCCTCAACAGGGCCGCCGGGTGATACGTCACGATCACGGGGACCCCCTCATAGCGGTGCTCGATCCCGCGCAGGCGGCTCAGCGAGGCTTCGGCCTCCAGAAGCGTCTGGGCGGCGAACCGGCCGAGTGCGACGATCGCCCGGGGACCGATGAGCTCGATCTGCCGCCGGAGGTAAGGCGCGCAGGTCCGGGTCTCCTCGGGCCGCGGATCGCGGTTCCCGGGCGGCCGGCACTTGAGAACGTTGCAAATGTAGACCTCCTCGCGGCGAAAACCCACGCTCAGGAGCAGCGTGTCGAGGAGCTTCCCCGCCGCGCCGACGAACGGGCGGCCGGTGCGGTCCTCCTCGCTCCCGGGCGCTTCGCCCACGACCATGAGGCGCGCCCGGCGATCCCCCTCCCCGAACACGACCTGCGTCCGGGTCTCGCACAACCCGCAACGCGTGCAGACGAGCGCTTCCGCGCGGAGCGCGTCGAACGGATCGGGCGCGGGCGCGAACCCCGAGCGCAGAACCTCGATCAGCGTCGCGGCGTCCACGCGCTCGAAAACCCACTCGCGCACACCCAGCTCGAGACGCTGGCGCAGATAGCGGAGAAGCAGGGCCCGGGGATCCTGCTCAGTCACGGCGCAGCAACGGCTCGAGGTGATCGAGGATCGCGTCGGCGACGTCGGTCTTCGGCGCGGTGGGGAGATCGACCCGGCGATCGCCGGCGAAGAGGAGCGCGACACGGTTCGTCTCCACCTCCATGCCCGCGCCCTCCTCGGACAGCCTGTTCAGGACGACGCAGGTGAGGTTCCTCTCGCGCCGCTTCGCCTCGGCACGGTCCACCGCGTCGTCACCGTCCTCGAGCGCAAAGCCGACGACGAGGGCGTGCGTTGGCAGCGCCTCCCGTACGGAGCCCAGGACGTCGGGCGCGGCCTCGAGCTCGATCCGCGGCGGCCCGTCGGCGCGCCGGAACTTCCCCGCGACCGGCGATCTCGCCTGGAAATCGGAGACGGCCGCGACCATGAAGAGCGCGTCCAGTTCGGGAGCCGCCCGGCTCACCGCGCGGCACATCTCCTCCGCCGTCTCCACCCGGCGCAGCGCCGGGCCGACGGGCGGCGGCACGCTCGCCGGCCCGCTCACGAGCTCCACCGCCGCGCCCCGCCGCCACAGGCTCGCCGCCAGGGCGTAGCCCATTCGCCCAGACGACCGATTCGTGAGAACGCGCACCGCGTCAATCGGCTCGCGCGTCGGGCCCGCCGTGACGAGCGTGCGGAGCCCATTCCACGGGGTTCTCCCCTCGAGCGCCCGGCCGGCGTACGCGACAATCGTCTCCGGCTCCGCCATGCGCCCCCACCCCGCCTCGCCCTCGGCGAGCGCGCCGTACTCGGGACCCACCACGATGTGCCCGAACTCGCGAAGCCGGGTGAGGTTCCGCTGGGTCGCGGGGTGCTCGAGCATGCGGAAGTTCATCGCCGGAGCCAGCAGCACGGGCGCCGTGCACACGAGGAGCGTCGTGGTGAGCATGTCGTCCGCCTGGCCCGTCGCGAGCTTCGCCAGCAGGTCGGCCGTCGCCGGTGCGACGATGGCCACGTCGGCCGCTTTCCCCAGCTCCACGTGGTCGAGCGGCCGCTCCCAAAGGGAAAGGCGGACCGGCCGCCCCGTCAGCGCCTCGAACGTGGTCGGCGTGACGAAGCGCGATCCGCCTTCCGTCAGGACGACATCAAGCGTCGCGCCGGCGTCAACCAGGAGCCGGGCGAGCTCCGCGCTCTTGTACGCCGCGATCCCGCCGGCGACCCCCAGGAGCACCCGTTTGCCGGCGAACGGGCGCATCCGCACTCAGTCCTTCTTCCGTCGCCGACGGACGAGCCGGAACTCCAGCTTTCCCGACGCCAGAGACTCCAACGCCTTCGTGGTTAGCTTGACCGGGCCGTACGGCGAGGTCTCAAGCGGCAGGGCATTGAGCTCCCGCGCGTACTTCGCCGCGACCAGCACGGCGAGGTATTTGTTGTCGCCAGCCTGCGTGGCGATCTCGTCCGGTGTAAGGACCTTCATCGAAGACCTGTCGGATCTGTCAGAGGTGAAACCCAGCGGGCGCCGAGTTGGGCGCCCACGAACCCTCTATTATAAGCCCGAACGCACAGCACTGGAAGTCGAGCCGCGCCCGCCCGCTCGAAGGTGAGCCTCCACGGCCGCGGCGAGATCGGCCGCGAGCCGGCCCACGGAGGCGCGGGATCTCGCCAGGCGGTGGCGTTCCGCATCGAGGATCGCCTCGAGCGCCGCCAGCGCGCCCCCCAGACGGTCGTTGACGATCACGTACGGGAATTCGGGGACCGCCCGCAGTTCCGCTAGGGCCGTCCGCAGCCGCTGCGCCCTCTCCCGCTCGCTCTCGGCGCCGCGCGCCGCAAGCCGCTCCAGCAGCGCATCGAAGCCCGGCGGAAGCAGGAAGACGGCGACCGCTGACCGCACTGCCTCTCGAACCTTGCGCGCGCCCTGCACATCGATGTCGAGCACCAGATGTTTCCCGGCCGACTGCGCGCGCCCGAGGTTCTCGGCGGGCGTCCCGTACCGCCACGTGTGCACCCGAGCCCACTCCAGGAGCGCGCCCGTGCGCCTCAGGCGATCGAACTCGGCGTCGCTCACGAAGCGGTAGTCCACGCCGTCCCGTTCCCCGGCACGGGCCGGCCGCGTCGTGGCCGACACCGAGA
This sequence comes from Gemmatimonadota bacterium, assembly GCA_016209945.1. Classification (GTDB taxonomy): domain Bacteria; phylum Gemmatimonadota; class Gemmatimonadetes; order Palauibacterales; family KS3-K002; genus JACQVD01. The sequence goes on from JACQVD010000100.1 coordinate 4,944, forward strand.
ACACGAGATCGGAGCGCCGGCGTACGAGCTCGCGCGCCAGCGTCGTCTTGCCGGTGCCGGAGGGAGCGCAGAGGACGAGGGGAAACGGCTCGCGTGCCAGCGCGCGGCGGCCCGAGCCCCGCCGCGTGGCGTCCCGCGTGGAGCTCACTCGACGTTCTCCACCTGCTCGCGGAGTTTCTCGATCGCCGTCTTGAGGACGACGACCCGCTGGGCGATCTCCGCATCGTTCGACTTGGCGCCCAGCGTGTTCGCCTCACGGTGCAGCTCCTGCGCGAGGAAGGCGAGGCGCTTCCCCACGGGTTCGCCGTCCTCTCGATCGAGCGCTTCCCGGAACTGCTGGAGATGCGATCGGAACCGCACGATCTCCTCGTGGATGTCCCAGCGCTCGGCCAGGTAGGCGATCTCGCGGGCGAGCCGATCCTCGTCCACAGCGGCGCCCTCGGTGAGCTCGCGCACCGCCTGGCGCAGCCGGTCGCGCTCGCGCCGCAGCCGCTCCGGCGCCCGCGCCTCGATGGCGGCCAGCTCGGCTTCCATCGCCTGGAGGACGCCCATCATGTCACGCCGCAAGGCCGTCCCCTCGGCCTCGCGCATCTGCCGAACCTCGGCGAGCGCCAGCCGCGCGGCGGCGAGCACGGGCTCGAAGGGGATGTCCGTGGCCGCGTCGGCGCGCGACCGGAACACCTCGCCGAAGGAGGCGAGGAGGTGCAGGTCGATCTCGCCGGCAAGGCCGAACGCGTCCCGCAGCTCCCGGAGCGCGGCGAGATACCCGCGCGCCTTCGCGGCGTCCAGCGCGACCGGCGCCACCGGTTCGGCCTGTTCGAGGGCGACCGATACGTGTGCGTGGGCACGCACGATCCCCTCGCGAAGCGCCTCCGTGAGCGGGCTCTCCCACCGGTCGCACCCCGCGGGGAGCCAGAACGAAGCCCGGAAGTAGCGGTGGTTCACCGTGCGGATCTCGACGACGACGCTGCCGCCGGGAATCTCCGCGCGCGCCTCCCCGAACCCCGTCATGCTCCGGATCATCGTGGCCGCCGCCTCGTGGCGCGAACCTACCTTCCCCTGTCCGCCGCTGTCAACGAAGGCCTAGTTCCAAAACTCCCACTTGAGACCGAAGAACGTGCGGCTCTGAGGGAGCGGCGCGCCCAGGATGTCCGCGGACTTGAGGAGATCGCTGAAGCCCTCGACCTGGTAGTACACGCGCACGTCCCGGATGCGAACGACGATCTCGCCCGCGAAGCCGAGCCGGCGCGGGAGGATGACGAGCGACGGCGGGGCCGTCTCCACGCTGAGCGACCGCATCTCGCCGCGGACGAGCCCCTGGAAGCCCACCCTCACTTCCAGCTGGCCGTCGAGATACGCATCGTGGAAGAGCCCGCCGAAGCGCGCCCGATCCACCGGCCAGTAGAGGAAGTCTCCCCTGCCGCGCCGCTCGTAGAACGCTGTGAGCCGCACGGGCCGCAAGGGGGTCGGCAGGGAGCCGCCCGCGCGCCACACGGTCACGTCGCCTCCGATCGGGATCGAGTCGGGGTCGAGCCCGCGCTCGAACTCGAAGCCGAAGGGGAGCGATCGGTCGAGGCGCCAGCGCCCGACCGCCGCCTCGACGTCCAGTCCGAGAATTCGGCCTTTGGCCTGCGCCGTCGCGCGCCGGTAGTCCACGGGCTCCAGCTCCTCGACGCCGCGGAGCTTTCGCGAGCCCGCCTCGAACTCCAATCCTAGCGAGAACGAGCCGCCGGGCCGAAGAAGGAGGCGCGCCGCGCCTTCGTCGAAGTCGCGAGACCCCCACCGGCTCCTTCGACCTTCGGCACCGAGGGCAAGCCACGGTCGGAGATTCCATTCCGCATCGAGCGCGGCCACGATGTCGGGAACCGCATCGCCGACCCAGCGCTCCAGGCGAACGTCCGCGACGCCGCGCCGCCCCACGAGCACCGCGTGAACGGCCAGGACCGTGGACTCCGGATGGCGCGCGGGCATGGTATCGGACTCAGGCACGTCAATCGTCGTGGACGCCCGGGCCGCCGAAAAGTCCAGCATGAGGTGTGAGCCGAACGGGCGGCGCAACCTCGCGACAAGGTCGGACCTCTCCGGCGCCTCGAGATCCCGGCGGCCCACGCTCGATCCCCGCCACTGGAACGATCCCGCGATCCCCAGCGGGAGTCGTCGCGCATACGCAAGCCACACGCCGATCCGGTCCGTGGAGCCGAGATCCTGGAAGCCTCCCGTCTCCACCCGGTCGATCCCGAAACCGAACTCGCCCCGCCAGAACCGGCTGACGAAAAGCCCCCGGACGAGGTTGAGACCGAGGTCGCCCGTCCCCGCTTCCAGCGTGGAGTAGGGCGTGCCCCGTGCCAGGCGCCTAGTCATCATCTCGACTCGATAGCCACCCGCCACGCGCCGCACGACGACCGTCTCCAGCTCGGCCAGCAGCGGGAGAATCGTCTCCAGCGTGCCCGTGCCCTGGGGGGTCAGGAGATAGTGGTCCACGACGTACTCGACGGCCGCCGGGCCCGCGCCGCAGCAGGTCAGCGCCCCAGGCCCCTCCAGAAACCCGAATCGGACCTGCTCGAGCTCGGGAACGGAGCCGAGGAGTTCGCCGAGCGTCAGCGCCGTGGATGCCAGGAGCTCCGGGCGATCCCAGCGCGCCACGACCCATCCCTCCGGCGCGGGAAGATCGGGGAGGACGCGAGCGGTGTCCGCAGCGCCCGTCTCCTGGGGAGGCGGGCGCCCGGCTTCAGCAGCGGTCGCGGTATCCTGCGCCGCCAGCTCGACTCCTTCCGCCGGGAGGCTGAGTGATACGCATGCGGCCAGGCCCGCGAGGATGGCCGCCGAGCCCTGCGCGCACGGCCGGGGCCGGGCGTGCCGGCGCGGTGGCTCCGCCGCACTTACGCGCGCCCGCGCACCCACTCGGTCAGAAGCCGGACGCCGACCCCCGTGGCACCTTTCGGCTGGTAGGGACCCTCCGTCTCCGCCCAGGCGGTCCCGGCGATGTCGAGGTGGGCCCACGCGACATCGCCCACGAACTCGCGGAGGAACCACGCCCCCGTGATGACGCCCGCCGGCCGGCCGCCCGTGTTCTTGATGTCGGCCACCTGGGAGCGCAGCTGCTCCCGATACTCCTCCCAGAGCGGCAGCCTCCACACGCGCTCACCCGAGCGCGCGCCCGCTCGCTCGAGCTCGGCCAGCACCCCCTCATCGTTCCCGAGGAGTCCGATGGCCTGATGGCCGAGTGCCACGATGCAGGCGCCGGTCAGCGTGGCCGCGTCCACCATGGCGGCCGGCTTGTATTTCGCGGCCGCGTACGCGAGGGCGTCGGCGACGATGAGGCGGCCTTCGGCGTCCGTGTTCAGGATCTCGATCGTCTTCCCGGCGTACGAGCGCACGACATCGCCCGGCCTCGTGGCGCGACCCGACGGCAGGTTCTCCGTGGCCGGGACGACCGCCACGACGTTCGCGGGGAGGCTCAGGCGCGCGATCGCGTCGAGCGCCGCGAGCGCCGCCGCCGCGCCCGCCATGTCGTACTTCATCGTCTCCATGTTGTCGGCCGGCTTCAGAGAGAGGCCCCCGGAGTCGAAGGTGACCCCCTTCCCTACGAGGGCGAGGGGCGCGCCCTTGCCGCCGGCGCATTCCAGGACGATGAACCGCGGCTCCTCCTCGCTCCCGCGGGCGACGGCCGCGAGCGCGCCGAGCCCTTCCCTCTCGATCCCCGCACGATCGAGGATCGTCGCCTCGAGCCCGTGCCGCCTGGCGATCTCCTGGGCCTCGTCGGCGAGGACGCGGGGCGTCACGAGGTTCGCGGGCCGGTTGACCCAGTTCCGCGCGAGGTTCTGGCACTCCGCCAGGATGCGGCCCGTGTCGGCCGCGGCGCGCAGGGCGGCCAGGTCCGTGCCCGGGTGCGCGCACAGCGTGACCCGCTCCACCTCAGGCGTGCGCTCGTCGTCCTCGAACACCGTCTTGAGCTCGTCGAAGCGCCAAGCCCCGAGGACGGCGCCCTCCACGAGCGCCTGTGCTGTGTTCGCGAGGTCGAGGGTCCCGCCCGCGGCCGCAACCCAGGAGACCGGGAGCCAGATGCCGACCTGGGTCGCACGCAGGGCGCGCGCCCGACTGACCCCGGCGCCCGCAGCGCGACGCAGCCGCTCGAGGCTGAGATCCGCGCGCTTGCCGAGACCGCAGAGGAGCAGTCGCTCGGGCCCGGCGGCCCCGGCCCCCCCGGCCCCCCCAGGCCCGTAGAGAAGGAAGACCTCGTCCTTCGACCCTCGCGCGTCCCGCTTCTCGAGCGCCCGCGCCAAGGCGCCCCCCACCGCAGCGTCCAGGTTACGGAGCACGTCCGGAACGGGCTCCCCCTCGAGCCACGGGACGACGAGCACGGGCAGCTGCGCGCGCTCAGCCGACACGGCGACGACATCGATTTTCGGCATCAGCCTCGCCCGCCTCCGTGCGGGACCACGGGAGATCGCGGCAGCGATCTCACGCGAGGTTCGCGATCATCGCCTCGGCGAACGCCCGCGTGCCGACGCGCTTCGCCCCTTCCATGAGCCGCTCGAGATCGTACGTGACGGTCTTCTGCGCGATCGTTGCTTCCAGCGCCCGGACGACCGCGTCGGCCGCCTCGGCCCACCCGAGGTGCCGGAGCAACATGACGCCGGACAGGATGAGCGAGCCGGGGTTCGCCTTGTCCTGCCCCGCGTGCTTCGGCGCGGTCCCGTGCGTCGCCTCGAACACCGCCACCTCGTCGCCCACGTTCGCGCCGGGGGCCATCCCGAGCCCGCCCACCTGGGCCGCGCAGGCATCCGAGAGGTAGTCGCCGTTCAAGTTCGGGAGCGCGATCACCGAATACTCATCGGCGCGCAGCAGAACCTGCTGGAACATCGAGTCGGCGATCCGGTCCTTGATGACGACCTTTCCCTCGGGCGCCCGGCCGTCGTACTGGTCGATGATCTCCTGCTCGC
>JACQVD010000102.1 GCA_016209945.1 Gemmatimonadota bacterium
CCGGCCCAAAGAGCGGCCGAAAGAAGCACCAAACATCCGACTGCGGTTCGTCCTCGCATACGCACCTCCGTCGCCAGTAGCCGTTGAAATCTAGCGAAATTCAGCCCGCGCGGCGAGTCGCCGCGCGCTCAGGCCGCGGGGCCGCGCCGCCCGTTCTCGAGCACGGCTTCGAGGAAGCGCCCCGTGTGTGATCCCTTGGCCCGGACGACCTCCTCGGGCCGGCCCATCGCGACGACTCTCCCTCCCGCGTCGCCCGCCTCCGGCCCGAGGTCGATGATCCAGTCGGCTTGCTTGATGACATCCAGGTTGTGCTCGATGACCACCACCGTGTGTCCCTCGGCGATGAGCTCACCGACGACCGCGAGGAGCTTCCGGATGTCGTCCGGGTGGAGCCCGGTGGTCGGCTCGTCCATGAGAGTGATCTTGCGGCCGCGCGTGCGCGCGCCGTACGCCAGCTCGCGAGCGATCTTCAAACGCTGCGCCTCGCCGCCCGAGAGGGTCGTAGCCGGCTGTCCGAGCCGCAGGTACCCGAGCCCCACCCGCTGGAGCTGCCAGAGGAGCTCGCCCAGGCGATCCTCCCGGAGGAAGAGGCGAACGGCCTCGTCCACTGTGAGCTGAAGCACCTCGTGAATGGTGAGCCCGCGACAGCGGACCTCCAGGATCTCGGGCTTGAACCGTTTCCCGCCGCACTCGTCGCAGGGGACGAAGACGTCGGCGAGGAAGACCATCTCGACCTCCAGGTAGCCGGCGCCTTCGCACATCTCGCAGCGGCCACCCGGCGTGTTGAACGAGAAGTGCCCGGGGCCGTAGCCGCGCTTCTTGGCGAGCGGGTCGCGGGCGAAGATGCGCCGGATCTCCTGGTAGGCGCCGATGTACGTCACGGGATTCGAGCGTGGCGTCCGCCCGATCGGGCTCTGGTCTATGAGCACGACGCCCGTCAGGTCTTCGATGCCCTCCAGCGCCGAGTACTCGCCCACCGGCTCGCCCAGGTGCCGTTTCGCCGTCACCCAACCACCGAGCTCGCGTTCCAGGGCGCGATAGAGCACGTCGTGCACGAGCGTGGACTTTCCCGATCCCGACACGCCCGTGACCACCGTGAGGGCGCCGAGCGGGATCTCCACATCGATCCCGCGCAGGTTGTGCAGCCGCGCGCCCCGCAGAACGCAGCGCGGCCCGTCCACCGGCCGCTGCTGCTCCGGAACCGCGATCGCCTTCGCACCCGAGAGATAGGAGCCGGTGAGCGTGCCCGCCTTCACCATCTCCCGGAGCGATCCCTGGAAGACCAGCTCGCCCCCGCGCGCGCCTGACCCCGGCCCCAGCTCCACGAGATGGTCGGCCGCGCGCATCGCCGCCGGATCGTGCTCGACGACGAGGACCGTGTTCCCCAGCTCGCGGAGCTTCCCCAGAAGACGGTAGAGGCGATCGCCGTCCCGCGGGTGCAGCCCGATGGAGGGCTCGTCCAGGACGTAGGTCGTGTCCACAAGGGTGCTCCCGAGGGCGTTGGCGAGGCCGATGCGCTGCGCCTCGCCACCCGAGAGCGTGCGCGTCTGGCGGTCGAGGGTGAGGTACCCGAGCCCGACTTCGTCGAGGAACCGCAGGCGCGATGTGAGCTCCCGGAGGATCGTTTCCGCGACCGCCGCCTCCTTCCCGGGCAGCCGCAGCTCCTGCACCCAGCGCCGCGCCTCGGACACCGTCATGGCGGCGACCTCGGCGATCGTCCTTCCGGCGACGCGCACGTTCAGCGCCGCGGGCTTGAGCTTGGCGCCCCGGCAGTCGGGACAGGTCTGCGCGCTCTGGTACTGACGCAGAAAGACGCGCACGTACTGCTTGTAGCGCTTCTCCTTCAGCCGCTCGAGATGCTCGAACACGCCTTCGAAGGAATCGTCTCCGTAGAGGACGACCTGGCGGAAACGCTCGGGCAATCCCTGCCATGCCACATCCACGGAAACCCCGTAAAGGCGCGCGAGGCGGCGCAACCGCTCACGGCGCCGTCTGTAGCGGGGTTTCGTCCACGGGTCCACGGCGCCCTCGGCGAGCGCGCGGTTGGGGTCGGGAACGATGAGCTCTAGGTCGTACTCCAGGGTGGCGCCGAAGCCGTTGCAGCGTGCGCACGCCCCGACCGGATTGTTGAACGAGAAGAGCTGAGGCGTGGGCGGCGGGAACTCGAGTCCGCAGTCGGGGCAGCGATAGAGCTCGGTGAAGGCCAGCCGCGCCGGAATCCCCGGCCCCGGCTCCGCGACCACGGCGATCGCCTCGCCCTCGCCTTCCGCGAACGCCGTCCCCAGGGAGTCCGCGAGACGCGCCCGCAGCCTGGGGCCGACCTTCAGCCGGTCCACCACGACGAGAAGCTCGCGGGCCCTCGTGAGATCCACGTCCGCACCGGACGGGCCGCCATCGCCCTCCGCGCCGCCGAGGTAGATCTCCACGCCGTCGGCGAGCACCCGTAGGAACCCGAGGGCCCTGAGATTCTCCACCACGAGCTCGTGCGTCACCTTCTGGCTGAGCCGGAGCGGGAACACCAGCCAGAAGCGGGTGCCCGCGGGGAGCTCCAGGATCTTCTTCGCCGCCGTCTCGACCGTATCCGGGCTCACCTCCCGCCCGCACCTCGGGCAGACCGTGCGTCCCACGCGTGCGAAGAGCAGCCGCAGGTAGTCGTAGACCTCCGTGGCCGTTCCGACGGTCGAGCGGCTGGTCTTCGTGGGGTTCTTCTGCTCGATGGCGATCGTCGGGCTCAGGCCCTCCACCGAGTCCACGGCGGGCTTGGACATCCGCTCGAGGAACTGCTTCGCGTACGTGGAGAGCGACTCGACGTACCGGCGCTGGCCCTCCGCGTAGATCGTGTCGAAGACGAGGGACGACTTCCCCGAGCCCGACGGCCCGGTGATCACCGTGACGGCGCGCCGCGGGATGTCGAGGTCGATCCCTTTGAGGTTGTGCTGGCGAGCCCCGCGGACCCGGATGGCGTCCTTCATAGGCCGCCCAGGAGCGCCCCTGCCAGTGCCGCGCAGAGGACGAGCGCCGGATCCGCACCGCGGCGGTCCCGGAAACCCAGGATCGATCCGGCGGCGACGACCACGACGATCAAGAGCCAGCTCAGAAGTCCCATGGCACGCGGAAGGTCTTGCCAGCGCGAGCGCCGGATTCTACCCGCGCCGCCCTGGCGCCGTCAATCGCCGCCGCCTACAGTCTCGCCGTGCACACGAGCTTTCACGAAGAAGAGGCGCTGGGCAAAGCCCTGGACGTTCGGCTCCTGCGCCGGCTCTCACGCTACGCCCGGCCCTACTCGCTCGCCATGGCCACGGCCGTCGCGGCGCTCCTCCTGAGCGCAGTGCTCGAACTCGTCGGTCCGTGGCTCACGAAGATCGCCCTCGACCAGGCGATCCCCCAGGGGAACGCCCGGCTCCTGGCCGTTCTTGCCGGGCTCTTCGTCGCCTCGGTGGCGGCGGCCTTCGCGCTGGAGTACGTCGAGACGATCCTCAGCACGTGGGTCGGCCAGCGCGTGATGTACGACTTGCGGATGGAGGTGTTCCGCCACCTCCAGCGGCTCTCGCTCCGCTTCTTCGATCGCAACCCTGTGGGCCGGCTCCTGACCCGTGTCACCCAGGACATCGAGGCCCTGAACGAGATGTTCAGCACCGGCGTCGTCACGATCGTCGGCGATGTCTTCGCGCTCAGCCTCATCGTCGCGGCGATGCTCGCGATGGACTGGGAACTCGCCCTCGTGACGTTCAGCGTCCTCCCGCTCGTCGTCCTGGTGACGGCGGTCTTCCGGCTCAAAGCCAGGGACGCCTACCGGGAGATCCGGCTCCGGCTCGCACGGCTGAACGCCTTCCTCGCGGAGCGCACGACGGGCATGGCCGTCGTGCAGCTCTTCAACCGCGAGGGCCGGGAGCTCGCGCGCTTCCAGGAACTCGACGGCGCCTACCTGCGGGCCCACCTGCGCTCGATCCGCACCTACGCGCTCTTCTTCCCCGCCGTGGAAGTGCTCGCCGCGAGCGCCATGGCGCTCATCATCTGGCACGGCGGTCGCTCGATTCTCGAAGGGACGGCGACGGTCGGCGTCATCGCGGCGTTCCTCCAGTACGCGCGCCGCTTCTTCCGGCCGATCCAGGATCTCACGGAGAAGTACAACGCGCTCCAGAGCGCCATGGCGTCCTCGGAGCGCGTCTTCAAGCTCCTCGACACGGCGCCGGGCGTGAAGGACCCGGAGCGCCCGCTCGCGCTGCCGAAGCCGGTGCGCGGGGCGATCGAGTTCCGCGACGTCTGGTTCGCGTACAACCTGGCGGACACGGCACCGCCCGACGTGCCACCCGAGTGGGTGCTCAAGGGCGTCTCTTTCCGGGTGGAGCCCGGCGAGGCGGTCGCCCTCGTCGGCCACACGGGCGCGGGGAAGACGACCGCGATCAACCTCCTCATGCGGTTCTACGATATTCGGCGCGGCGCGGTCCTGCTGGATGGCGTGGACGTGCGCCGCATGCGGCAGTCGGACCTCCGGAGCCAGATCGCGCTCGTGCTCCAGGACATCTACCTCTTCTCGGGCACGGTGCGCGAGAACATCCGCATGGGCCGCGACCAGATCACCGACGAGGCGATCGAGGAGGCGGCGCGGCGCGTGGGGTTCGACCCGCTTGTCCGCCGGCTGCCGAAGGGATACGACCAGCCGGTCGGCGAGCGCGGGTCGAACCTGAGCATGGGCGAGCGGCAGCTCCTGTCGTTCGCCCGCGCGCTCGTTTCCGACCCGCCGATCCTCGTGCTCGACGAGGCCACGTCCTCGGTGGACTCCGAGATCGAGGCGCGGATCCAGGCGGCGCTCGCCGAGCTCATGCGGGGGCGCACAACACTCGTGATCGCGCATAGGCTCTCCACGGTCCAGCACGCGCACCGCATCCTGGTCCTGCATCATGGTGAGCTCCGCGAGGAGGGGACCCACGAGGAACTCCTCCTGCGGGGCGGGATCTACGCCAAGCTGTACGAGCTCCAGTTCGCCCGGACGACCGCGACGGCCGCCCGGGAGGCGTGAGCGAGGACGGGACGGTCACCGGGCTACCTGCCGAAGAGCTCCGCCACGAGCTCTGCGTTCCGCTCGACGCCGCCGAGATGTGACTCCACGTAGCGGCGTGCCGCGGCACCCGCGCGGCGGCGCGCCTCGCGCTCCGCGGCCAGCCGTCGGAGGACCGCGATGAGGGCGTCGCGGTCCCGCACCACGAAGGCGCCGCCCGCCGCCACGAGCTCGGCCGCTTCCCGCGCCGCCTCGTGCCTCGGGCCGAAGATGACGGGGAGGCCGAGCGCTGCGGGCTCCAGCACGGAGTGGATCCCGCGGGTCCCGAAAGCACCGCCCACATACGCCAGGTCGCCCGCCCCGTACAGCTCCGCCAGGATCCCCACGCGATCGACCACGAGAACGTCCCAATCCGAGCGTCCCAGCGTCGAGTGCCGTTCGAGGCGCGCCCCCGATCCTCTGAAGCTCGCCTCCAGCGCCTCAACGTGCGGCCGCGCCGGCTCGTGGGGGACGAGGACGAGCCGGAAGTCCGGGGAGGCGCCCCGCACGGAGTGAAACGCCGGGACGAGTCGCGCCTCGTCCTCCCGCCAGGTCGAACCGGCGACGAGAGTGACCCGGCGGGGGTCCACGAGCAATCCCAGAAGCGCACCCGCCCGATCCACCGCCTGCGCCCGCGCCCACGCCTGGTCGATCCGGGCGTCACCGGTCACCCGCACCCGGTCGGGCCGCACGCCGAGCCGGACGAGACGCTCGGCATCGGGCTGGGCGACGACACCCACGCGATCGAGCCGCGCATACGCCTCGCGGAGCAGCCAGCGCGCCGGAGATCGCAGTCGTTTCGAATCCGGCGCCACGACCGCGCTCACGAGCCCCACGGGGATCCCGAGCACGTGGGCCAGGCGCGTGAGGACCGGCCACACGTCGTACTTGCAGAAGACGATGGCACGGGGACGGAGCGCTGCCAGCGTCCGCGCCATGTCTGCCCCCCGGTCGAAGGGGATGCAATCCGCGCCGTCCACCCCGAGGCCGGCGGCCCAGGCCTCCGCGGACGGCGAGTGGTACGTGTAGAAGATCTGGAGATCGGGCTGCCGCTCCCTCACCCGCTCGAGCACGGCCTTCGCCTGGAGCCCCTCCCCCACGGAGGAGGCGTGCATCCAGAGGAGCGGCCTGCGCGGATCGCGGTGCGCACGCGCCCAGGCGCCGATCCTGTCCAGCAAACCCTTCCGCGCCTCCACCGCCCGGAGGATCTTCCCCTCCCGCCAGGGGAGCCGCTCCGCCCCCCAGACCAGCGCCCACATGGCGCGCTCATACACTCGTTCGCTCAATCGCACGACGCGTCCTTGCGGTCGGGATGTTCGTGCATGATGTTCGGGCCCATGCGCTACATCGGCAACAAGCAGAAGCTGCTGCCGTTCATCCGGTCGGCGCTCGAGGCTCTAGGCATGGGCAGCGGCACGGCGTGCGACCCGTTCGCCGGCACCGCGGCCGTCTCCCGGTTCCTCAAGAGGCACGGCCTCGCCGTCACGTGCGGCGATCTCATGCAGTACAGCTACGTGTTGCAGCGTGCGACGGTCGAGTGCGACGTCTGGCCTGCATTCGCCGGCCTGAAGGATGTCGTACGCGAGCGGCCGCTCTCGCTGGGCGCGGTTCTCCGGCATCTGAACCGCGAGCGCCCGGCCCGCGGCCCCGTCTACCGCCAGTTCTCGCCGGCGGGTCCCCATGGACGGCGGTACTTCACACCGCGGAACGCCGCGAAGATGGACGCCGTCCGCGAGACGATCCTGCGCTGGTGGCGCGGGGGGGGCGGGGGGCGGCTCACCGAAGAGGAGCGGTACATCCTTCTGGCGAGCCTCCTGGAGGCCAGCGACCGCGTCGCGAACACGACGGGCGTGTACGCCGCGTTCGTCAAGACGTGGCAGCCCAACGCGCGCCGGCCGCTGCGGCTCCTGCCTCCTCCGCTCGTCGCGGGAACGGGGCGCAGGTGTCAGGCCCACCGGGCCGACGCCCTCGATGTGGTGATCAACCTCGGGCCCGTGGACCTCCTGTACCTCGACCCGCCGTACAACACGCGCCAGTACGCCGCCTACTACCACATTCCCGAGCTCCTCGCCAGCGAGACGCCCTTCCCCCGTTTGCGCGGGAAGACCGGGCTGCCGCCGATGGACGGAAAGCGCTCGGACTGGTGCAGGCCGGGCGCCTGCGAGGAGGCGCTGGAAGCGCTCGTCGCCCTCGCCCCCTGCCGGCACATCCTCATGAGCTACAACAGCGAGGGGATCATCCCGGCGGCGGCGATCGAACGGATCTTCAAGACCCACGGCCGCCCGGGGACCTACCGGGCCCTCCGGCAGCGCTATCGCCGGTACCGCAGCGACCTGGATGGGCAAAACCGAAACTACCGCGGCGACGTAGTGATGGAGGTGCTGCACTACGTGGAGAAGCGCCGGCCGTAGCGTCCGGGGTTGTTCGCCGCCGGGCGCCGCCGGGCGCCGCCGCGCGATGCAACGCCCACAGTGGAGAGAGGCGATGAACGAGCGAAAGAGACTCCTCCGACCGCGGCAGGGGAAGTGGATCGCCGGCGTCTGCGCGGGGCTCGCCAACTACTTCAGCGTAGACCCCACGGCCGTGCGCGCGGCGTACGTCGTGCTCTCGATCGTATCCGCGGCTTTCCCTGGCATCCTGCTCTACATAGTATTGTGGATCATCATCCCGCGGGAACCCGAGCCCGCGGCGCAGAGCTGAACCCCAACGCGGAGGCTATGACGAGATCCAAATCTAGTCGGGACCTCTACAAGACCGATCTGGAGCGCCGCCTCTGGGCGGCGGAGGGGCAGGGGCAAGGACCCGGGGATCGCGGCTCGGGCCGCAAGAGGCGAGGGTGGAAGTGGGCATTCTCGATTCTGGGTGGCCTGGGTGCCCTCGGGGTCTCCTTCTGGCTCTATCGCAGGGCGCGGGCCAAAAGGCACGCGGCTGAGTCGCCGGAAGAGTCCCCCTACCCCGACGACGAGGAGTCAGGGGTCGCCGCCTGACGGAAGTCCGTTCGTAAGAGCGGGGTGAAAAGTCCCCGGCGTCGTCGGAGACGCCGGGGAGGGCGTCGCGATGCGGCTATTCCCCTCGATCCTCGGGGGAGCAGCCGCGCCGCCACTCTTCCTCGAGCTCCCTCTGGCGACGCAGCGCATCCTCCACCAGGCGGCGCGACTCCCGCTCCGCAGGCGGCTCCGTTTCGGCCTGTGCGGTCGCCTCCTTCGGGAGAAGCCGCCCGGTGTGACGAACCTCGTAGTGGAACAGCTCCGACCTGAGATCCCCCATCATCTTGAGGAGCCGAGGGCCCGCTGTCAGGAGCTGTCCCTGGCGGTCCATCTCCCGGATGAATTCCGCGAGCCGCAGCAAGTTCTCCCGCAGCTTGCTCGGGTCCACGTGATCGGCGCGCTCGGACATATCACCTCCAGCCTATCACCGCTGGTTGCCCTCTTCCGCGTTCAGCCACCCTGGGCCAAATTAGGCACCGATCGCACCTTTCGTCCAGGCCGCAATGCCGATCTACGAGTATCGTTGCACGCGCTGCGGTACGAGATTCGAGCGCTGGGTCCGCACCGAGGCGCCGCCCCGCGGACTCTCGTTCGGCCGTGCCCTCGTCACAGCGCCGAGGAGAGCGTTCAGGGGAGCTCTGGGGGGAGCCTCCCTTGCGAGCACTGTCCTCGCCGCCTGCTCACCCGGATACGTCGCGCGCGCCGCCTGGGAAGAGGCGCGCATCCTCACACGGCGGAAGCCGATCGCGGAGGTGATCGCGGATCGGCGGACGGATCCCGAGCTCCGCGGGAAGCTCGAGCTCGTCCTGGAGGCTCGGGAGTTCGCGCGCCGGGAGCTCGGTCTCCGGCCGGGGCGCTCCTACGAGCACTACACCGACGTCGGGCGCGACACCCTGGCGCTCGTGCTCTCCGCCAGCCCGCCCGACCGGCTCGTCGCGAAGACCTGGTGGTTCCCGATCGTGGGTCGCGTCCCCTACCTGGGCTTCGTCGATGCGCGGCGCGCGATGCGCGAAGAGAAGGAGCTCAAGGCTCAGGGGTTCGACACCTACCTGAGACCGACGGCGGCGTTCAGCACGCTCGGTTGGCTCCCGGACCCGCTCCTCTCCACGGCCCTGGACGACGATTCCCTCGGACTGGCCGAGACCGTCATCCACGAACTGGTGCACAACACCGTGTTCGTGAAGAGTGCTGTGCAATTCAACGAGAGCCTGGCGAACTTCGTGGGGCTCACGGGCGCCGCCGAGTTCTTCTGCCGTAGCGACACGGCTGCGGCGGCGTGCCGGGAAGCGCAGGCGCGGGCGCACGATGCCATCTTCGTGAGCGACATGCTGGACGCCCTACGGGACAGCCTCGTCGCGCTGTACGCGCGCCGGCTTCCCCGGCCGGAGCTGCTCACGGAACGGGCCGGGCTCCTCGAACGCATGAACGAAAGGTTCCGCGAGGAGACCGTCCCGCGCCTGCGCTC
>JACQVD010000101.1 GCA_016209945.1 Gemmatimonadota bacterium
GCGCTGGGCGCCACACGGCGCAACATCCTCCTCCAGTTTCTCGTGGAATCGCTCACGGTGGCGCTGCTCGGCGGCGGTCTGGGCCTCCTCGGCGGCGCGGGCGCCGCGCTCGCCATGGCGCGGTTCGCGGACTGGAACACCGCCGTGGCGCCCGAGGCCGGCGTGCTCGCGTTCGTCTTCTCGGCGGCGGTGGGCGTCTTCTTCGGGATCTACCCGGCGCGACGCGCCGCGAGCCTCGATCCCATCGAGGCGCTTCGCTACGAGTGAGCCGCTAGGCGGGCCGGCGGCGGGACACTAGCTGTCGTTTCACGGGCTCCGGCAGGCGATCCCACGTGGAGAGCTCTTCCACCACGAACCCCGGCGGGTGGAGCGACATCTCGAGAGCCAGATAGACCTCCAGCTCCTCAAGGGTTGCCGCCAGCTTCTTCGCGACAACATAGCGGCGGTTGAGCGCCAGGTATGGAAGCCCGCTCGCCCAGGGCTGCGAGCGGGCCCTGCCGTAGAGGCGGGGAGTGCACACGCTGAAGAAGAGGGTCGTCTCCTCCGCGCGCAAAAGGACCTGCTCCAGGTTGTAGACCTTCCCCTCGATCACGCTTGCGTCGTCCAGCCAGAAGAGCCCGTACTGCTCGTACGACGCCACCCGGAGACTCGCAGGCGCGGGGTTCTGGACCCGGAAGTCGTGCGCCGCCACGATGTGCTCCCGATCAATGTCCACCCGCGAGTCCACGCCCTGCTCACTCGCGCCGCCCAGGCACCACAGCGCGATGCTCGCCGTCCCCTTCCCTGGGCCTCCGAAGTTGAGGTAGTTCGTGAGCGAGACCTTGCGCTCGCCGACCGGCCGCAACGCGCGCCGGGGATCGATCCCAGGATCGAGCCCGAAGAGCTGCATCTCGCGCCGGTCGGTCGTCATGACGCCGAGCCGCTCGACCTCGCCGGCTCCTCCGGCCGGCGCCGCCGCCAGGTAGAGATCCCGCGCCGGATCGCCGCCCCGCGCGGCGACCTCGCGCAGCCGGGTCAGGAGGTGCGCGTAGTCTGACACCCCGTCGCTCTCACTCCAGGAGCCGCAGCGGCATCACGAGGCAGAGGTAGCTGTCGTCACCGCCCACGGGCTCCAAGGTCGCCGCCCGCTCGGGCGCCTTGAAGGTCATCCGGACTTCTTCCGTCGAGATGTACCGCAGGATCTCCGCCACGTAGCTCGCGTTGAAGCCGATCTCGAGCGGGTCGCCCTCGTACTGGACCGAGACCTCATCCTCCGCCTCTCCGAGGTCGGGCGTCTGCACGCTCAGCCGCAGCGTCGCGCCGCCCAGCGAGAAGCGAATCCGGTGCGTCTGGTCGGAAGCGACGACGGCCATGCGCCGGATGCCGCTCAAGAGGGCCTCGCGGTCGGCAACCAAGATCTTGTCGTTGTCTCGAGGGATGACCTGCTCGTAGTTGGGGTACGGCCCCTCTAGGAGCCGCGTGTACACCTGTGCGTCGGGGCCGCGAAATCCGATGTGGTTCTCGGACCGGGCGATCTCGACGACCTGCTCCGCAGCGAAGAGGCGGTCCACCTGGACCAGCGCCTTCGGCGGCATGATGAAGTCCGCCTGCGGCGCTCCCGTCACCGCGAGACGCGCGGACATCCTGGCGAGCCGATGCCCGTTGGTGGCCACCATCCGCATCTCCTCAGGGCGCAGCTGCCAGAGCACACCATTCAGAACCGGTCGGCTCTCCTCCGTGGACGCCGCGAACGCTGTGTGGGTCGCCAGTCTCTGGAGGAGGCGGCACTCCACCTTCCAAGCTTCGTCGAAGGGGACCTGCGGGAAGGTGGGGTACTCCTCCCGCGGCAGGCCATGCAATCGGAACCGGCTCCGGCCGCATTCGAGGGCCAGATGATCGCCGCTCGAGCGGAGCTTGACGGGCGCCTCGGGCAACTCCCGCGCTATCTCGGATAGCTTCTTGGCCGGGACCGTCACGGCACCGACCTCGTGCACCTCTGCCGGCACCCGTAGGCTCACCGAGATGTCGAGGTCGGTCGCGCTTATTTCGAGCGCCTCACCGTCGGCCTCTAGCAGCGCGTTCGACAGAACAGGTAGTGTCGTCCTCGTCGGGATCGTCGCGGCGGTGGCCGCCAGTGCCTTCTGAAAGTTCTCTCGAGTGAGCGTGACGTTCATCCGCGTTTTCCCCGGCTGTGCGGTGTACGGCTGCTGCTCGAATTGTCGCCCGGTCGCCATAGTAGAGGGTGTGTAGATGCGGAGAGTTCTGCAAGGGGTGGGAAGGCGCGGGCTTGCTGCGGGAGCGGGCGTGGAAGTGGTGGGGGAAGGTGTGGGCAGGATGGGGAGATAGGATGTCGGGGACGCGTCTTTAGACGGGGCTCGGGGGAGCGTCCACAGGAGGGCGGGAAAAGGTCCCCAGGCTCAGATGAGGGCGGAGCGGATCGCGTCGAGGCGTGCCCTCAAGTGGGAATCCTGAGCGGCGAGCTCTTGGATCTTCGTGACGGAGTGGATGACGGTCGAATGGTCGCGACCGCCGAAGAGCTCACCGATCTCGACATACGTGAGGTCGAGGAGCTGCTTGATGAGGTACATCGCGACCTGCCGCGGCAGGGCCAGGTGCCGAGCCCTCCTTCCCGAGACCAGCCCATCCACCGGCACCCCGAAGGCCTCGGCGACCGCCTCGCGGACCCGCTCCGCCGTAAGGCGCCCTTGCTCCAGGGTACCGGTCCCGACCATCCCTTCGAGGGCCTCGCGCGCGAGCTCGACCGTGACTTCGCGTCGCGTGAGAGAGCTGTAGGCCAGGAGCTTGATCACGGCACCTTCGAGCTCGCGGACCGAGGAGCGGCAGTGCCGTGCGATGAACTCCAGGACCTCGGCCGCCAGGACCAGGTGATCCTCCTCGGCCTTCTTCTGGAGGATGGCGACCCGCGTTTCTAAGTCCGGAGCCTTGATGTCCACGACGAGGCCCCAGTGGAATCGAGAGACGAGACGCTCCTGGAGCCCGGGAATCTCCTTCGGAGGCCTGTCGCTCGTGATCACGATCTGCCGCTGCGCCCCGTAGAGGTCGTTGAACGTGTGGAAGAACTCCTCCTGGGTCCCCTCCTTGTCCGCAAGGAAGTGGACGTCGTCCACGAGGAGCACGTCTACCTGGCGATAGCGGCGCCGGAACTGAGCGGTGGCGCGCCCCTGGATCGCGCCGATCAGTTCGTTCGTGAAGTGTTCACTCGGCACGTACGCCACCCGGCGGCCCGGCTCGCGGGCCGGGACGGCGTGCCCGATCGCGTGCATGAGGTGCGTCTTGCCGAGACCGACGCCGCCGTAGATGAAGAGCGGGTTGTAGGCGTTTCCGGGTGAGTTTGCGACCGCCCGGCACGCGGCGGCGGAGAGCTGGTTGCTGGTCCCCACCACGAAGCGCTCAAATGTGTAGCGCTCGTTGAGCTGCCCCACAACGCATTGCGTTCTTGCCACGTCCGGCGGCGCAGCGGTTGGAGCCTCGACCTCCGGGATGGGTGGCGGGTGTGTGGGCTGCGCGCCGTTCGCGTGATGCTGGAACTGGAGGGCGAACGGGCGCCCCAGCACGCTCTCCGCGAGGCGCTTCAGGATGGCACCGTACTTGTCTTCGATCCAGTCTGCCGCGAACTGGCTCGGTGCAGCGACGACGAGATGGTCGTGTGCGAGGGCGATCGCCTCGGTCGGGGCAAGCCACGTGCGGTAGCTCGGTTCGGGGAGGACCTCTCGCGCGTTCTCGAGAATCCGGCCCCAGAGCTCGTCAGCGTTCCATTCCATAGCGTGCAGCGGGCTCGCAGAAAAACCGCGGATCGACTTCGGATGTATGGAGAGGCCCGACCGAAGCGGCGCTCATGTTACCGGGAACGTATGGAAAAGTCAAGCGCGTGTCAGCTAGATTCGCATCCTCACGCCTCGACGCAACTCAGGGCAACTAGCGTGCGAAGATTTCGAGGGATAGGACCGGGAGCCGTCATCACCGCCGCGTTTATCGGGCCGGGCACGGTAACGACTGCGACGCTCGCAGGCGCACGCTTCGGCTATACCCTCCTCTGGACGCTGACCTTCGCGACGCTCGCCACGATCGCGCTTCAGGAGATGTCGGCGCGCTTGGGCGTCGTGGCACACACCGGTCTGGGCGAGGCGCTGCGCCTGCGTCTCCGCGGCATACCCCGAGCGGTCGGCGCCACGCTGGTGGTCAGCGCGATCGTCATCGGGAACGGCGCATACGAGACGGGGAACCTTTTGGGCGCCGGGCTCGGAGTCGCCGGCTTGAGCGGCGTGCAGTCGTCGCTTTTCGCCCCGGCCGTCGGGGTCCTCGCGTTCGCGCTCCTGTGGACGGGGAGCTACAGGCTGCTCGAGCGCCTGCTGGTGGCGCTCGTGGCGCTCATGGGCGTCGTCTTTCTCGGCACCGCGATCGCCATCGCGGCGTCGTGGGACGCGCTGGCGATCGGTGCGGTGCGTCCTGTGCTCCCCGGCGAATCGGAGCATATAGCACTAGCGCTCGTGGGCACCACGATCGTTCCCTACAACCTGTTCCTGCACGCCTCCGCCGCGCGGCAGCGCTGGGAGGGCGCCTCGGATCTCTTCGCCGCGAGGCTCGACACCGTCGTGTCGGTGGCACTGGGCGGCGCCATCTCGGGGGCGATCCTCGTCACGGCCGCGGGCCTCCCGGCCGGCGTGTCGATCGAATCGGCCGCTCAGATGGCTGGCGCGCTCGAGCCGACCCTCGGCGCCTGGGCCCGCTCGTTCTTCTCGCTTGGGCTCTTCGCCGCGGGCCTGACATCCGCGATCACGGCCCCGATGGCGGCCGCGTACGCGACGGCGGGCGCTTTCGGATGGGGCTCGGATCTCCGCAGCGTCCGCGTGCGAGCGGTATGGGGACTGGTGGTGCTCGTGGGTACGGCGGCCGCGCTCGCGGGCCCGGCGCCCGTCCCCGCCATCGTGTTCGCCCAGGCGACCAACGGCCTCCTGCTCCCCTTGATCGTGGCGTTCCTGCTCTGGGCGGTGAACGACAGGGCCGTGCTGGGGCGCTACGCAAACGGATGGCTGGCGAACCTCGTGGGCCTGTTCGTGCTCGCGGTCGCCCTGGTCCTGGGCGCGCGGGCCGTGTGGCAAGCGCTCTTGCCTTGACGCGTTTTCGCCCGACCGTCTATATTGCCGCGCTTTTCCGTGAGCCGGAACATCGATCGGGAGTTTTTCCGTGCAGCCAACGTATCGACCGCACAACAAGCGACGCCTTCGGACCCACGGGTTCCGCGCCCGCATGAGGAGTCACAGCGGCCGCAAGGCTCTGAGTCGGCGGCGGAAGAAAGGGCGCTGGCGCCTCGCGGTCCGCGTTCCCAAGAAGTGAGGGTGTGCCCGCGTCGGCGCGCTATCGGTTCCCGCGGAGCGCGCGCCTCGTCCGGACCCGCGACATCGAAGCTCTTCTCCGCAGGGGCAGGAAGATCCGGACGCGACACCTAGACATCTTCTTCGTGTCGCCCTCGCCCGCGGCGCGCCCGCGCGTGGGTCTTGTGGTCCCGCGCTACCAGTTCAAGGTCGTGCAACGCAACCGGCTGAAGCGGCGGCTTCGCGAGGCCGTCCGACTGGAGCTCTTACCGCGCTGCGGGGGATCGGCGGAGCCGGACGTTCTGATCCGCGCGCGCAGGGAAGCATACGCGGCCACGTACCGGACCCTGGCCGCGGAGGTCGCGCATTGCGCGGAGGCGCTGTGTTCAAGCGGCTCTTGATCGTTTGCATCCGCGGGTACCAGTCGGGCATAGCACCCGTCTTGCCGCCGGCGTGTCGCTACATGCCGAGCTGCTCGCAGTACGCGCTCGAGGCGATCGAGCGGCACGGTGCGTTTCGGGGCCTCGGCCTCGCTCTCCGGCGGCTGCTCCGCTGCCACCCGTTCCATCCCGGCGGGTTCGATCCCGTTCCCTAGGCGATGGAGAAGCGCCTCGTCCTCGCCGTGCTGCTGATGTTCGCCACGGTGGTCGTGGTGAACCTGCTCTTCCCTCCGGCGCCGCGTCCGCCCCGGACGCCAGCGCCCGCGGCGCCGGAGACCGTGCAGGTGGCGGAGCCGCGCCCGCCGGCACGGGCGGAGCCCGTCGCCGTGCCGACCGCCGCAGCCCCGGCCCCGGCGGAGACCGTCGAGGTCGTCTCGCCGCTGTACAGAGTCCGATTCCTCTCGCGAGGCGCGTCGCTCGTCAGCGCGGAACTTCTCCGCTATCGCTCTCTCGCGGACGCCACGAAGGGCGTGGCTGTGCAGCTCGTGAAGCCCGGGGAGGAATTGCTCACGGCGCGATGGGTCGTGAACAGCGACACCCTGAACCTGAGCGCCGCCCCGTTTGCCGCCAGCGCGCGTCGCCTGGAGCTCACGACCGGCGATGAGCCGCAGCCGCTGGAGTTCACCTACGCCCATCCCGCGGGATCGTTCGACGCGCGCGTCTCGTACCTCTTTTACCCAGATCGCTACACGGTGGACGTGCGCGGTGCGCTGGAGGGGCTCGACGGCGGGTGGTGGTTGGTCCCGCTCGGCTCCGGGGTGCACAACAACGAAGCGAACGAGAAGGAGAATCTGGGCAGTCTGGCTCTGGTCGTGAGCGGGCCCGCCGGAATCCAGAGCCGGCGCTTGCGCGAGATCGCGCCCGGGAGCCGACTCGCCCTCGACGGGCCCCACTGGTGGGTGGCGGTGCGCGACAAGTACTTCCTCGTCGCCCTGCTCGCGCTAGACGAGGCGACGCGGCTCGGTGGCGCCCTCGCGTGGGGCGGCGCCGAGCGCAACGGCGCCCGCGTGGTCAGCACCGTGGCGGTGTCGCGCGATGGCCGGTTCCAGTATCGCCTCTATCTCGGTCCGCAGGATTACGGGCGGCTGGCGGCGCTCGGCCACGGTCTCCAGAACGTGAACCCGTACGGGTGGGCGTTCCTGAGGCCCATCATCCGGCCGCTCGCGGGCACCATCACGGCGCTGCTCCTGTGGACGCGGGACACGCTCCGGGTCGGCTACGGCTGGATCCTCATCCTCTTCGGCTTCGCGGTGCGCGCGGTCCTCTTCCCGCTCTACCAGAGCACCATGCGCTCTCAGATGCGGATGGCCGAGCTCCAGCCTCGGCTTCAGGAGCTTCAGTCGCGTTACCGCGCGGAGCCTGCCCGTCTCCAGCAGGAGCTCATGAAGCTGTACCGGGAGAAGGGGATGACGCCGCTCACCCCGCTCACGAGCGGGTGCCTCCCGATGCTGCTTCCCTTCCCATTCCTGATCGCTCTCTTCTTCGTCTTCCGGGACACGATCGAGTTCCGCGGCGCGGCGTTCCTCTGGATGCCCGACCTCTCGCGCCCCGATCCCATCTACGTGATCCCGGTCCTCATGGGTCTCTCGATGTTCTTCCTCTCGTGGTTCGGACAGCGGGCGGTCCCGCAGACGAACCCGCAGATGAAGATGCTCACCTACGTCATGCCCGTCATGATGACGATCTTCTTCCTCGCGCTCCCCGCGGGCCTGAACCTCTACTACCTGGCGATGAACGTCGCCTCGCTCCCGCAGCAACTGTATCTGAATCGGGAGAGGAGAAAGTTGATGGCCCAGGCCGCGCCGGAGCCGCCGCGCCGGGCGCCGCGCAGGTAAGCGGTTTGCTGGGGCGCGAGAAGGAGAGACGCTTCTAGGATCCCGGCGGCCGCCCGGGCGTGGGCGGGCCCTGGGGCCGCGTCCCCGGCCGGCCGGGCGGCCCCTCAGGTCGCGCGCCCGGAACGCCCCGACGTGCGGGAGCGCCCGGTGGGACCGCGATCGTGGACGGCGCCTGGCCGGAACGCAGCGCGGAGAGGAGCGTGCGTGCCGCGTCCGAGGCGGGTAGCCCGCGGTCGCGCAGGCGATCGAGAGCGGGAGGGATCGCCATGACGTCCGGCGCTTGACCGCCACGCTGCAGCACCACGACGAGGATCTCCCGAGCCCGCTGGACCGGCACGCCACGAGCCATGAGATCCGCGAGCACGTGGACCGCGATCGTGGGATCGCCTCCGCTCTGCGCGCGCACGATCTCGCCCAGCGCATCTGGCGGCGCGCCGCGCTCGAGTCCGCTCGCGACCCCGGCGACGACCGAGGGCGGCGCATCGCGCAACCCGGCTTCCTCGAGAAGGCTCTGCACGCGCTGGAGAGTCTCCCGAAGACGGGAGACGACCGAGAGGATGCGATCCTCGGGCACCCCCTTCGCCACGCCCTCGAGCGCCTTGAGGACGAGAGGATCGGTGGGCACACCCGTTCGCTGCGCGCCCTGCACGATCGCGCTCACCTGTTCGTAGGCCTGCGGCGAGAACCGGGAGCGCAGGCGCTGGAGCTCGGCGACCTGCGACGGGGCGGGCGCCGCGAAGGTGAAGAGCGCGGCTGCGGCCAGCAAGCAAGCGCGTACGATGCGTGTCAACCCGGGAATCACTCGCATGCCTCCACAAGTTCGACGGTCGATGCGCATCCGGAGTCACTCACCCGGCACGACCAGGATCAAATTCCGGCGGCCCCAGCCGTCGGCGACGGCTGCCGGGCCCTCTGGAACGTACCAGTCGCCGTCCACGAGAAAGGCGAACCAGTAGGTGCCCGGCGGGATGCGGAACTCGAGAGTCCACCCGCGCTCGGCATCGCGACGCATCACGCGCGGAGCCCAGCCGGTGAAGTCGCCCATGAGCAAGACCGAGTCTGCCTGCGCACGCAAGGAAAAACGGACGGGGCGCTCCGGTCGGGCAGATGTCTCCAGCGCGCCTAGCTCCACCAGCGCGGGGGGCGACACATAGGCGATGAGAGGTGCGGAAGCTGATCGCGGCGCCAACCTGAGTTGGAGGCCGACCGCGGCGGAGAACGTCTGGGGCGCCTCCAGAAGCAGATCCGTGAGCGTACGCGTGACGGCCGCTTGCAGCCTGAGGTTGGGATCCAGCTCGTACGACGCCGTGATGAGAAAGCCCGCCTCGGTGCGTGCGGGGCTCTTCCGGAAGAGGAGGCTCCCGGTCATCTCGGTCCTGTTGGAAGGCTGCCCTCGGAGCCAGGTCCTCAGTCCCCAGTGCCTGTCGGAATCGAGGAAGGCGATCTCGCCTGCGGCACCGATGGTGATGCTGCTGCCGGCGTAGCGCCAGGCGTCCAGGCTGGCTTCTGTGAGCCGGAGGTCGCGTTCCGCACGGCTACCCGAAGATTCACCGAATCCAGTACGCGCAGCAGGCAGCTCGAAGGACGATCGGCCGTACCAGGCGCGGCCGTGCAAAAGCGCTCCTATACCACCTGTCGTCACACTCACAAATGGCTGTATCATGGCTGCCCACGCTCTATACCCGTCGGAGCCGGCGTATGCAAGTAGGAAGGGGGCGACGGCTAGGCCGGCCGCCAGCCCCTGCGAGGCCCGAAACTCCGCGCCCCCAACCCCGGACAGCTCGCCCCACCTGGGGGATCCGGAGCCGAGGCCCAGTCCGAGGGCGCCCCGCGCTTGACCGTAGAGCCGCGGGCTGCCGCCTCGCACGCTCACGGCGCCTGACAGATAGTTCCCAGGTTCGGCCTGTACGTCGGCCGGCGGCTGTGAACGCTGGTAGCTGACGTCGAGGTAAATGCCCCGCTCCTGGGCATTGACGGGCCGGGGGAGGAGGCCACCGCAGGCTAGTGCCAGCACGAGCCCGGCAGCCGCACCGCGCCGCGCCCTAGATCTGGCCGCCGTCTGATGGTACGACTTGCAGGATGGCGTTCTTCCCCCCAAAGCCGTCGTCCACGTACGCCGCAGCGAAGGGGTCGGTCAACCAGCGCTGGCCGTCCAGCAGGAACATGTATTTGTGAAGCCCAGGGGGCAGTGGGAAGACGCCCGTCCAGATGCCGTCTCCATCCGCGTCCTCTAGGAGTAGGTTGGCGGCCCAAGCGCTGAAGTCTCCGGCTACAGCCACGGACTTGGCCCCAGGCGCCTTGAGCACGAACTGCACATAAACCGCCTGGGCCAGGCCGGTATCCCGCCGCGGCCCGGGCCGCTCGAGTGTCCGGGTTAACGCAACCGCCAGGAAGATGGCTGCCGCCGCGGCGCCGATGACGGCGGCAGGACGGAGAGGCCTCGGGGCGATCATCCAGCCGAGGACACCTGCCCGGGGCCTCGCACCCCGGATCCGTTGCATGACGCCGGGGATGAGATCCGGAGGCGCGCCGGGAGACTGCGCTGCCCACAGGCTCTGGATCGTCTCCCATACCGCTGCCTCGCCCCCCGCCCTCTCCGAGAGCGCCTCGGGCATGATCTGCCCGTCGAGGTAGCTTTGAAGTTCAGGTTCCACGGTCAAAACAAGTCCTTAAGCAACTCCCGCAGGTTGTCCCGGGCCCGATAGACCCGCATCTTGAGCGAGCCGAGCGATGTCCCCAGGAGGTCCGCGATCTCCTCGTAACTCCGGCCCTCTACGTGCTTTAAGATAAAGGCTTCCTTTTGGGACGCCGGAAGCTGCCCAAGCGCCCAGTGCAGCCTGGTCCGGAGCTCAGCGCGGTACGCCTCCTCGGCGGGATCGGGTCGCCTGTCCGGCCAGGCCTCGTCGAGGGCCGTCTCCCGGCTGCGTCCGGCTTTCAGGTAGTCCTTGCAGCGGTTGCTCAGGATCCGGAAGATCCAGGGTCCGAACCGCTCCGGCTCGTGGCACTGGTCCAGGCTCTGGTAGGCCTTGACCAATGCGGACTGGAGCAGATCCTTCGCGGTATCCGCTGACCCCACCATGTGCACCGCGAAGCGGTAGAGCCTGTCCTGGTGGCGGGCCATGAGGACGCTATAGGCGTCCTTGTCGCCACCGAGAACGCGCCCGACCAGGTCTCCGTCCGACTCCGGGGTTCCGGCCGGCTTCGGTGCCGCGCTCTGTCCTACCGTTGACGCTCGATGAGAACCTTCGGTCAGGGATTCCCCTAGATAAGGATCTGGAACTCGGTGGGGAGTTCTTCGTGGACGTCGAATCTGCGCACGTCACGGACATGGGCGCCAGGCGGTCCGGACCGGAGGGCCTGCTCCATCTCCGCTACGGCGTCGGATGTTCCCTCGACCTTCACCTCGACAGAGCCGTCGGGGCAGTTACGGACGGTGCCTCCGAGTGCCAGGCGGCTAGCGATCCGCTTGGCCCACCAGCGGAACCCTATGCCCTGAACGAGTCCCAGAACCCTAAAGCCGGCCTTCACCGTTTCCTGCATGGGGTCCTGTTCCTGCATTCGCTCCTGGCTCCCAGAGCGTGGGCTGTTTCACGTGAAACTCGGTCAAAAAGTCCTGCCCAGGCCTACGGGTCGCTCTGGCGCCGGCCGAAGGCTGACCGTATATTTGCTTCGCCATCCAACCGGGGGGGCCCAGGGCGAGCCGGCACGTCATGAGGGAGTTCCGGGGGCCCACCACGCCCAAGCGCAAGTAAACAAACGTTTTCATAACGGCCTGGAGGCGCATGGCCAAAGTCATCACCATCGCCAACCAGAAAGGTGGGGTCGGCAAGACGACCACCGCCATAAACCTGGGGGCGTGTCTCGCCGTGGCGGAACGGCCGACACTCGTCCTGGACGCCGATCCACAGGCGAACGCCACGAGCGGCTTCGGCATCGACAGGGCTCGGCTCGACGTGTCCATCTACGAGGCGCTCCTCGACGGGCTCCCCCTCGAGGGCGCCATCATGAAGCATGTGCACTTCCCGTACCTCGACGTGGCGCCCGCCTCGCAGGATCTTCTCGGCGCCGAGATTCAGATCCTCGACCGACCGAATCGCGAGCTGCTTCTTAGAGAAGCGCTCGCCCCCGTACGCGATCGCTACGACTTCATCCTGATCGATTCGCCCCCGTCGCTGGGTCTGCTCACCGTCAACACGCTCGCCGCAGCCGACGCCGTCTTGATACCGATCCAGTGCGAGTACTACGCGCTGGAAGGGCTCACGCAGCTGCTGAATACGGTTCGGCTGGTTCAGAAGAATCTCAATCCCGGTCTCGAGATCGAGGGCGTGCTCCTCACGATGTTCGACGGCCGGCTCAACCTGTCGCAGCAGGTCGCGGCGGAGGCGAGGGAGTATTTCGGGGACAAAGTCTTCCGCACGGCGATCCCGAGGAACGTGCGCCTGGCGGAAGCCCCGAGCTTCGGCAAGCCGATCGTCCTGTACGACATCCTATCAACCGGAGCGCGGAGCTATCTCGCGCTCGCGCAGGAACTCATCTGGAGAAACGGTGGCAAAGAGACAAGATAGGCGTCTCGGCAAAGGCCTCGGGGCGTTGCTCGGCGATTACCTTGCCGAGGAGCCCGGCGAGGGGATCCGGCACCTGCCGGTCAGTCAGATCGCGCCCAACCCGTTCCAACCGCGTCGTGACTTCGCGCCCGAGGCGATCGAGGATCTCTCCAAGTCGATCCGGGAGAACGGGCTTCTGCATCCTTTGATCGTCCGGCCGTTCGGCGACGGCTGGCAGCTCGTGTCGGGCGATCGCCGGCTGCGCGCGGTCAGGAAGCTGGGGTGGGTGACGGTGCCGTGCGTGGTCCGCGAGAGCGACGAGCGATCCATGCTGGTGCTGGCCCTCGTCGAAAACCTTCAGCGCGACGACCTCGCGCCCCTGGAAGAGGCGGAGGGATACCGGCAGCTGGCCGAGCAGTTCGGGCTCAGCCAGCAGGACATCGCGGAGCGGGTAGGGAAGGATCGTTCCACGGTCGCAAACGCGCTCCGGCTGCTTGGCCTCCCGCCCGCGGTGAAGCAACTCCTTCAGGAGGGCCGTCTCACGGCAGGCCATGCACGGGCCCTGCTCGCGCTTCAGGACGAGCGCTTGATGCTGGCCCTGGCGCGCGAGGCGGCGGAGAAGGGGCTCTCGGTGCGCGACGTGGAGCAGCGCGTGCGCCTGGCAGGTGGCGACGGGCCGCGCCGGATCCTCACGCGGCCTGGCACGCGCGCGCCCCAAGCCCCTGCCCAGCGCTTCGAGGAGGCCCTCGGCCGGGCCCTGGGGACGTCGGTGCGGATCCGCTTGCAGACGAAGAGCTCGGGCCGTATCGAGATTCCGTTCCAGAATTCGGAGGAGTTCGAGCGGCTGCTTGAGCGGATTCTGGGTCCGGAGGCGAGCCGCGAACTTCTGGGGTAGTCGCGCGATGGCGTCGGGGAAGCGATTCACGATCCTTCTGATACCGGACGAGGCGGACTCGAAGACGCACGTCGTCCGCATCTCGTACCGCACGCTCCGGGTCGTGTCCCTCGTCGCGGGAGTCGCTGCGCTCTTCCTCATCGCGGTTTCGGCGAGTTGGTGGTACTTTGCCGCCGAGACGGCCCGGGTGATGGCTCTCGAGAGCGAGGTAGAACGGCTGCGCAGCGAGAACGCGCGGGCGGTCGAGCTCGCGGCGGAACTGGCTCGGCTGGAGAGGCAGTACGGGAAGGTGAGGGAGATCCTGGGCGGCGACATCGTGCCCGCGCAGGCGACGCCAACGCTGCCGCCAGATGCGGAAGACGCGGGCGCCCGCGCGGGTGACGAGCCGGGCCCGAGCGGCATCCCGACGGCGTGGCCGCTCACGCGTCCCGGGTTTATCACCCAGTCCGTCGGGCCGGGCTCGGGCGGGCGCGAGCATCCGGGCCTCGACATCGCGGTGGCGCGGGACACCTACGTCCGGGCGAGCGGCGGGGGCGTTGTGAGGAGCGTAGGGCACGACTCGATCTACGGGCTGTACGTCGTGGTCGATCATGGCGCAGGGTACGAGACGATGTACGGGCACGCGTCGCGGCTCTTCGTGGCGGCCGGCGACAGCGTGGAGCGGAATGAGGTGATCGCGCTCTCGGGGAACACAGGGCAGTCCACGGCGCCGCACCTGCACTTCGAGATTCGTCGCAACGGGCGAGCCATCGACCCGCTCGCCTTCCTGCGGCGCGGCGGCTGACCGGCCGGCCACGCCGTGGGTGCGATGGAACGGCGGACGGCGGACAGGGGAGAACCAGGTTCCATGGGGAAGGACTCAAAGAAGAGCGCGGCGCAGGAGCCGGCGATCTCCATCATCGCTCCGGGGACCGTGATCGTGGGGGATTGCCAGACCGACGGAACCGTTCGCGTCGAGGGCCGCGTGGAAGGCACGATCCGGGCGGGGAAGTCCGTGGTGGTGGGGCGCAGCGGCGAGGTCGTGGGGGATATCCACACGCAGGATGCCGTGATCGGCGGCAGGGTGACCGGGGGCGTGGTCGCGGAGAGCAGACTGGAGCTTCAGGCGACCTGTGTCGTGGAGGGGGACATCCGTAGCCGCCGCATCATCCTGGATGAGGGCGGGCGCTTCAACGGGAGCGTTCAGATGACGGACGAGGCTCCCGGGCGTTCGCTCGAAGTTCTTTCAGGCCGGGTCGCAGGAGAGAGGGGCGAAGACAGCTGACAGGGCTCACCCTCGCGCTTCCGCACACGCCGTTCACCGCTTTTCCACCCGTCACCCACCGATCCGTTCGAAAGGCGCACGGCCCGAAGAGATGCCGAGCGCACGAATCGACCGGCCATCCACAGATTGTCCACGCGATGTGGGGATAACGAGCTCCAGGAGGTTGGGTCTCCGATGAAGAAGCGAGGAGCGCGGCCGGACTCCGCCGCGAAGACCGAAAACGAGAAGCTTCTCAACCGCGCCATGGCTCGCGCCCAGGCGCGTCCCGCCGGTGCGGGACGGCCGGCGGGCCCCGGCCGCACGGCGGACGAGCTCTTCCTGGCCGCGCCGGAGGCGGTGGACTTCACGCGCACCGACCCGTGGCGCGTCTTCCGGATCATGGGCGAGTTCGTGGAGGGATTCGACACCCTCGCGCACATCGGCCCCGCGGCGGCGTTCTTCGGATCGGCGCGCACGCCGCCCTCCGACCCGGACTACAAAGCGGCGATAGAGACGGCGCGGCTTCTGGCGGCAGAGGGCTTCGCGATCATCACGGGCGCCGGGCCGGGGATCATGGAGGCCGCGAACAAGGGCGCCAAGCTCGGCGGCGGTCTCTCGGTGGGGCTCAACATCGAGCTTCCCGCGGAGCAGGGGGTCAATCCCTACGTCGATCTCGCTCTGACGTTCCGCTACTTCTTCGTCCGGAAGACGATGTTCGTGAAATATTCCGAGGGATTCGTGATCTTCCCCGGTGGATACGGCACGATGGACGAGCTGTTCGAGGCGCTGACCCTGATCCAGACCCGGAAGGTGCACAACTTCCCGGTCATCGTCTTCGGGTCGCGCTATCACCACGGGTTGCTTGAGTGGATCCGGCACGCGATGTTGGGGAGCGGGAAGATCGCACCCGAGGACGCCAAGATCTGGACCGTAACGGACTCGGCGAAGGAGGCGGCGCGGGTGATCGTCGAGAACTATCGGGCCCGAGACGGTGTCGCGGATCGGCCCGGCGGGATGCGCCGCCGGAAAGGGGTGGCGCGGCGCGTGTCTTCGAGCTAGGAGCAAACCGCCCCGGTGCTGAGAGGTTGGCCGGCACCGGGCCTTCATGGGAGGCCCCCATGGCGAGACGCTCCCGAAGCCGGTACCTCAGCGGATCCCCGATCGCCCCGCGGCCCGTGACCGGCCGCGAGACGGTGCCCGACCTCGTTGACAACGCGTTCCTCGCGTTCAACGCGGGGCGGCTGCGCGAAGCCTGCCAGCTCTTCGTGCAGAAGGTTCTCAAGCCCGACGTCACCGTGGGGTGGAGCCTGAGTGGCGCCCTGAGTCCTGCGGGCCTCGGGATGTCGGCGCTCATCCCGCTCGTGGAAGCGGGGTTCATCGACTGGGTCGTGAGCACGGGTGCCATCCTCTATCACGACGCGCACTTCGGGATCGGCCTTGAGATGCGGCGCGGACTCGCGGACGTGAGCGACCGCGACCTGCTGGAGGAGGGCGTCGTCCGGATCTACGACATCTTCTTTGACTACAACGTGCTTCTCTCCACGGACGACTTCTTGCGGGAGATGATGCGCGGGGCCGAGTTCCAGCGGACCATGGGGACCGCGGAGTTCCATTACCTGTGCGGGCGCTACGTGCGGGAGCGGGAGAAGGCGCTCGGGATCGGGAAGAAATCGTTCCTGGCGGCGTGTACGGAGGCCGGCGTCCCCGTGTACACGTCGTCTCCCGGCGACTCCTCCATCGGGATGAACATCGCGGAGACCGCGCTCTCCGGGAACCGACTCCAAATCGACCCCAGCATCGATGTGAACGAGACCGCGGCGATCGTGCTGGCCGCGAAGACCGGCGGCGGGCGCAGCGCGGCGATCATGGTCGGCGGCGGGAGCCCCAAGAACTTCGTCTTGCAGACCGAGCCCCAGATCAAGGAGGTCCTGGGGATCGACGAGCGCGGACACGACTACTTCATCCAGTTCACGGATGCCCGGCCCGACACCGGGGGGCTCTCGGGCGCCACGCCCTCGGAGGCCGTGACCTGGGGGAAGATGGATCCCGACCAGCTGGCGGACACCGTGGTCGGCTACGTGGACAGCACCATAGCGCTGCCCCTCTTCACCGCGTATGCGCTGGCGAAGCACGAGCCGCGCCCCCTTAAGCGGCTCTATGACCGCCGCGAGGAGTTCATGCAGCTCTTGAAGCGGGAGTTCCGGGAGGCGCAGCGGCGGAACGGGCCGGTGGCGAAGCCGGTCCCGGCCCGCTGAGGCCCGAAGGTCGAATCCGTCGCAGCGCTCCAGCCGGAACCCGGTGTGATTCGGGCCGTCGTCCCACACGGCGTGCCTCCGGCGCGCGCGCTGGCATCCGCATTCCTTGTCTCCCTGGGCGCAGGGCAGCAGGGCGAGCCTGCTCCGGAGGCGCTGGAGGCGATCGTCGCGTACGTACGCGAGCACGCCGAGCCGCCGTCTGCGGTCGTCTTTCGGGCATTCGAGAGCCATCGCGTCGTCTTCCTGGGGGACGTTCATCCCGCGGCGGAGCCAAAGCGCCTCGTAGCGGAACTCGTCCCCGAACTAAGAGCCCGCGGGCTCCTCGACGTGTTGGTCCTCGAGGTCCCGTACGAGCAGCAGCCGGTCATCGATGCCTATCTCGCCAGCGACCCCGAGGATGTGAGCCTCCTCGTGGATCATCCTTTGACGCTGCGCGCCCACTGGGGTGCCGCTCGGGAGTACCTCGAGATCTATCGTGCCGTCTGGTTCGCGAACCGCGCGCCTCCCGCGGCTCGGAGGATTCGGATCGTGGCCGCCGACGCCCCGCGCGGGCCGCCGCAGATGGCGTCGGAGATGGAGGCGGTGGCGAGATACGCGCGTCGGGATGCGGTGATGGCGTCGCGGATCCTGCAAGAGGTGCTGAGCCGGGACCGGGGCGCCCACGTGCTCATCTTCATGGGCGGGTACCACGGCTTGAAGAACCTGTACGCCGAGGTGGAGTGGAACGGGGCGCGGGCACGCGTGCAGTGGGCGGCGTCTCGGCTTCAGGAGCGCTGGCCGGAGCCGATCTACACGATCCTCACGGACGGCGCCCCGGAGCCGGCGCCCTATCGCACCGGGCCGTCCTACGGTGCGACCCGCCTCTTCGCGCTCCTACAGGAGCGCGTGGAACTGAGTGCGCCCTTTGCGGTGCCCGTGACACCGCTCTTCGATGCGATCCCGAGCCCTCTCCTGGAGCTTGGCGACGGGCCGATCCAGCTGAGGTTCGTGCCCGATGGCTACAAGCTCCACGAGACCGTGGACGCCTACTTCTACCTCGGGGTCGCCGAGCCGATCACGCCGTTGGAGACGCCGCCTTCGCCGTGATCCCCGTGGAGCGTGTGAGCAGCGCCTGGAAGAGCCACGACGCCTGGCGCAGCGCAGCGTGCATGTCGAACTCGGTCAGGGCCGACACGGCGTCCACCGGATGAATCACCCGGAGCCATCGCAGCCCCGCGCTCGCCGCGGTGTAGTGCACGCAGATGTTCGCCACGGTGCCGCAGATGATGAGCGTGTCGATCCCGCGGCGGCGGATCTCATGGTCGAGGGCCGTGCCGTAGAAGCCATCGTAGCGCGCCTTCTCGAGGACGAGTTCACCCGGCTCGGGCCTGAGGTCCGGAACGATCTCCCAGCCCCAGGTCCCCTTGACCACGTGTTTCGGCCAGATCTCGAACTCCGGGTCGCCGTCGGTATGCGTGTCCTGGGTGTAGAAGACGCCAAGGTGCTCGCGCCGTGCGAAGTCGAGCAGCCTCTTGCACGCGTGGATCGTGTCGGGGGCTGAGCGGACGGAGAGGGCCCCCTCGGGGTTCACGAAATCGTTCTGCATGTCTACGATCACGAGGGCCGTGCGCCGAGGATCGACCTCCACCCGGTCCAGGATCTTGTATTCCGGGACTTCGACCGTTGGCATATGGGCTCCACCTCCTTGGCCGAGGTGTGATGTTCGTAAAATGTACAATATAGGGAGGTCGGAGGGCGAGCGATGCGCGTCTTCGTCACCGGCAGCACGGGACTGCTGGGGAGCCACATAGCGGAACGGCTCAAGGCCTCGGGCCATGACGTCGTCGCACTCGTTCGGCCCAC
>JACQVD010000106.1 GCA_016209945.1 Gemmatimonadota bacterium
CCTTGATCTCGTCCTTGAGGTTCTCGCTCCCCAGATCCCGGATCGCCGTTGCCACAACCTCGAGCGACCGCTGGCTCTTCCTGTGACCGATCCACAGCGAGGCGATGAACGCCACGAGCGCGCGGTTGAGATCGCGAGAGACGTAGGCAGCCAGTTCTCCTTGGAGCGTGCCGACCCGCTCCTCCAGGAGGCTGAGGAGCGCCGCCGCCGTGGAGTCGAGACGTGGTCGGAGCGAGTCCTCGAACGCGCGACCCGCTCTAAAGACCGCCGTGTCGATGACGGAACCGACCGCATTTCCGAGATCTCCGCGGGTCTCCTGCACCCCCTGCACGGCGCCGCGTCCCAGGTTCCGCCCGGCACCGCGCAGGGAACAGGCGCAGACGAGGATCGTGACCGCGAGAAGCGCTGGGCCCACGCCATGGGGCCTGAGGGATCGCCCCACGCGCCACCTCCAGGATGAGATACGCGAGAACCGGTCGCCGATCTCCAAATTCGCACGGGCGGCGCCCTCGCACCACGCGGAATTCGCGACATTTTGGGGGTCAATTCGCGACATCCGCCGCGGCTGGAACGAAACTTCGCCCGCCATCGCCCGCGTAGACATAGCGGAACGTGAGGCAGCCCGGCTGGCTCCCCTCGCAGTAGTAGCTCAGAAACTCCAGCTTCGCGTATCCGCCGTCGCCGGTGCGGACGACGTACACGTGCGGCTTCGGCTTGAGGACGTGGGTGAGCCAGCTATACTCGTACCATCGCTCGAGGGCCCGGTTGCGCGTCTCCCGCCGCGCGTCGCCTGCGTCCTCCAGGTAGGCCGTATCCGGGGCCTCGCGCACCGAGTCGAAGCGAAGAGGGCCCAGGTCGAGCGCGCCCCCGCGACCGCGCGGATTCGTGGCGCCGCCGTTCGTCCGGATTCGGAACCTCTGAAACGCGAGATCCCAGTCGAGGCCTGCGCGATCCTCGATGGGCACGACGGCGCCGCGGGAGAAATCGAAGGTGACCCACCGGTCGGGGTCGCGGGCGTCCACGGTGTAGACGGCGGGCCCCGCGAGCCCCGCGAGCCGCGCGCCGACCTCGGCCGGAAGCGCCTGCGTGGGCACGTACATGAGGAGCGCGGGCCGCCGGACGACACCCACGACGAGCGTCATGACCATGTCGAGGATGAGCGCGCCGCCGAGAGCGGCCACGACGTGGCCTGTGTTCACGCGTCGCATCGCGTGCGAAACTACGCCGCCTTGAGCACGCGCGCACTCCGCGGACTCCTCGTGCTCCAGGGGGCGTATTACGCGCTCACGGCCTCGGCCGCTCTCGCCGCTTTCGATCGCTTTACAGCGCTCGTCGATCTCCCGATCAACGCGTTCCAGGCCTGGGCCTTCGGCGCGCTCGCGATCCCGCTGGGCGCCGCGCTCTTCTGGGCCGGGGCCCGCGACATCGCCACCCGGTTCGCCGCCGGGCTGGGCGCCGCGGTGGCGCTCGGCCTGGCACTCGTCGAAGCGATCTGGCTCCCGCGCTTCCCGTCGCGTGGCGCGCTCTGGCTCGATCTCCCCGTGGAGATCCTCTTCGCCGCGGCGCTGGGCGTCGCGCTGTGGCGAAGCCGAGCGCGAGCCGTTGATAACCGTCGCAACGCAGGCTAGGCTGAGCGTCCTTATGCGAATCGAACCTTTCGAGATGGAGCGCTGGCAATCCGTCTGGGAGAACCGCGTCCGCTACAACCTCTCGGAAAGCGGCGTGCACCCTATGACGGTGATCGAGTTGTGCGAGATGGCGGATCTCGAGGCCGCGGAGGTGCTGCTCCCCCAGCGGCTCGTCTACAACCAGTCGAACGGCACGCCCGAGCTTCGCGAGACGATCGCGGGCATGTATCCCGGCGCCACCGAGGCGAACATCCTTGTGACGAACGGCGGCTCGGAGGCGAACTTCGTCACGGCCTTGAGCCTCCTCGAGGCGGGGGATCGCGCGGTCCTCATGGTCCCGAACTACATGCAGCTGTGGGGGCTGGGCCGCGCCTTCGCCGGGGATCTCCAGACGTTCCCGCTCGTCGAGGAGCGGCGATGGGCGCCCGACCTGGACGCGCTGCGGCGCGCGACGGACGAGCGCACCCGCTGCATCATCGTGACAAACCCCAACAACCCCACCGGCGCGATCCTGGAGGAGCGCGAGATGGACGAGATCGTCGCGATCGCCGGCCGCGCGGGCGCGTGGCTCATCGCCGACGAGATCTACGCGGGCTCCGAATTGTCCGGGCCCCGCACGCCGAGTTTCTGGGGACGCTACGACCGGCTCCTCATCACGAACGGCCTATCGAAGGCGT
The DNA here is from genome assembly GCA_016209945.1 of Gemmatimonadota bacterium. Classification (GTDB taxonomy): domain Bacteria; phylum Gemmatimonadota; class Gemmatimonadetes; order Palauibacterales; family KS3-K002; genus JACQVD01. Next base: position 2,306 of record JACQVD010000106.1, read on the forward strand.
ACGGGCTCCCGGGGCTCAGGATCGGCTGGATCGCCGGGCCGGCGGACGAGATCGAGAGGATCTGGTCGTACAAGGACTACACGACGATAGCACCCTCCACGCTGAGCGACCTGTGCGCGCGCATCGCACTCCGTCCTGAGATGCGCGACCGGATTCGCCGCCGGACGCAGAAGATTTTGAACATGAACTTCCCGGTTCTGAGAGGCTGGATCGAGGAACAGGGCGACCTCTTTCAGTACGTGCCGCCGCGAGCGGGCGCGATCTGCTATCTCCGGCACACCCTCGCCGTCCCCTCGAGCGTCCTCGCCGAGCGTCTCAAGGACGAGGAGGATGTGCTCGTCGTGCCCGGCGTGCACTTCGGGATGGAGCGGGGCGAGCGGGGGGAGCGCTACCTGCGGATCGGATACGGAGTGCCGAAGGAGGAGTTGCAGCACGCCCTTCGGAGGGTGCGGCGCACGCTCGACGCGCTGCG
>JACQVD010000104.1 GCA_016209945.1 Gemmatimonadota bacterium
CCCTCGGCCCCCTCGGCCCCCCTCGGCCCCGTCCCCGTCCTCACATCTCGCGGCGCCCGGCCAGCGCCTGCGCGATCGTCACGCCGTCCGCGTACTCGAGGTCGCCCCCCACCGGAAGGCCCCGGGCGAGCCGCGTGACGCGCACGCCCAGGGGCGCGAGCACACGGTGCACATAGGTCGCCGTGGCCTCACCGTCCACACTCGGGTTCGTCGCCAGGATCACCTCGGCAACCCCCTCGCGCACGCGATCCAGAAGCGGTGTCACCGCCAACTCGTCGGGCCCGATGCCGTCGAGGGGCGAGAGCCGGCCGCCCAGCACGTGGTACACGCCGCGGTACTCGCCGGACGCCTCGATCGCCGCGATATCCGACGGCTCCTCCACGACGCAGATCACGGAGCGATCGCGCTGCGGGCTCGCGCAGATGCGGCACGGATCCTCTTCCGTGAGGTTTCCGCACACGGAGCACGGGTGCACGCGCTCCGCCACCGCGTCGATCGCCCGGGCGAGACGGCGCGCATCGTCGGGTGCAGAGCGCAAGAGAAAATACGTCAGGCGGAGCGCAGTCCTGCGGCCGATCCCAGGGAGGCGGGCGAACTCGTCCACCAAGTCATCGATGACGGACATGACAATACAGGTCCTGGGATCACACGCCCCCGAAGAGCCCGCTCAGGTTCAGCGGCAGCAGCCCGCCCGTGACGCGACGCAGCTCCTCCTCGTACATCTTCAGCGCTTTGCTCTGGGCGTCGGCGACAGCCGCGAGAACCAGATCCTCCAGCATCTCGATGTCCGCGGCGTTCATCAGCGAGGGTTCGAGGTGGATCTGGCGCAGCCGCAGCCGGCCGTCCACGACGGCGGTCACCATGCCGCCCCCACTCGATCCGGTCACCGTTGTCTGCGCGAGCTGCGTTTGAATCTCGCTCAGACGGGCCTGCATCTGCTGGCCCATCTGGAAGAGCTGCTGAAGGGGGTTCATGGCCTCGCTCATAGCCGTCCTTTCAGTTTATGGAGTCGGGGGAAGGCTGGCAAGTTACTGAGTGATCTCCAGATCCCACTCCGCGATCGCGTCGCGGAGCTCGGGCTCACCGTGCGGAAGGCGCGCACGCGCCTCCGGCCGCGCGTCCGCCCCGCTCGGCGCCGGGCTCTCGTCCTCGAGCAGCGCCATGCGCACGGGCCGCCCGAGGAGCGAGGTGAGCTCCCGCTCCGCGACCCGCCGGAACCGCGCGTCGGAGAGAAGCTCCCAGGCGGGTTCCTGCCGCCGCGCCCGGACGCCAATCTCGCCGTCCGGGCTGAAGGACACGACTTCCACCGCGCGCAGGGCGAACTTCTGACCCGGCTTGAGCGGCTTCCCTTCCGCGACCATGCGCGCCCAGGCCACGCGCGCCTCCGGGAGTGTGGACCCGCCCGAAGGCGTCGCCGGTGGCGAGACCTGCGTCGCCCCCGTCGGCGTCGTCCCGGGTGGCGCCACCGGCCGCGCGAGGTTCGGCGCGCTCGGGTCGGCAGAGGCCGCCCCACCGCGCTCGAGGATCGTCTCCAGATCGACGGTGCGATCGAGCCACGCGAACTTCACGAGCAGGGCTTCCAGGAGAACCCGCGGCTGCTCGCTCTTGCGGAACCGGCCGTCCGTGTCCAGCTCGGTGAGGGCCGAGAGCATGCGCAAGAGATCGCCCGCGTGGAACCGCTGCGCGAGCGCCCCGTACCCCGCGGCGGCCTCTTCGGGGAGCGCGTCTTCGGGACCGAATCCGCCGAGCGACGCGCGCAGCAGCATCCGGAGCCCTTCCGTCAGGCCGCGGTAGAACTCCAGGAGGTCGTAGCCGCCCTCCACGACCTTCTGGACGTACGGGAACACGTCGCGGGCACGGCGATCCGCCAGGATCTCGAACAGCTCGAAATAGAGATCCTCCTCCACGAGCCCGAGCACGGTCCGCACATCGACGTGGGCCACCCGGTCGCCGGTGAAGGCGAGGACCTGATCGAGGGCCGAGATGGCGTCCCGCAGGGCGCCGTCCGCCCGGCGCGCCAGCGCCAGCAAGGCGGCGTCCTCCACTTCCACCTTCTCGCTCGCGGCGATCTCCCGGAGCCGCTTCAGGATCTCGCTCGCGGAGATGCGGCGGAAATCGAACCGCTGGCAGCGGGAGAGGATCGGCGCCGCGGACTGGAGGATCTTCGCGGGGTCCGTCGTGGCGAAGACGAAGATCACGCGCGGGGGCGGCTCCTCCAGGACCTTCAGGAGCGCGTTCCACGCCTCCCGCGTGAGCATGTGCGCCTCGTCAATGATGTAGACTTTGAAGCGGCGCTCCGTGGACGGCGCGTACAGCGCGCGCTCCCGGAGCTCCCGTGCATCCTCCACGCCCCGATGGGACGCCGCATCGATCTCCACCACGTCGAGGGACGCGCGGCCCGCCCAGATCCGCTCGCAGCTCTCGCAGGTCCCGCACGGCTCCCCGTCC
>JACQVD010000009.1 GCA_016209945.1 Gemmatimonadota bacterium
ACCTCGTGTCGGCCGAGGCTCACCCGGACGGCGCGCGCTCCCCCGGCTCCCCCGGCTCCCCCGCCTCCCCCGGCTCCGCGCCCACGGCGCGCTCGCGGGCCTCTGCCCGGCGCCGCCGGAGTTCCTGTCGCGCCTCCTGCGCCGCGGCGCGTCCCGCTTCGAACACGCGGCGCGCCTCGTCCGCCTGCTCCTCGACCGCGCGACGCGCGGTGCCGACTCCCTCCTCGACGCGCCGGCGCGTTTCGGCGATCACGTCCTCAAGCGCGCCGCCCACACGCTCGCGGGCCCGGCGCACCCGCGTTCCGAGGGCGCGCCGCGTCTCCTCGCCCGCGCCCGGAGCGAAGAGCAGGCCCAGGACCACACCCACGACCGCGCCCGCCAGGAAGGGAAGGACGACGGACCCCGAGCGCTCGACGATCACGACACCCGGTTCGGCCTTTTCTTCGTTCCGCATGGCTCACCAACCTTTGGCTGAGTGGCTGACTAGGATATGCCCAACGCCCTGCGCAGCTCGAAAAGATTCACCGGCCGATCGAAGAAGACGTCCACGAGACTCCCGGCGCCGCTCGGCGTCGCGGACCCGTCGCGCGCGACCACGATCCGAACGGCCGGGTTGCGCGAACGGGCGGCGCGAAGGACATCCACAAGGGCAGCGCCTACGTCCGCGTCGCAGAGGACGGCGTCCGGAACGAAGTCCGTCAAGAGACGCAAAGCCTCGGACGCGGAGGCCACTTCGCGCGTCTCGCTCCCCTCCTGCGCGAGGAGCGTGGCCAGGGCTCGGCGGCGCACCGGTCGCCCCCCGACAACGAGACACCGCTTTCTCATCATGGCCAGACGCCTCCTCCGACCGCCAGCGCCCGCATGAAAGTACGCCCGAGTTCCACGCGCCTCAACCACCGGCGTCGCGCGGCGGCGGGTCCGCGCGCCTCTTCGATGACAGCTCCACGACGAGGCCGTCGTACGCGGGCTCGACCCCGGCCGGCAACTTGCTCCGAAGCTCGTTGTATTCGAGCCGGTGCGTGAGGTGCGTGAGATACGTCCGCCGTGCCCCGATCGACTGCGCCACCTGAACGGCCTCCTCCACGTTGAAGTGGGTGGGGTGCGGCCGCCCGTACCACAGCGCGTTCAGCACCAGCACCTCCACGCCCTGGAGAGCCTTCCGGGCTGCCGGTGGCATCTCCTTCGCATCCACCACGAGACCGAGCGGGCCCGCACGGAATCCGTAGGCGCGGGTGTCGCCGTGGGGAAAGGCGAGCGGCAGGAGATCGAAGCCGCTCGCCTCCACCGGCCTCCCATCCTCGAAGGTGCGCAACGCGAGTTCCGGCTTCGGCACACCGTCCGAAGTGTCCGCGCTGGGGTCGAACATGTAGCCGAAACGCGTCGTCAACTCCGCCGCAAACTCGCGGGCGACGTACACCGGGAACGGCCCTTGGCGGCGAAAGCGGAAGACCCGGAGGTCGTCGATGCCGTTCACGTGATCCGCGTGCATGTGCGTGAGGAAGGCCGCCTCCACATCCCGAACCCCCTCGCGAAGCAGCTGTAGCCGCAGCTCCGGCGGCGTGTCCACCAGGAGCACCCTGGCACCCTCCTCGAGCGCCACGGCATGCCGAGTCCTTCGGTTTCGCGCGTCGTCCGAGGTGCACACCCGGCAACGGCAGCCGATGACCGGCACCCCGAAGCTCGTCCCGGTGCCGAGGAAGCGCAGGCGCACCTCACACCTCCTCGATGCGGATCATGTTGGTCGTGCCCCGAACATGGAACGGGATCCCTGCGGTGACGACCACGCGGCCGCCGCGCCGGCGACCGGCGTCGCCACAGGCTCCCCGCGCCGGCTGCGCAGCGGAACATCGTACTTCGGCCCGCCGGCCACGAGCGCGCTCTGCTCGATCTCGCTGATTACGCGCACCACCGCCTCCACGGCCCGCACCGGGTACCGCCCCGTCGCCGTCTCGGCCGAGAGCATGACGGCGTCCGTGCCGTCGAGAAGCGCGTTGGCCGCGTCCGAAACACTTCGAGTTCGATGAGACCATCGTCCATGAGGATCCGGCCACCCGGCTCGAGCTCCTCGGCGAGCCCGGCGTATGTGATCGGGAGATGCCCGCCCTCGACCCCTTCCGGGGCGAAGACCACACGGGTCCCGGCCCCAAGTTCGAGGGGTGCCTTCATCTGGCCCACGCGGATACGCGGACCCCGGAGGTCGGCGAGCAGGGCCAGCGGGCGGCCGGCTGCTTCCGCGGCTTCGCGGGCCGTCGCGACAACGCGGGCCCAGTCCTCGGGGCCGCCGTAGGAGAAATTCAGGCGAGCGACCGTCGATCCCCGTGCGCACGACACTCGCAACCGTGGCAGGATCCGACGACGCGGGGCCCAGCGTCGCAACGATCTTCGCCCGCCGCTCCCAGCGGGTGCCGCTCACGGCCCGACCTGTGTCCACACCTGCGGCCACAGCGATCTGGCTCGCTGCGCGCGCGTCACCAGGCTGTCCGCGACCGCCTCGATGGACCGACCCCGCACCCTGGGGTTCCCCGGAGGCAAGGCACTCCCGGAGACGAACGTGCCCGGCACGGGCTCCGCAAACACGAGCGCCACCGCGAACACCGCGCTGTCACCCGGGGCGAGCGTCACGGGCCCCGCCGTGAGCGAGATCCGATAGTCCGCCGGATCGTCCGAGCAGGCGCCGACGTCGTCGCCGGGACCGCTACAGTCGATGAACGGGTCGGACCCCTGGAGCCGCGCGGTCAGGAGCCGATATGCCAGGTCGAGGTCGTCGTCCGCCGTCCCCGGCCCGCGTTCCCAATCCTCGCCGATACGCCACAGCGAAACGGGGCGCCGAACCGCGCTCGCCGGCGCCTCCGTGATGACGAGGCCGACGAGCGGCGGCCGGTTTGGATATCCCGAGACGAGAGTCGAATCGCGGAAGTTCAGGTCGTACAGGAACGCGACCCCCGCGTCCGGGATGGTGGTTCCCACATCGTCATCCGCGTCCCCGATGTCGGCATCCAAGCTCATGCCCGCGTAGAGGCCCTCGTAGCGGAGCCCTGGCTCCGGCACCTCAGGGCGCCACGCGCGAAAGCGAGGGTCCGCAGTCACGTTCCGGAGTCGAAACCGGAAGTAGAGGACATCCGCAAGGTCGGGGAGGCTCGGAGCGATCACCCACTGGCCCACCTCGATTCCCCGGAGGGGAAGCCGGATCAGCGTGGGACCGGGGTCCGACCAGTACCGGAAGGCCGCCACCTGACCGGCCGCGCCGCTCGTCACGGATACGGGGGACCGCCCCCTCCACGTGTCCGCGTACACGAGAGAGGCCACGGTATCGCCGGCAAAGGCCACCGCATCGGGTGCAATCACTGCCCCCACCTGTAACCGAAGGCCGGCGACATACTCGTTCACCGAGGTCGCAGGCCAGGCGCTGTCACCGGGCCGGTTGGGGTTGAAGACCGTCGAGCAGAAATCCCCCCTCCCCGTGATGACGCACGCCACGCGGCCCGTCTGAAGACGGGGCGCGCAGTTGCTCCTACACCCGCCCACGAGCGCGGCATCCACAACGGCGAGCGCCGTCTCGGGGACGACCACGTCGTCCTCCCACTCGAACACCTCACCCAGAGCGGACGTGAACTGGAGCTTTAGCCGGTGACGCGCCGCCGAGCGATCCACACGCGCGGGCGTGACGAGCCCCGTAGAGGTTCCATCGATCACGATGAGCGCGCCCGACGGGTCCGAGCGCACCTCCAGCTGCCCGAACACCGGTATCGTGATCCGCCCGCGCTCCAGCTCGCATGCGCCGAGCCACAGGAGACACAGGAGCAAGGGCAACCCGAACCGCCGGCCAGAAGACACCCTCGAACTCCTCAGCGGCCCGAGGCGGGATCGCGGCGGCCTGTGCGTCCGCCAGGACCGCGTGTGTCGCGGTCGATCGTCCTGTTCAAAGGAAGGCCGAGCGCTCCCGCGTGGAAGCGCTCGGCCCGCTCAACATCCCGCACATCGAAGACGATCCGCGCGATCGCGCGAACCGGGATCACGAGATCAGGCTCTGGGCTTCCATCGTAACCTGTGGGCGACGCCTCTGGATCCACCGGTGGATCGTCCTGATCATCGGCATCGGCGTCCTCTCCAGAGTGTTCATGGGAAGCCCTGGGATGACCGCCGCCAGAGCGCGCCGCATGAAGTAATTCTCCTGTCGCCGCCGCTTCGCCGCGCTCAGGGTCGTCCCCGAGGGCTGGTCAGGGATCGGTTCCAGAAGGACACAGTAGCTGTGAATCTGTCGCTCTGTGAACTCCGCCGGGACTTGGTAGCGCTGCCGCTTCAGCGTGAAATACCCGTTCGGATCGACCCGGAACGTTTTCGCCATCGATCTCTCTACCCGTTTCACGCGTCACCCAGCGGCGTTCCTGCCAGAACGGCATGGTAAAAGGCCACAACGCACATTTTTTTCCACACAATCCTACACCGCTGGCGGCCCTACCGCAACGAAAAACCCTCTTGGGACGGGCTCAGGCGTAAAGGGGGCCCGCGGTTGGCCGCTGGGATTCGGGCGCTTTGACCACGTAGAGGGGGACGCTCTTCTTGTGCTGCCCGTCTATGAGGACCTCGAACGAGTAGTCGCCCGCTGCCGCGAAGACCACCCCGCTGAGCCCCAAGATGATGTGGGGCTTCACAGGCCTGCCGGGCTTCCCACCGAGCACATGCAGCGGGCCCTCGGCGCGAAAGACCTGGGACCCGTCGGCGTCCATGAGCCGGAGCTCGAGGTGGTGCTCGCCCTGCTCCGCGAACTGGGCTTCCACCCTGACCACGAAGACCATCGTGCCGTGACGCAGGGGGAAATCGCGCCCCCAGATGGTATCGAAGATCCCGAGGATGTTGAGCTTCCCCTCCTGGCTGACGTTCGCGGCGTCAGCCAGAACGGCGAGGTCAACGTCCATGCTAGGATCCGCTTTTGGGGGGTTCGCCCGCGGCTCTTGTCCGGAAATGCGTGTTCGTGGGCCGGAAGGGCTGGGCCACCCGGCCGAAGTGCCGGTTCACCGGACGGAACGGCTGAAGAACCGGGCCGAACGGGCGGGTGATGGGCCCGAAGGGCTGGTCGGTCCGGGCGCGGGGGAGGTTGTCGTCGGAGGCCGCGGCGTCCGTCCCCGCTGGCGCCCGGGGGAAGTCCGTGAGCGGCTTGTCGAGAAGCACGACTCGCGAGACAAAGAACGCGGGGACGAGCACCACGCTGCTTGCCGCGATCGGCGCCTCCGGCTTCTCAGCGTGCTGGACCACGAGGACACAGCCGGAGGGGACTCGATCGCCACGAATAAGCCCACGGGGGCCGGGGCGCAGCTCGCATTCGTCGCCGCTGGCTCCGCGCTGGGTCGCCTCTCCTTGCTGCGCCACCAGCGGGCGCGCGCCACCCACGAGAAGCGCACCCACGCCCAACACGAGGAAACGTCTGCGCGCCATGGAGGCAACGTACCGCCCCGCTACCGGCCGGACAAGCCGTCTACCCTCCGCCTACCCCCCGCCTACCCCCCGCCTACCGCGGTCGCGCTCCGAGGGGCGGACGCGGCCTGCAACGTTTCCGCCACTTCTTCCGCGCGCCGCAGCACCCGCAGGACGTTGCCACCGAGAATCTTCCTCAGATCCTCGTCGGTGTAGCCGCGCCGCAGCAGCTCCTCGGCGAGCACGGGGAACCGCGACACGTCCTCCATCCCTTCCGGCGTGACGTCGATCCCGTCGTAGTCCGACCCCAGGCCCACGTGGTCCACTCCCGCCACGCGGGCGATGTGGTCAACGTGGTCCGCGAGGGTCTTCACGGTCCCGCGGGTAGGATTCGCACGCCACAGTTCCGACGCCGCGTTATCATACTCTGCCGGGTCGGGATAGCGGGCCCGCAGCTCGCGCAGCGCTCTGGCGACCTCTGGCACGACGAACCCGGGGTAGAAGTTCACCATCACGACGCCGCCGTTCGCCTTCACAAGAGGCAGGACGTCGTCCGGAACGTTCCGCGGATGGTCGGCGATGGCCCGGGCCGACGAGTGCGAGAAGATGACGGGCGCGCGGCTCACCCGGAGGGCATCCCGCATCGTCTCGTCGGAGACATGCGAGAGATCCACCAGCATGCCCAGCCGGTTCATCTCGCCGACCACCTCCTCCCCGAACGGCGTGAGGCCGCCGTGCCGCGCCGAGTCGGTGGCGGCGTCCGCCCACTCGAGCGTTCGGTTGTGCGTCAGGGTCATGTAGCGCGCCCCGAGGGCGTACACCATGCGGAGCGCCCCCAGGGAGTTCTCGATGCAGTGCCCCCCTTCGATCCCGATGAGGGCCGCGATCTTCCCCTTGCGCGCGATCCGTTCCACGTCCGCCGCGCCGGTCGCCAGCTCGAGATCGGGGTATCGGCTCACCATGCGATGGACGAGGTCGATCTGCTCGAGGCACACCCTGAGCGCGCCCTGAGAGATGAAGTCCACGGGGACGTACGCGGCGAAGAACTGGGCGTCCACGCCGCCCTCGCGGAGCCTGGGGATGTCCGTGTGGCCCGTGGAGAGCCTCTGCGCGATGTCGATGACGTCGAACGACGAACTCCCCTCGGTGCGCATGCGCCACGGGAGATCGTTGTGCCCGTCCACCACGATCGCCTCGCGGTGGATGCGCCGAGCCCGCCGGGCGAGATCATGCCCGGCGGGCGGGGTCACGGCAGCACAGGCGCAGATGAGCGACACCACGGCCTGCCCCATCACCACGGCCGTCCAGCGCATAGGCACCTCCCATTCCTGTTTGACGCCTCGCGATCGCGCGGCGACGGCTCAGGCTCCCAGCACGTCGGCCAACTCCAGAAGGTTCGAGACGATGAATTCCGGGCTCGGGCCGCCGTTCGGCACCGTCTCCGCCGCGCGGTTCACCCAGGCGACGGCGAGCCCGAGGTCTGCCGCGGGCTCCACATCATGGAAGACGCTGCGGGCCACGTGCAGGATCCTCTCGGCCCCGCCTGCCTTGCGGATCCCCTCTTGAAAGTGCGCCGGCCGCGGCTTGTACGAGCGCACCTGCTGCGCCGTGACCACCCAGTCGAACGTCACCGAGAAGTGCCGCATGGTCTCGGCCAGAAGGTCGTCGTCCACATTCGAGAGGATCGCCAGGTGAAACCGCCGGCGGAGGCGCGCCAGGGCGGGATTCGTGTCGGCGAACGGCGTCCACAGAGGCAGCGACGCCGCCAGCCATCCGGCACGCTCGGGTGCCATGGTCCAGCCCAGCCGCCGTGCCACGCCGAGCCCTGCCTCACGCAGAACCTCGCGATACGGACGGTACGGCCCGGCTTCCACCTCCGCCTCGATGTCCCGGTAGGCCTGCACAACGCGCGCGGGCTCGGGCGGCACGCCTCGGCGTGCCGCCTCGGCCGCGAAGGCCTTCGTGATTCCGGACTCCCAGTCGATGAGCGTGCCGTAGCAGTCGAACGTGAGAACGTCGAAAGGGCGGGTCCGCGCGAGACCTCGTGCGCCCACGGCGCGGCCGCCTCGGGGGGCAGAGCCCGTTATCGGCGGCGGCCCCGAGTCGGCCGCGCACTCCGCGCCCGCGGCTTCCCAGGCTTCCGCCGCCCGTCCTCCGCCGGCGTCTTGAGCCCCCACTTGCCGCGCAGGTAGCGGGTGAGGCCGCCCGCCAGGAGCATATCGATCTGCCGCCGGGAGAGGGCGTGCGTCATCCGGTAGCTGCGCCGGCGCGTCAGGTTCTTCACCGCGATGGGCCCGCCGCTCTCGAAGGCGCCGCGGATGTGCGGAATCTCGAGCCGGTCACCCCAACGAATCGTGTCGCGATCCTTCAGGTTTTCGAACCGCAGGGGCGGGATCCCGAAATTCACGAGATTGGACTCGTGGATTCGTGCGTACGAGGCTGCCAGCACCGCCTTGATGCCGAGGAAGAGCGGCGCGATCGCCGCGTGCTCGCGGGAAGAGCCCTGTCCGTAGTTTTCGCCGGCCACGATGAACCCGCCCTTCCGAGCCTTGGCGCGCGCGACGAACGTCTCGTCCACGTAGGCGAACGTGTACTCGCTGATCGCCGGGATGTTCGAGCGCAGTGGAAGCACCTCGGCGCCGCCCGGCAGGATGTCGTCGGTCGAGACGTTGTCTCCCAGCGTGAGGAGGACCTCGCCCCTCATCGATCGAGGCAAGGGCGGCACGGGAGGCGCGGGCTTGATGTTGGGGCCGACGTAGATCTCCACCCTGTCGGGATCCTCGGCGGGTGGGAGGAAATCCTCCGTGTAGAGGAAGTACTCCTCGGGCTCCTCGATCGTCGGCGCGTCGCCGAGCCGGCGTGGATCGGTGATGGCGCCGTGCAGCGCCGTCGCCGCGGCGACCTCCGGCGAGCAGAGCCAGACGGCGTCCTGGCGCGTCCCGCTGCGTCCGGGGAAGTTCCGGTTGAACGTGCGGACGCTGTTGCCGCCCGTGGGCGGCGCGGCACCCATCCCGATGCACGGCCCGCACGCCACCTCGAGGGCGCGAACCCCCGCCATCGTGAGGTCGAGGAGGGCGTCCGTCTGGGCGATGTTGATGAGGATCTGCCGGGAGCCCGGCGAGAGCGTCATGTGCAGGTTCGGCGCTACGTGCTTCCCCTTCAGGATCTTCGCCACGATCATGAGGTCGCGGTACGACGAGTTCACCGAGGAGCCGACCGCCACCTGCGTGACCGGCGTCCCGTCGACCTCGCGCACGGGGACCACGTTGTCGGGTGAGTGCGGTCGGGCGATGAGCGGCTCCAGCTCCGAGAGATCGACCGTGCTCTCGCCGTCGTAGTCCGCGTCCGCATCCGGCCCCAGCGGCACCCAATCCTTTTCCCTCATCTGGGAGCGGAGAAACCGTCGCGTCATCGCATCGCTCGGGAAGATCCCGGAGGTCGCCCCCAGCTCCTGCGTCATGTTGCCAATCGTCGCCCGCTCCCAGACGGTGAGCTCGGCCAGGGCGGGACCCACGTACTCGAAGACCTTGCCCACGCCGCCCTTCACCGTGCGACGCCGCAGGAGCTCCAGGATCACGTCCTTGGCCGAGACCCACGGCGGGAGTTCGCCCACGAGATTCACGCGGACGACCTGGGGCATCTTCACGTAGAAGGGCTCCCCGGCCATCGCCGCCGCGACCTCGGCGCCGCCCGCACCGATCGCCAGCATCGCGAGCGCTCCCGCCGTGCAGGTGTGGGAGTCGGATCCCAACATCGTCCGCCCCGGCACATCGAAACGCTCCAGGTGGGCGAAATGCGAGATCCCGTTCCCGGGGCGCGAGAAGACCGCGCCGTACTTGGCGCACATCGACTGGAGGAAGAGGTGGTCGTCGGCGTTCTCAGGACCGGTCTGGAGGATGTTGTGGTCTACGTACTGGACCGTGGGCACCACCACGCGGGGGATCCCGAAGGAGTGGAACTGCTGCCACACCATGGTCCCCGTCGCGTCCTGGAGCAGGCACTGGTCGATCCTGAGCCCGATCTCGCGGCCTGCGACCATCTCGCCTTCCACGAGATGAGCCCGAATGATCTTCCGAGTGAGGTTCTCGCCCACGATCACCCCGATCACGGCATGCGGGAGCCGCAGCCCCCCGGCGCTCCCCGCGGCCCGCGCGCCCGATTATACAGCCGCGCTCGTGGCGCCCAACAGACTTCGCCTCTCACGCCGGGCTCGGTCCGCGCCGGAACCTCGTGGCCCCGTCGGCCCGGCGCTATCTTTCGGACGCGCCATGCCCGCGAACCTGACGCCCCAGTATCTCGCGGCCGAGGAGCGCTACCGCCTGGCGAAGACGCCGGAGGAGAAGCTTCGCGCGCTGAAGGAGATGCTCGCCCTCATCCCCAAGCACAAGGGCACGGAGAAACTCCAGGCCGATATCAAGCGCCGGATCTCGCGGCTCCAGGACGAGTCGAGACGCGCGCGCTCGGGAAGCCACAAGGCGCCGGCCTGGGTGATCGAGCGGGTGGGTGCGGGGCAGGTCCCGATCGTCGGCCCGCCGAACTGCGGGAAGTCATCGCTCCTCGCGGCCCTCACACGGGCGGAACCCCGCATCGCGGACTATCCCTTCACGACCGCGAACCCGCTCCCGGGGATGATGCCGTTCGAGGACATCCAGGTGCAGCTCGTGGACACGCCCCCGCTGGCGCGCGAGCACTGGGTCGAGTGGATGCCCGACCTCCTCCGGCGCGCCGATGCGTGCGTCCTCATGACGGATCTCTCCGCGCCGGATCCCTGGGCGCCGCTGGAGGCGATCCTCCCCATGCTGGAGGAGCGCGGCGTGCTCCTTGGGGCGGGCAGCTCCGAGGCACTCATCGATGTCCAGCTGCCGACGCTCCTCGTGGCGAACAAACGGGATCTCCCGGGCTCGCTGGAGCGCTGGCAGCATCTCGTGGCGCAGGTCGGGGGTCGCGCTGCGGTGGAGGCGATCTCGGTGGCGCGCCGGGACGGGCTCGAAAGACTGAAGCGCGGGATCTTCGAGACGCTACAGGTCGTGCGCGTGTACCCGAAGCCGCCGGGGAAGCCGCCCGAGAAGAGCGAGCCTTTCGTCCTCCCCGCGGGTTCCACCGTGCTCACGCTCGCGGAACGCATCCACAAGGAGATCGCCCGCAAGCTCCGATACGCGCGGGTGTGGGGACGGTCCGGCGTGTTCGACGGGCAGCGCGTGGGGCCGGATCACGGGCTCCAGGACGGCGATCTCGTGGAGATCCACGCCGCGTAGCCGCGGACTCCCGCCCCTGCATCTCCCTGCACCTCCCTGCACCTCCCTGCACCTCCCTACGCCCCGTACCTTGCCAGCCGTCCCGCATGCCCGAGCGCGAGGGGCATGATGTCGGTCGCGGGCAGCCGGCCTAGGCTCCCCCGCACGCACGCCCGCTCGGAGAACTCCACGAGCTCATCCGGACGGCAGTTCGAAGACCACAGGAGCAGCGGCACCGCGTGCCACGAATGCTGGCGGAGCCGGGCGGGAGTCGAGTGGTCGCCCGTGACGACGACGACATCCGGCTTGAGATCGAGAAGGCGCGGGAGCCGCGCGTCCACGTCCTCGATCGCGTTCACCTTCGCCTGGAAGTCGCCGTCCTCCCCCGCCCGGTCGGTGTCCTTCACGTGCAGGAACACGAAATCGTGGTCGGCCCAGACCTGAGGAACGGCGTCGAACTCTTCGTCCAACGTCGCGGCCGGCACGATCGTCGGCATTCCGAGGACGCGCGCCACCCCGCGGTACATGGGGTACGCCGCGATCGCCGCCGCCCGGAGTCCGTACACCGACCCGAACGAGGGCCAGGCCGGGAGCTGATCGAATCCACGGAGCACGACCATATTCGCATCCCGCTCCCCGCCCAACCGCGCGCGCGCGGCCGACACGAACGCTCGGACGAGCTCCGCCGTGGCCCGCGCCTCGGGCGTCCGCGGCTGCGGTTCGAGCGCCGGAACGCCCTCGCGGCCGGGATCCGTGTCCGTCACCTCGGCCGACAGGTCCGGTCCCCGAAGAACGAGAAGAAAACGGTGCTCCTTCACCGGCTCGACGAAGAGTTGCACGCCCGGAAGCTCGATCGCTCGCAGCCGCTCGACGAGCGCACGGGCGCGCTCGCTGGAGAGCCTGCCGGCGCGGCGATCGACAACCGCACCAGCGGCATCCACGGAGCAGAAGTTGCCACGCGCCGCCACGTCGCCGGCGCCGAGAGCGAAGTCAACCCCCAGCGCCTCGAGCACGCCGCGCCCGATGCGGTAGCGGATCGGGTCGTAGCCGAAGAGAGCCAGATGCCCGACGCCGGAGCCGGGAGTGATGCCCGGCCCCACCGGGTCGTGGATTCCGAGCACGCCGCTCCTGGCGAGGGCATCGAGGTTCGGGGTGGACGCGGCCTCCAGTTCCGTCGGGCCCCGCTCGCGGAGGGGCAGCCCTCCCAGCCCGTCGAGGACGAGAAAGAGGATCTTCGTCCGCGCGTCGGTCCGAAGCGCCTGAAGGAACTCCAGATTTGGAGATGTCATCCGCGGCTCCGCGCTGCTGTTCCGGACCGGCACGGGCACTCTCCGGGCCGGCGCCGAACGTCGCAGGCGAGTCTATCCGCTCGGGGCCGAGCCGGCAATCGAGCCCGCCGCGCTTTGACGCGGGGCGCCGCCCCCCGTATATGAACGTGGCCTGCGGGCAACCGAAGCCCGCGGCAGCCTCTCAACCGCCTTGAGCCGGAGGTCACCATGGCGACGTATGTCCTGCTCAGCAACCTGACGGACGAAGGCGCCAAGACTATCAAGAACAAGCCCGAGCGAATCCGTGAGGTGAACAAGGAGATCGAGAAGCTCGGCGTGCGGGTCGCCGCTCAGTACGCGGTGCTCGGACCCTACGACTTCGTCAACATCGTCGAGGCACCGGACAACGAGACGATCGCCCGCGTGTCGGCGGAATTGGCGTCCCGGGGCAGCATCAAGCTCATGACCCTGGCGGCGATCCCCGTGGACACCTTTATCGAGAGGCTCAAGAGGTAGAGGAGCCCGCCGAGGGCCGGGCGCCGCTGCGACCGGCCCGGAGCGCCTCCCACTGAGCCGAGGGCTGCACGCAACCGGCCGTCCCCCTTGACTTTGGGGACGCCGTGCGTATGCTTCTAACCTGCGGTTTCGTGCCGGCAAGCGTTGTGGAGACCTTGGCCGTGTGCTGAAAGGTCTCCTTTTTTCATGCCCGGCGCGAAGCGCGGCCGCGCGTAGGGTCCCTCCGAGGGACGGCGCGGGAGAGACGGCAAGGGTGCGGCGCGTCGTTCCCGACCCCTGCTCGTACACATTCACACTTTTCTTCATGGAGGGAGTCGGACGATGTCCCGTACCACCGGCACCGTAAAGTGGTTCTCCAACGAGAAGGGCTACGGCTTCATCTCGCGGGACGGTGCACCCGACGTGTTCGTCCACCACACGGCGATCCAGGGCGAGGGCTTCAAGACCCTCGTCGAGGGGGAGACCGTGGAGTTCGAGGTGACCCAGGACGGACGCGGCCCGAAGGCCCAGAACGTGGTTCGGCTGGATCCGCCTGCCACCGCTCCCCAGCGGGAGCGGTCGGGGGGCGGTATGCGCCAGAGCCGCCGGTTCTAGGCCCAGGGGACCCAGAGGCGAAGCGCCCGGGGAATCGATTCCCCGGGCGCTTCGTTTTTTGGAGGACGGCCGCCCGGCCGAGACGACCGCTCTCCCGAGAACTTCCGCGGCGCTGGAAGCGTTACTCAGCCGGGCAGGCGGGCTACCCAGGTCCTGGAGAGGTCGATGGGGGCGGCGTTCGAAGAGCTCGTTGGGGTGCACCTGAACGACCTGTATGGGACGGCCCTGTGCTGTACCGGGAGCCCGGAACGGGCCGAGGAGCTGCTGTGCGACGTGCTTCGCGAGACCTTCCACGAGTTCCCTCCTCAGGAGGGCGCGCAGGGCTTCCGCCTGTGGGTCCTGGAGATGCTCGCCCGAGCATGCTTGGAACGCGTGCGGCACCGGGGAACGCGCCCGTCGGGCGTCGCGGAAACGGCATCGGCTCCCGCGGAGATCGAGCCGGCTGCGCCGGGCGTGCGTCTCCCGGAGCCCGGGACGCCCGCGTACGCGGCCGTGGGCGACATGCTCAGATCGGCGCTCCGCTCGCTGGACGTTGAGACTCGAATGTCGGTGTGGCTCGTGAACGTGCTCGGGCTTCGGTACCGGGAGGCAGCCCGATGCCTCGGCGTTTCCGTGCAGGACGTGATGGCCTCCCTCGCCCGAGGACGGCGCAGGTTGCACGCAGAACTGGCGGACAAACCGGGGAAAGCAGCAGGAGCTGTGTGAGGGGAAGGATGCGCTGCGAGGAAGCCCGGACCTTTCTGGTCCCCGCGGACGAGCCGCGGATCGCGGATCGCGATGTGCTCCGTGCCATCGAGCATGCGGAGCGGTGCTCGAAGTGCGCCGCGTGGATCCAGCTTGACCGGCGTATGGCTCAGCTCATCCGCGAGACGTTCCCCCGCGATCCCGCCCCCCAAGAGGTGCGCGAGCGCGTGTACAGCGCGCTCGCGCGCGAGCGCGCCGGCGCCCCGGCCGGGGTCCGGCGGTGGCGCAGGCGCGGCCCCCGCGGACCCCGCGCCTCCCTGGCCGTGCTCAGCCTCGCCGCGGCCCTGACGCTCGTCGCCATCGCGACCCTCGAGATCGTGAGGCCCGGCGGCGCCCGGCAGCCGGGAACGGTCTTCGTGGAGGACTATCTCCGGAAGATGGTGGAGACGGAGGAGATCGTGTCCTCGGACCCGACGGCGGTGGCCGCGTTCCTCACCCGCGAGCTCGGCGTGCCGATCCGGCCCCCGGTTGTCCCCGGCGCGGAACTGAAAGCGGCCGAGATCTGCCTCGTCGGCGGCCGCCGCGGCGCGCTCCTCAAGTACACGATGGGCGGCCGGGAGCTGTCCTACTACGCGGTCAGGGGCGAGGGCCGCCTCGCCGGCCCGAAGCCCAGCGTGCAAACGGTGGAGTTCGCCTCCGCCAAGGCCCTCAGGCTCGTGCTCTGGTCGGACGGCGAATTCGACCACGCGGTGCTGAGCGATCTCCCCCCTGACTACCTGCTGACCTTCGCCCACGCGGCCGGCGGATACTAGTTAGGTGTCCGGCGGTGTCTCTCCGAAGAGATAGGCTCTCAGGTTCTTGAGAAGGAACTCCCGGGTTGATGCCTCGCGCACGTCAAGCCGATAGTGATTGATGAGCTGCGTCTGGTGGCGCAGCCATTCGCTCCAGCACACCTGACAGATCTCTCGCTCAATGCGCGCGCCGAGTTCGCTGCGGAAGGGCGGCATCGTGAGGCCTTCCCGCTCCTCCTGGCAGCGCACGCAGCGCACGTCCGCCATTGAGCCTCCGCCTGCTGGTCATGGCGCGTCGGTGGGCTCCAATCGGAGTTGAGCCTCGTTCACCGGGCCGCGGCGCGCAAGAGGCGGGCAACCGCGTTGCCACGGTCTCCCGCCTGAGCCTAAGTTGTCGGCAGACGTCGAGGGCGACTTGGCTTCCAACGAAAAAGAACAGGGGCAGGTTCGGGTTCGCTGCTTCGGCGAACTCCAGATCATGCGCCCCGACGGCACACACGTTCACCCGATGTTCATGCTGCCGCGGCGCGCGGCCCTTTTCCTCTATCTCGCGCTGGCCGATCCGCCAGGCGCGATTCCGCGCGACGAGCTCGCCCAGATGTTCTGGCCGTTCCAGTCGCCGGGCGCGGCCCAGCACGCGCTCGACAAATCGCTCTTCTCGCTCCGGCAATACGTCGGCGAGGTGTGGGAGACGGCGGACAGCGCGATCGTGATCGTCCGCGAGTCGCTCTGGTGCGACGTGTGGGTGTTCCGCGAGGCCATCGCGAACGGCGACCTGGAGCGCGCGACCGCCCTCTATCGCGGCCCGCTCCTCGAGCGACCGGGCCTGTTCGGCGCGGGCGAGTTCCAGATGTGGGTCGAAGAGGAACGCGAGCGCCTGCGACAGGCGGCGATCGGCTCGTTTGCGCGGCTGGCGCACCGCCAGGGTCAGACGGGGGCGTGGAAGGGCGCGGCACAGACGCTCCGGCAGGCGGCACGGGCCGAGCCGCTCGACGAGGCGAACCTGCGCTGCCTTATGGTGACGCTGGTCCAGGCCGGGGACCGGGATGCGGCTTTGCGGGCGTACGAGCTTCTGAGGCGGCGCCTGGCGCTGCGCCACGGCCGAGAGCCCGAACGTGAAACCGAAACCCTCGCCGAGGTGATCGGCCGGGGCGCAACGCCTCCCCTTGAGCCCTTCCTACCGGCCTAGCACGGGAACGCCGCGCACGGGCCGCGAGTTCGGAGAGTGGCGCCAGCGCTCACCGGTCGCCTGCGCGCCTGTCAAAACCCTCACACGTAATCGTACCCTAGGAGCGCGCGATGCAAGCGAACGACACGGCTTCCCATCGCCTCACGATTCCGTTCCTTCGCCTGGGGCTCGGTGTCTTTCTGGCGCTATGGGGCGTGGACAAACTCGTGGCGACGGACGGCGCCCTCGGGATCTTTCGGCGGTTCTACCTCATGGAGGTGGGCCAGGCGCTCGTGCAGGCGCTCGGCGTCCTCGAGATCCTTCTGGGGCTCGCGATCGTCTTCGGCTTCCTGCGCACTCTGTCCTACGGCCTCGGGCTCGCGGCGGACACCGTCTCGACCCTCGCCTCGTGGAAAGAGATCCTGGATCCGTGGGGTCTCATCTGGGGAGGTGGAAACGCGCACCTCTTCCTCGCGTCGATCCCCGTGCTGGCGGCGTTCGTGGTGCTCTTCCTGAATCGGCGGGACGAGGTCTGGGCCCTCGATGCACTTCGGGCCCGCCGCCCGGCGATCCCGTAGGAGACATCGCCGGACGAAGGGCCCGACCGCGGCGACTTCAGGACCCCGCGGGGCGACTAGGCTACTTCTTCTCCGCCGGAGCCGGCGCGGCCGCGGGCATCATCATCGGCGCGTCCTGGTTCCAGGTATCCGCCACGGCCTTCCAGGATCCGTCGGCCTGTTTGCGCAGAACCACCATGTACTTCCCGTTCTCTGTCTGCGTCATCCCAGCCGCGTCGGTCACGCTGTAGCTGTACGTCCCCACCTCGTAGGCCAGGCCGCCCTCACCGTAGGTTTCGACCGTGTTGACGGTGAGTGTGCCCCGCGGGCCCGCCATCCCGGTTTCGAAGAACTGACGGATCCCGTCGGCGCCCCGCATGAGTTCGGCGCCAGGCGGCAGGACGACGGCGTTGTCGGCGTAGGTCGCCACGAGCCCGTTCACATCCCCGGCATTGAACGCCTGCACGAACGCTTGGGTGAGACCCTTCACCTTCTCCAGCTCCTCCGCTGGAAGGGGGCCCGGAGCCTGCGGCGCGCACGCGGCCACCACGAGCGCGACCACCGCTGCGAAGGAAGTCTTTCGGTTCGACCTCATGCGAGCCTCCGACGTAGAAGAAGGTTGGGATTGGAATGACAAGGATAGCATGCGACCCTACCCTGAACCCGACCCACAGGCCAAGTCAAGTGGAACTGCCTCCACCCGTCCGTTGACCGCAGCCCTGGGCCGGTCCTACTGTGCTCCGCCGGTATTGTCGTCGGTTGAGAACACATGAGTGCCCGAGGTAAACGGATGGCGCGTAGGCAGACGAGGCGCACGAGAGGGTCTCGAAGGCCCACCAGGAAAGCGGCGCAAGGCGCGGGCCTCAAGGATCGCCGGCGCGTCTTTCTTCTCATCGGAACGCGCATGGGCCTCTTCACCCTTGAGAGCGACCGCTCGCGGCGCAGATGGACCGTGCGCGGCCCCCATATGGCGGGCTACGAGATCTACCACGCGATCCTCGATCCGCGTGACCGGAAGCACGCCTACGCCGCGGCACGCCACAGTGTGTGGGGCGTACACTTCTACCGCAGCCCGGACGCGGGCCGACACTGGGAGCTCATGGTGGAGACGCCCCATCACCCGCCGGAGCGAAAGCCTTCCTTGAAGGCGATCTGGTTTATCGCCCCCGGCCCGGCGAGTGAGCCGGAGACCATCTACGCGGGGATCGAACCGGCCGGGCTCTTCGTGAGCCGTGATCGCGGGACGAGCTGGACGCCCATCGGTGGGCTCAATGACCATCCCACGAACTCCTCGTGGCAGCCGTCCGGCGGCGGGCTCGCCCTGCATTCGATCACCGTGGATCCTCACGATCCTGCGACCCTCTACGCGGCGATCTCGGCGGGCGGCGTCTACCGCTCCGACGACGGGGGTGCGACCTGGAAACCGAAGAACGCAGGGGTGCGCGCCGATTTCCTGCCCGCGAAGTACCCGGAGACGGGCCACTGCGTCCACAAGATGGTTCTCCACCCTGCCCGCCCCGACCGTCTCTACCAGCAGAACCACTGCGGCACCTATCGGAGCGACGATCGCGGTGGGCACTGGGAGGAGATCACGGACGGGCTGCCCAGCGACTTCGGGTACCCCATCGCGGTCGATCCGAACGATCCCGACACGGCGTTCGTCATACCCGAGGAGAGCAGCCACGTCCGAACCACCGTAGCCGGCCGCCTCCGGGTGTACCGCACCCGCAACGCAGGCCGCAGCTGGACGGCGCTCACGCGGGGGCTACCGCAGGCCAACGTCTACGTCACGGTGCTCCGGGAGGCGATGGCCGCGGATGGCCTGGACCCGTGCGGGATCTATGTAGGGACTTCCAGCGGGCACCTCTTCGCGAGCCGTGACGGCGGCCACTTGTGGGATCTCATCGCCGGCTTCCTCCCCCGGATCCTGTCTGTCGAGGCGGCACTCCTCTAAACAAGCTCGGCACGGCCGCACCGGCTCGGTTCGAGCGCGCGAACATGGCGCCGCGGCTTCCGTCCCGGCGGCCAGGCAGCCCTGTCCTGACCTCCGTCATCCAATGAAGGGAAAGCCCCGGGACGCGCCGGCGAGCCCGGCCTCTGACGCGCCCCGGCGAGGCCCACAACAGCTGGGAAGGATTCGGCGGAAGGGACGGAACGATGCTCTCGAAGATGGCACCGCTGGTCTTTGCGCTCACGCTGGGGCTGTCCGGGGACGATCCGCGTGCGTGCCTGGGCGTGCGGGTGCAGACATCGTGGAATCCGAAGACGGATTCCGTGGGCGCCCTGATCCAAGACGTCCTGCCGGACGGGCCCGCCGCCAAGGCGGGGGTCCGGGAGGGAGACGTGGTCGCCAGGTTCAACCGCGTCTCGCTCGGCGTCAAACCCGGCGACGAGGACCGTACACGCCCGGGACGCCGACTCGTCGAACTGGCCAGGAGCCTGGAGCCGGGCGACACCGTCAACCTGGAGGTGCGGCGGGATGGCGAGACGCGGTCGCTCACCCTGGTCGCCGCGCGGTGGTCGCAGTGCTTCCCGCGGGAGGCGCGTCGCGAGCTGCGTATCCGTGTGCCGGAGATCCCCGACCTTCACTTCGAACTGCCGGACCTCGAGGGGCTGTGGGGGCTTCGCGGCCGCGGGCTCCTGTGCGTCGGTCTTGGCCGTGACGGTGCCGGGCTCCTCCTCGTGCCGCTCAATCGCGATCTGGGCGGCTACTTTGGTGCCGAGGAAGGGATCCTCGTGGTGCGCGTCCCGGATGACTCACCGCTGAAGCTCCGGGCCGGCGACGTCATCCTCTCGATCGACGGTCGCAAGCCCCGCGACCCGGAACACGCGATGCGGATCCTCCGGTCGTATGAGCCCGAGGAGAGTGTGAGGTTCGAGGTCCTGCGGCAGAAGAAGACGACGAGCGTCGAAGGAAAGATCCCGGAGCGGCTGGGGTTCCGCTGGTTCTGGCCACGCTGGGAGGAAGATCCGTGAGGGCGCGCGTAGCGACCCGCGCTAGAACACCTCCCACCAGGTGTTCTCCAGCAGCCTCAGATAGGCCAGACGCTTGCCTGCGTTCAGGACGTTGCAGGAGTGGAACTCGAACGTCTTCGTCCCCTTGAGCTCGACCTCTGCGGGATCCCCTCCCAGAAGGACGTTCAGACTCGCCGCAACAGTGCCTCTGACGGTGTTGTTGCCGTTGCTCTCGAGTGAGTCGCCCACCAGGATGATGCCGTCCCAGCGGAACGTGCCTTCCAGCTCCAGGTCGCCCGTAACGATCAGAGTCCCCCGACCTGACTGGACGGGCCCGAGTTTGATCTTGTTCTGGGTCACGCGGATCGACGGATAGAAATCGGCGGGCAGCGAAGAGAAGTTCGGCCACGCCTGCTGGGGGATCTCGTAATCGACGGGGAACCCGCCACCGCTCAGCTCTGCCCAGGGGATATCGAGCAAGGCCGCCACGGCGTCGGCGCTTGCTTCCTCAGAAATAGGCGGATTTCCGCTCGGGACGGGCGGCCCACCGTCCTGTTGGTAGCCGGCGGGCGGAACCACGACGCCGGCCTTCGCCGGTTGACCACCCTCGGGGCAGACAGAGGTCGTAGCGGCATCGTTCCCCGCGATGACGCCCGAGGCACCTTCCTTCTCGATCCCGCCCGGCGAGACGATCGAACCGGTCACGTTCATCGCCGCGCGCCGGTACACGGCGAACTCCCGGATCGTGCGCCGCGCCGCCAAACCCGGAAGCATTGGGTCGTCCGCTGTAGCCGCCGAGGTAAGGAGGTACAGCTGGTTAGGGAAATCGAGGTCCAGGGCCTTCCGGAAGCTCACCGTGGCCTGGCCGCCCGGCATGGAGTACGTCACCGGCCCGGCAGGCAGGCTTCCCGTGTTTTCCGCGACGAAGCGCTCCAGCGCCGCCTGCGCAATGAAGAACGCGCGGCTCCCGTCCCGCTCGTTGGCGGCCAGCCGGCTCTCCGTGCCCACAACGACGAGGCCCGCCACACTCGCAATGGCAAGGGCCGCGAGCCCAAAGACCACGACCGGAAGGGCGAAGCCGCGACCTCCGCGGCCACCCCAAGCCTCGAAAGCACCCACGCGCACCCGCGACAACCTTGTACAGTTCATCGCGCCTCTATCTCGCGTTCCGAAACGGAAACTCCACGGTGTAGCCGTACCGGTAACGAGTCGTGACGCCACCTGACTTCGCCAACCCCGTCGCCTCTGCGACGAGCCGCACCGCGGTCACCTGCGAGAGCGAGGCGCCTGAAACGCTTTCCACGAAGGCGCCTGTGGCGAGCTGATACTCGAAATGCGCACCCGCGTCGAAGCCGGAAGCGTACTCGACGAGCGTTCCGCCGGGGGGACCGCTGAAGAGCCCGAGCGTGCCCGGCTCCAGGACCGAGGTTGCGAATCCGTACTCCACCCGCTCGTACAGGACCACCGCCACGGGCCCGCCCGGGCCCGTCACGGCGTCCGGGTTGATCACCGACCCCACACGTGCCAGGAGCTTGTAGTCCGAAGGAAACCCGCTGTTCACGTTCCCGCGGCTCGTGCACTCCGTGACCGAGCTCCCTCCGGAGGACACGAAGAGCTCGGACCACGACGCCGAGGTGTACGACCACGATCCCGAGGCGGACCGCACGGCATACCCGCTCACCCGCGACCCGGGAACGGTCCCACCGTCCAGCGCGAAGTAGATATGGGCGCGGTCGCCGCTCACCGCGCAGACGACGCCGACCGCCGTCGGGACACGCGCCAGGAAGCGATCGCGCTCCGCCAGCGTGAACGCCCCGCGCGCCACCGGACGCACCTCGGTTCCCACAAACTCGCCGGCGATCCGCACGCTCTCCTGCACGCGCCCCGCGGCCGAGGTCCCCGAGTAGAATCGGTTCTGGACAACCATCACGGTGAACACGACGGCACCGATCGCGGTCGAGAGGACGAGCGCGATGAGGAGCTCGACCAGCGAAAAGCCCGCAGGCCGGAGAAGCCTCGTCACCATCGCTTGTGTACGTAAGAAACGAGGGCGTGGCGCGGCCCCGGCGGGACGGCGGGTGCCACGGTCACCTCGATGCGTTTGGCGCGCGCACCGGTTGGCGACACAACCACCGTGCGCACGTACGGGCGTCCCTCGATTCTCACCGTGTCGATCTGGCTTCCGACGAGGAGGGCACTGTAGGACTTCGCCTCCGCCGCCTCCAGCGCCGTCTGGGTGGCGGCGATCACGGAAGTCAGCGCACCGGCGCGTCGCAACTCCAGAGCCAGGCCACCGGTCACCCGGGCGATCGCCAGCACGCCCACCACGAGGATGATGAGCGCGGCCATCACCTCGACGAGGGTGAAGCCGCTCCGGTCGGTGACGCGGGTGGGCACGCGGCTCACAGGCGCTCTATGCGAGAGCCCCCCAGCGCGTTGAACGACACGCCGAAGAGATCGCTCCCGGTCCGGAAGGTCGCGCGACCCACGGATCCCGTGGCCCCGCTGAGGTCGGCGAAGCCACGCGAGTTGAAGGCCAGGCTGTCACCCGCGAGTTCGAGGTCGAGCGCGTCGAGGCGCAGATCGGCCCCCACGGCAAAGCTCCGCCGGGCGATCTCGACTCCCGTGCTGCTCCGCAGCACGTAGGCGAGCGAGCTCTCCTGGAAGATGATCGAAATGTTGCGGCGGGATCGGATCGCAGAGCTTCGGGCCAGAGCGAGATCGGCCGCAAAGACCTCCGCGGCACGCTGCGCCGAGGTCTTCCGCAGATACGTGCTGTAGGCATTCAGCGCGATACTAGAGGCGATGAGGGCGATCACGAGAACCGCCATGACCTCAAGCAGGCTGAAGCCTTGCTCAGGAGCAAAACGTTTCAAAGGCAGTTCACTGACAGGACGGCCGGGGTCCTTCAGCTTAACCCTCTCCCCGGCGCCAGGGCAAGGCCCACAGACATGGGAAACGGACGTTTCCAGCCCGGCGCTTCTGTATCGCCTTGAGATCCTAGCCATCCGCCAATGCCTGCTATCGCCGCCCTCCCTCCGCAAGGCCGGGCAACGTAGCGAACGAGGTGCCGGAGTCTATACTTCGTGCGGGATGCACAATCCTCGTACACGTCGGAGAGGGAGACCGCAATGCCCGTCAAGATCGCGAACCAGAAGAAGGTCATTGCCGCGCTCAACAAAGCTCTGGCGTGGGAGCTGCGAGCCAGCGCCATGTACGCGCACTACGCCGCCTACGTGAAGGGGCTGGAGAGCCTCCACCTCGCCCCGCTCTTCAAGAGGGAGGCGGGGGAGTCGATCGGCCACGCGGACAAGGTCCGCACGATGATCGCGGAGCTCGGAGGCCAGGCGGTCACCGACCGCGACCCCACGCCGATCCTGCACACCGAAGATCCGCGGCAGATGGTCCAGGAGGCCCTCAAGACGGAACGCAAGGCCGCGCAACACTACTCCGCCATCGTGCCGATGGCGAAGGCCTACTACCCTCACTTCCACACGCTCGTGCACATTCAGAAGGAGGAGATGGACGCCGTGGTCGAATTCGAAAACCTGCTCGCCGTCTGACCGGCCCCGGCGGACATCTTTGGGCCGCCCCCGCGCGCGAGTCGTCCCGCCTCGGAGCGCCCGCGCCCTACGCGAGGAACCTCGACCTCCTGGCGCGCGTCCCCCGGAGGGCCGCCTGCACCATCATGAACTCGCCGACGTTCTCCATCGTGAGAAGCCCGAGGAGCCGGCCGCCGTAGACGACCGGGAGCATCGGGATCCCCGAGGCCTGCATCCTGGCGAGCACGCGATCCAGCATCTCGAAGGGGCCCACGGTCTCGACATCGGCGCGCATGATCTCGCGAACGAAGGCCTTGGGCCCGCGCTCGGCCAACACACGCAGGAGATCCGAGCGGGTCACGATCCCCACGACCCGGTCGGCCTCCACCACGGGGAAATCCTGCTGTGACCCGCTGAGAAGCCGCTCCACCGCCACCCCGACGGGATCCGACGGCGAGAGACTGCGGAACTCGGTGACCATGGCGCTCTGCACCGGGACGTTCTGGAAGGCGGCCCGCATCTGAGCGAGCGACGCCTCCTGCTCCGCGC
Source organism: Gemmatimonadota bacterium (assembly GCA_016209945.1). Lineage (GTDB taxonomy): Bacteria > Gemmatimonadota > Gemmatimonadetes > Palauibacterales > KS3-K002 > JACQVD01. Next base: position 23,271 of record JACQVD010000009.1, read on the forward strand.
CCATGTAGACGAAGAGCGCGATGAAGAGGAGGAGCGGGTTCCCGAAGAGGCCCCAGAGCCCAAAGAGGAGCGCCATCCCCTGCCCCACGCGCGCGGCGATCTGCGTCGCCCGGAGGAAGCCGATCCGCTGCGCCAAGAGCGCCCGCAGCACGCGGCCCCCGTCCATGGGGAAGGCCGGGAGGAGGTTGAAGGCCACGAGGAAGACGTTCGTGAGCCAGAGGCGGAGCAGGAACGGGCCCGTGAGCGCACTCACCCCCTCCAGGCGCCCGAAGTCGCCCTGCGCCCGGATCACCGCATAGAGCGCGCCGGCGATGAGCACGTTGACCAGGGGGCCCGCGATCGCGACCAGGAACTCCTGCCGCGGCTTCTCCGGCATACGCTCGAGACGCGCGACGCCGCCGATCGGGAGGAGCGTGATGTCCTGCACCCGAATCCCGAAGCGCTGGGCGACCAGGCTGTGCCCCAACTCGTGCAGCACCACGCAGGCGAAGACCACGCTGATGAAGAGGATGTTCATCGGGATGGACGCGCCTACGCTCGCGCTCGCGAACCCGATCCAGATAAAGAGGAGAAAGAAAGTCAGGTGAACGCGGATGGGAATTCCGCTCACCTCGAGGATCTTGAGCGACCACCTCATCGTCTCGCTCTCGTCCGTGAAGTCGTGCCGCCCGCCGGGGGCGCTTCCTGGGCCATCGTCCGTCACCAGTTTAGGGCGTACCGGGGAGCAGGGCGAGCCTTCCAGCGAGGGCGGCAAGGGCCAAAAAAACGCGCCGGGAGTCACCAGCGTCCGCCTTCGATCTTTTTCCCTAGGGACTTCCTCCCCAGACCCGAAGGTCCAGGTTTACATCCCTTGGGCTTCCGGTCCCTGTACGCGCCTGCCCGAGAGCAGGCGGACGTCCGAGACCTTCGATCTAGCGCCCCGAAGGACGCACGACGGAACTCGTAACTCCCGGCGCGCTCTCACTATAAGGGCCGGTCCGCGCACGCGCAAGAGTTTCCATCACTTTGTCAAAAACTCGCCGCGATCTTCTGCACGCATCCTCTGCAAGGTCGCGTGATCGCCGCATCGATCTCAAACGAATTCTCGACGAAGTGTGTAACTCGTGCCGCCACAACGCGGCGGCGGCTTTTCCCCGCGACCTGCCAGGATGCCAACAGGCAGTCCACACGAACGGCCGGGCATCTGTTGAAGAATTGTTCGAAAAGAAGGCTCCTTCTCCGCGCGGTGAGACCCGTGGGGCGCAAAAAACAGAAACGCCAGGCGCCCCGATGCCGATGAGACGCCCGACGAAATGAAAGACGACAGCGGTGCGGTGCGAAGCGGACCCGGCTAGTGGGCCACGCTATCCTTCAGCGGCCTCCCTGCCCTGAAGACCGGCGCCACCGTGGCTGGGAGGTAGATCGTCTCACCCGTCCGGGGGTTCCGTGCCGTGCGGGGCCCGCGCTTTCGTGTCTCGAAACTGCCGAAGCCCGTGATCTGAACCTTCTCCCCGCGCTTCAGGGTCGTGGCGACCAGCCCCTTCTCTACGTTGAAGAGGGCTTCCACCACTCGGGACGCGTGCGCCTTGGAGAGGTTCACGCGCTCGGCGAGCATCTCCACCAGGTCTCCCTTGTTCATGGGGCTCCTCCCGTTCGAGGACCGATCACCCGCACTCGCTGTAGCCACACACGTGGCACTTCAGACACCCCTCGGCAAACTCCAGCTGCATCCCGCACTCCGGGCACATGTCGATGAACGCCGCCACGTCCTGCCCGTTGAACACTCTCGCAGCAGGCCTCACGTCGATGTGGGCCGCCTCGGCCGCCTGCTGGCCGCCGTTTGGCTTGCGAGGGTCTGCGGGGTCCGGCAGCGGGAGCACCTGTTGCTCCCCCTCCTTCTCCCTCAGATACTCCTCGATCGCCTGGGCGATGGCGTCGGGCATCGACAGCACCTTCTTCTCGCCGAACCCGACGGCGCGATCGCACGAGATGCCGCGGAGCTGCTGCCACACCTCCCGGATCGGCACGCCGCTCCGCAGCGCCAGAGAGATGAGCCGGCCGATCGCTTCCGCGTCCGCCACGGCAGCTCCCCCCGCCTTACCAAGGGCGGCGAAAAGTTCGAAAGGCCGGCCCTGATTGTCCTCGTTGATCGTCACGTACATGGTGCCCAGGGGCGACACCGTCTTCCGCGTGATCCCCCGGAGCACCGGCGGCCGCTCGCGAACGAACGGGCGGTTCACGTAGCCCGACTGCAGACGGGCCACCTCCCGGCGAAGCTCCTCGTTCTCCGCTTCGAGACGAGCCCCCTCGTCGTCGGCACCAGTGGCGGGTGAGGCGGACGCACCGCCCTCTTCTCCCCCCGACATCCCGGCCGCCTCACCCGATGCCGAGGCTCCGCGCGCCTCCACCATCACCCTCTTCGCCGTCTTCCCGGTCGAGAGCACCTGCGCCGCCCGCGAGCCATCCCGGTAGACCGTGACACCCTTGCACCCGAGTCCGTACGCGAGCCAGTAGATCTGGCGCACATCCTCCTCGGTGGCGTCCGCCGAGAAGTTGGATGTCTTCGAGATCGCCGAATCCACGTGCGCCTGAAACGCCGCCTGCATCCGCACGTGCTGCTCGGGCGTCACCTCGTGGGCCGTCACGAAGATGCGCTGCACCTCCTCCGGCACCTCGGGGAAGTGGATGTGACCCTCCTCGGCGATCCGGCGCACGAGCTCGTCCGAGCACCACCCCTCGCGGCGCGCGCGCGCCACGAAGTCGGTATTCACGTCGGGCATGAGCACACCCGCCTGGTTGCGCATGAACGCCACCGCGAACAGCGGCTCGATCCCGGAGGAGCAGCCCGCGAGGATGGAGATCGTGCCCGTCGGGGCGACCGTCGTGAGGTTGCAGTTGCGGAGCCGGCGCATCGGCCGGATGCGCGTCCCATCGGCGTCGCGCGCGCACGTCTCGTCGGGCCCCCAGATCGAGCGCGGCCACTCGGGGAAGACGCCGCGGGCCACGGCTAGCTCTTCCGACGCCCGCTTCGCCTCCTCGTCCACGAAGTGCATGACCTCCTCGGCCAGCTCGACCGACTCCTCCGACCCGTAGGGGATCTCGAGACGCACGAGCATGTCCGCCCACCCCATGACGCCCAGCCCGATCCGGCGGATCCGCTGGGCGAGGCTCTCGATCTCCTCGAGCGGGTAGTGGTTCGCGTCGATGACGTTGTCGAGGAAGCGGGTGCAGGCGTGCACACATTCGCGCACGCCTTCCCAGTCGATCCCGCCGCCACGCGCGAAGGGCGCCACATTGATCGACCCCAAATTGCACACGTCGTACGGCAGGAGCGGCTGTTCGCCGCACGGGTTCGTCGCCTCGTAGGAGCCGAGGTGCGGCACGGGGTTGTAGCGGTTCGCCCGATCGACGAAGAAGACGCCCGGCTCACCGTTCCGCCAAGCGCCGCGCACGATCCGGTCGAAGACCTCTCGGGCCCCGAGCCTCCTCGCGACCTCGCCCGAGCGGGGGTTGACGAGCTCGTATTCGTCGTCGCGCTCCACGGCGCGCAGGAAGGCGTCCGTGAGAGCGACCGAGATGTTGAAGTTCGTGATCTTCCGGTTGTCCCTCTTCGCGTCGATGAATTCCAGGATGTCCGGGTGATCCACCCGCAGGATCCCCATGTTGGCCCCGCGCCGGGTCCCGCCCTGCTTCACCGCCTCGGTGGAGGCATCGTACACCTCCATGAAGGACACGGGACCCGAAGCGACGCCCATCGTGGACCGCACCACATCGCCCCTCGGGCGAAGCCGGCTGAACGCGAACCCGGTGCCCCCGCCAGACTGATGGATGAGAGCCATGTGCTTGAGCGTCGTGTAGATCCCCTCGAGCGAGTCGTGGACGGGGAGCACGAAGCACGCCGAGAGCTGGCCCAGGGGCCGGCCCGCGTTCATGAGCGTCGGGGAGTTCGGCAGGAACTGGCGGTCCGCCATGAGGTGGTAGAAGCGGATGGCCGTCTCCATCGCCTCGTCCACCGTGGCGCCGTACGCGAGGTCGGGCGCCGCCATGACGCGGGCGACGCGCCAGAAGAGCTGCCGCGGGGTCTCCACCGGCCGGCCGTTCTCGTCCTTCACGAGGTACCGCCGTTCGAGCACGGTGAGCGCGTTCTCGCTCAGGTCGGGATCGGGGAGATAGCCGGGGACCTCCACCGTCAAGGTCCGCAAGGTTTCAATTGTCGCTGGCATGCGTCCCCTACATCAAACCAGGTTGGATCTCCGCGGAGTGAGGCCGCCGCTCTTGAGTTTGTGGACCTCGCCCGGGGAGGCCGACCCCGGGCATCGGAAGCCGCGCCCCCAGCGGGGTCAGGGACGACCTTGGCACCCCCGGCTGGGCGGGCCGGACCCCTCCGGGCCCAACGTATAGTACTCCGCCAATGTAACGACCCGAGATGTTGGGGTCAAGTGGCAAAGCCCGTGGACAAAGGGCTTAAAAGGAGGGTTCGCCCGGCGGATGGACGGTGCAAGGCCCCGCTCGCGCGCCCTAATCGTTCGCCGCTGTTCGCCTGAGAAACTCTTCGATTCCGCGGAGAACCCCCTCCGCGTATCGCTCTCGGAACTCGGGGGTTCCGAGCGCCGCTTCCTGCTCCGGGATCATCATGAACGCCCCTTCCGTGAGCGCCGCCGGCATCCACGTGGGGCGCGCCAGCGCGAGGTTCGCTCGCCCGATCCCTAGATCGCGAAGTCCGAGGGTGCGAAGGAGGTGCTCCTGCAAGGCACGCGCGAGCCCGAGACTGTGCGGGTGGAAGTAGAAGACGCTCGTGCCGTGGTTCTCGAAGGGATTCACGCCGTCGGCGAGAGCGTTGTTGTGGATCGAGATGACCATCTCGGCATCGGCGGACTCGGCAATCAGCGGGCGGTCGTAGAGCGGGACCGGCTCCGCCGTGGACCGCGTCATCATCACCTCGGCCCCGCGCTGCTCCAGGAGCGCCTTGAGACGGACTGCGATGCCGAGATTGACATCGCCCTCGTATAGACGCGTCGGACCGGTGGCTCCGGCCGGGGGATGGCCCGGGTCGAGCGCAATGCGGCGGCCCCTCAGCGGGTGACCGCGGTCGATGCGCGGTGGGCGGCGGATGGTGAGGACGAGGCCCTCGTCGGCGGAGCGCACGCGGTAGCCCCACGGCTCTTCGCGAACATCCAGGCTGAGGACGAAGAGGCCGCCGGGCTCCTGCCGCCATTCCGCCGACCGTAGGAAGTCATCCGTCGCGCCGTAGAAAAGCCAGTCCGTCTCCGCGAACGCCGAGTAGAGCGCGAGCTCCAGGCGCCGCCCGTCCTCCCTGACCCGATACGGGACCCGCTCACTCAGCGCCACCCGAACTTCCACCGCGCCTGCGCCGGGGAGTATTCTCACCGTTCCCACCTTGGCCCTGGGTGGAGGCGTGCCATCCGGAAGCGGCACCTGCTCGCGCAGATCGATCCACGCGTGGAGATCGGGCGCCAACTGGACGCGAAGCCGGTCACCCATGCGCCCTGAGACGGCGAGCCGCTGTCGATCGTGGAAGAACCAGACGTAGGTGCCGTTCGAGGTCGGGCGCCCGTAGACGATCCCGTCGGTCCCCTGGGGGCTCGGGGGATCCAACGTCATCACGACGGGGAGTCGCGCAGGGTCGAGGATCCACAGGTCGAGCGGAAGGCGCAAGCGCACCGTGTCCGCCTCCCACGCCGCCCAGAGGGTCGCTCGCGGCAGCGTGTCCATCGTCTTCGCGGCGGTGTCTGCGAGCGGCCCCCGGGGGACGGGTAGCCGTGGCGGCTCCACGGCCCCCCGACCCAAGGGCGCGCGGGCGGGGACCGCGCCGCGGTAGAGCGCGCCCCCCAACTGCCTGGGCGTCGATCCCGTCTCCCGGGTCAACCTCGGGTCGCCGGCGGACGGCCGATCCCCCGGCGTGGTAGCTGCGAGCGCGAACCGCTCGCCCGCAGGCCACTCGATCCACACGGCCGCACCCGCCGTGGCGCGCACCGAAACGTCGAGCGCCTCTCCCGCGAGCGCCCACACCACACCGCGAGGTGCCACGCTCAAGGTGTCGAGAACGAGCCGGTCGTCGGGGATCTCGAGGGGCGGCGTCGGCAACCCGACGCGGCGAAGGAGGTAGGCCGTGTCCCGATCCGTCGCCGCCATGACCTCGAAGAGCGCCGTCGTGTCCCCGGGCTCTCGCCATGGCACGACCCACCCCAGGAACGCCCCGTTCGCGTGCACCGGCACGGCGGCGCTGTTCACCCAGAGGACCGCGTTCGCGTCGCTCACATTGCCGAAGAGAAAGGTGGTGTCGCGCGTCGTGAGGCGCTGGTCCTCCTCGGGGTAGACCGCGTCGATCGTGAGCGGTCGGCTCGGCGGCTCCGCTGGAGCAGGGGGTGCGGGCTCCGGCACTCGCCGCGCGCAGGCCAGAAAGACGAGAGCCGTCAGGGCCGCGGTGGCGAGCGGAGGTCGAATCCCCATCATCGGGTTGATCCCAGGGCCGCGGCCGCGCTCAGGACCGCCCTGCGCCGCGCGCTTTCCCGACGCAGCTGGATGTAGGCCGCCGTCGCCACGCCCGCCGCCGTAGCCGCCCACGCCCACCCTCCGAGGAGAGCCCAACCGATCCCGAAGACGAGGGCGAACAAGAGGGCGACGCCGTACACCCAGCTCCGCAGGTCGGCGCCGAGGTCCTGGAGCGCTGCCAGCCCGCTCGCCGCGCGCTGCCGCCGCCATCCCGGCCCTCCGGGACGCGTGCGCCGGTAGAACGCCTCCAGCGTGGCCTCCGGCTCCGGCGGCGTGAGGAACATCACCGGCACCCAGACCGCCGCCGCGCCGAACGCGGTCAGGGCGAGCCGCAGCCCGAAGTCCATGTCGGCCCACCACGGGAGATACGAGGCGATGGCGATCATGATGCCCGAACCCATCGCCGCGATCTCCGCCCACGCGTTCACGCGCCACCAGAACCAGCGCAGGATGAGCACGAGGCCGGGGCCCGTCCCGATGGCGATCATGAAGCGGAAGACCGTCCCCACATCCTCCTGGTTGTACGCGGCCGCAGCCGCGAGGGCGACGAGGAGGACGGAAGCCACGCGACCCATCCGCACGAGCTCGCCCTGGCCGGCGCCGCGGCGCACGAAACGCGCGTAGAGATCGTTGACGAGGTACGAGGCGCCCCAGTTGATCTGGGTGGAGACCGTGGACATGAACGCCGCGAACAGCGACGCGACGACCAACCCGAGGAGCCCCGCGGGGAGGTATCGCGTCATCAGGAGGGGGTAGCCGACCTCGGGATCTTCGAGCGTCGGGAATACCGCGATCGCGGCGAGTGCCACGATGACCCAGGGCCACGTGCGCACCGCGTAGTGCAGCACGTTGAACAGCCATGCGGCCCGGACGGCGTCGTCTTCGCTCTTCGAGGCGACGAGGCGCTGGATGAACATCCCGCCGCCGTCCGAGTTCCGCCACGCCCACCACTGGATCCCCACGTAGCCGAAGAAGGTCAGCAGGGAGAGCTCGGCGACCTCCGGCCACGGCACGAAGCCCAGCCGATCCCCGAGACCGCGGCTCACGAGCGCGGACTGGACGGCATCGACACCGCCGAGGTCGCGCATAGCGAAGATCGCGACCAGGAGCGCCCCGGCCATAGACAGCAGGAACTGAAAAAAGTCCGTGGCCACGACACCCCAGAGACCGGCCAACCCCGCGTAGATGAGAACCACGACACTCGTCGCGACGACGATCCCCAGGCGGTCGTCCCCCGGCAGATCGAAGGGGATCGCGTCCCAGAGCCCGAGGGTTTCGACGACCTTCCGCATCGCCAGCATGGTGTAGCCCATACCGATGCAGTTGATGGGAACGGCGAAGAGGAAGGCGCGCACGCCCCGCAGGATCGCGGCGGGCCGGCCGTGGTAGCGGAGCTCCGTCAGCTCCATGTCCGTCACGATCCCCGCACGGCGCCACAGCCGCGCGAAGAGATAGATCATCAGCACGTGGGAGATGGCGAAGGCCCACCACTCCCAGTTCCCGGCGATCCCGCGACGCCAGACGACGCCGGTGACGTACAGCGGGGTGTCCACGCTGAACGTGGTCGCGGCCATCGACGTGCCGGCGAGCCACCACGGGAGCGCCCGCGAGCCCACGAAGAAGTCGGTGACGCTGCGCGCCCCGCGCCGCGAGAGCCACAGGCCGATGACGAGGGTGAGGACGCCGTACCCGGCGACGATCGCCCAGTCCGCCGGACTCAACCCACGCCTTCCCAGGCATCGGCCAGCCACTCCGCGGCGGCGCGCTGCATCACCTCGTCACCCGACCAGGCGCAGACCACGGTCCGTGCGTGCGGCCATGCGTGGCCGAGCCTCGGATGACCGAAGAGGACAAGGAGAGCCTCCGGCCGGTGACGGAGCCGGCGCGCCACTGCCGCCTCGGCCTCCGCGGAGAGCCCCGCCCGCCCCTTGAAGCCGCGGACATCCGCAAAACAGAGGATCACGGGCTCGCCCTCGGATCCCCATGGATCGGGATCGCGCAGGACCCGCACGGCCGCGAAGCCGCGGCGTTCCAGCGTCTCGAAGAAGGCGCGGCGCGAAGGCGCCGGCGGCTGCGCTTCGAGCCCCAACGCGGCGAGAGCCTCTGGCGACAGCCTGACCACATCGTCGTCCACCACGGCCACCTGGACGCTCGCGGGCCGACGACGCGGCCGCACCTCCCCTTTCAGAAGTTCGACGGCCCTCGTGGCCGTCTCCAGCGCCCATCGGGCATGCGTCGCATCCGCCGGAGCCTGCGACGCAGGGCCGGCCGCGGCCCGCTCCACCCGCTCGACCGATCGCTCGAGTTGCGCGCCGTTCAAGCGGCCGCGCCGCAGCGCGCTACCGATCGCGCCAAGCGTCGCCTCGAGATCGCTGGGAGCCAGCAGGAGATCCGATCCCGCCTCGAGCGCGCGCAGGGCGGCCTCGACCTCGGAGCCCGCGCTTCCCAAGGCGCCGGCCATCCCCAGCGCATCGCTCACGATCAGCCCATCGAAGCCGAAGCTCTCGCGCAGGAGACCCGTGAGGATGCGGCGCGACTGGCTTGCCGGCGCGCCGCTCGGATCGAGCGCCGGATAGGCCACGTGCGCCGACATGACGCTCGCCACACCAGCATCAATCGCCGCGCGAAACGGCGCGAGATCCGCTTCCAGGGCCGCTCGGCTCGCCGCCACCACGGGGAGACCCAGGTGCGAGTCTGTGGTGGTCCGCCCGTGGCCGGGGAAGTGCTTCGCGCACGCGAGCACCCCCAGAGACTGGCACGCCGCAACCCACCCGCGTACGCACTCGCTCACCTGCACCGGCTCGGAGCCGAAGCTTCGGGTCCCCACGATGGGGTTCTCCGCCTCGATGTCGAGATCGGCCACAGGGGCGAGCGCCCAGTTGAGCCCTGCGGCCCGCAATTCCTGCGCGGTGATCCGCGCCGCGGTGCCGATCGCCTCGAGACGATCCGGGAGCGCGGCCAGCGCCCGTGGCGGCGGCAGCGAGGTGGCGCCACGGAACTGCTGGCCCGCACCGCGCTCGGCATCCGTCGCCAGCAGGACCGACCGGCCCGCGCGGCGGCGCACCTCCTGAGCCCACGCCCGCACCGACTCGAGATCGCCTCCGAAGACGACGAACCCGGCGACACCGGCGTCCAGGGCGCGCTCGACGTCGGGCGAGATCTCTCCGGAACGGCCTGCTTCGCGCCGGTGCACGCCCTGGAGGATGAGGCGACCGAGGTTCACGCGGGTGTCAGCTTGCCGAGCACCCTGGGACCTGCCGCTCCCGTTACCTCGGGTGCGTTGCCGGGGATCCCGTGCAGGTGGGCGTGCGCGTGGACCGCGAACGCGAGCGCCTCCTTCGCCTTCGGATCGACGCCCAGAGCGCTCAAGTCGCGGACCGGGATCGGCGCCAACGCGTCCTGAAGCATTCGCACGAGCGTCGGGTTGCGCGCACCTCCGCCGGACACGTAGCACTCGTCTGGGCCGCCGCGAGGAGCCAGGAAGTCGCGATACGCTTTGGCGATGCTACGGGCCGTGAGTGCCGTGGCGGTCGCGACACAGTCCTCGGGCCCGGCTCCGAGCGCCCCCGCTCGCTCGGCGAGCCGGCGAGCGTAGGCGGACCCGAACCGCTCCCGCCCGGTCGACTTCGGCGGAGTCACCGAGAAGTACTCGTCCGCGAGGAACTCTTGCAGCACGTCGTCCCGCACACGACCGCGCGCCCCGAGCGCACCGTCGCGGTCGAAGCTCTGCGCGCCTCTCGTAACGAGCTCCACGACGGCGTCCACGACGGCGATCCCCGGACCCGTGTCGAACCCCACGATCGAGCCCGCGAACTCGCCCGCCGGGAGATACGTCACGTTGGCGATCCCGCCGATGTTCTGGATCGCCCGCCGTCGCGTCGGATGCGTGAACAGCCATACGTCCACCAACGGCACGAGAGGCGCGCCCTGGCCGCCGGCCGCCACATCCCGGGCTCGGAAGTCCGACACCACGGGCCGGCCGACCCGTTCCGCGACCACGGCCGCTTCACCGATCTGGAGGGTGCCTCCCGAGCGTGTGCCCGGCGGCTCGTGCCAGACGGTCTGCCCGTGGCTCCCGATCGCCGCGATGTCGCGCGGCTCGACGCCCGCTTCTTGAAGGAGCCGGAGCGTCGCCTCCGCGAACCACACGCCCAGATCGAAGTTCAGCCGGCAGAGGTCCGCGGCGCCCGCGCCTTCCATCATCGCCCGCAGGCGCGCCCGCTGCTCGGAACTGTACGGAACGGTGAGGAAGTGCACGACCGCTGCGCGAACGTCGGGAGGCTTCCCCGACACCTCGGCGAGCACGGCGTCGATGCCGTCGAGGGACGTGCCGGACATGAGACCGACGTAGAGCACGCTGGCGACCCGTGGGACGCGGCCGGTCAGCGGTCGCGAGGCGCCGCTAGGAAGCGCCGCACCGCCTCGGTATGGTGGTCGTCGTGCGCCACGACGTGTCGGAGGAGCTGGTACAACGTGACGCGGCCGAGGGTCTCGTGCCGGCCCGCGCGTCCGAAGTCCTCGATCGTGCGGCCGTTCAGGAGCTCCATGAGCCGGGCTCGCGAGGCGGCGAACTCGCCGAGGATCTCCCGGGCAGGGCGCCTGTCGTGTCCCGCCGGCCTGATCTTCGCGTTCTCCACCGTCTCGTCCCAGTTCGGCAGCAGCGGCGACATCTCCGAGAGGATTCGCCGGACGCGCCCGGTCTGTATCTCGTTGGCGACCGTGAGATGCACTGCATGCTCCTTGGGGCACCATCGTTCGGGCGCGGGCCGCGCGCTCCAACGCCCGTCGTCGCTCGCGGCGTGTAGATCCCGCAGGCGCTGCGGGACGCGGTCGAGCCCGTCGAGGAGCGCAGCAAGAACCCGCGCGTCCGGTGGGGACTCCGGGTAGGCCCGGTAGGGGCTCCGAGGCTCGCGCAGGAGCGACTCACGCAGCGCGAACGCCCGGCGCACGAACCCCCACGCGTCCAGGAGCAACCGCGCGGCCTCTCCGCACCCCACGCCGAACCGCTGCATGACTAGCGCGGTCTTCACCGACCCGTCGGCGCGCTCGATGACATCCCGGGCTTCCGCCCTGCCGCACCCGGTGACCTCCATCACGATGCGCTCGCCCCGATCCACCAGCTTCTGGCTCCAGGCCTGGAGGTCCACCATGAGGTTCTCGTAGACCTTGCCCAGCCGGATCATGGCGCCGGTGGTGAGCGTGTTCAGGACGAGTTTCGTGGCAGTGCCCGCCTTCATCCGCGTGGAGCCCGCGATGACCTCCGGACCGACCTTGAGCACGATGCAGATCTCCACAAGGCCCCGGATCTCGGCATCGGGTTCGGTGCAGCAGAGGAACCCGGTTCGCGCTCCCCGCTCGCGCGCACGCCGCAGCGCGGCCCGCACGAACGGGGTCGTGCTGGACGTGGCGATCCCCAGCACGACATCGCGCTCGCCCACGCCGCGCTCATCGATGGCCATCTGGCCCGCCTCCACGTCGTCCTCCGCGCCCTCCTGGCTGCGCACGAGCGCCGCCGGTCCGCCCGCGATGATCCCCTGGACCATCTCCGGCTCCGTGCCGAAAGTCGGGGGGCACTCCGCGGCGTCGAGAACGCCCAGTCGTCCGCTCGTACCCGCGCCGACGTAGAAGAGCCGCCCGCCTTGCCGGAAGCAGTCCACGACGATCTCGATCGCACTGGCGATCGCCTCCCGCTCGCGGGCGATGGCCTCCGGCACGGTGCGATCCTCGGCGCTGATCATGTCCACGATCGTGAGCGGGTCGGCAAGGTCGATCTCCCGGGTGGCCGGGTTTCGCTGCTCGGTGAGTCGAGGATCGAGGGGGCGAGAAATCTCCGTCACGTGCCGGTTGCACCTCCGCGCGAAACGCGCCTACATTCCCGGCCCCAACCTACACGGCTCCGCATTCTCTAAAAAGGGGCGCGAGGGGCGCAGGGGGCGCAGGGGGCGCGGTCACAGAGACGAACGCATGGTGAGCCAGGCCGCAACGCGCACTCGACATGTCCGGGATGACGGCCGCGGGGTCCGCCGCCGGATCCGCGAGATCGGCCGGCGGCTCACCGACCTGTATGGAGCGCCGGAGCGCGAGCGCTACGCTCCCCTCGACGAGCTGATCCTCAGCATTCTCAGCCAAAACACATCGGACGCGAACCGCGATGTCGCGTATGCGCGCCTCCGCGAGCGCTTTCCCACCTGGGAGGCCGTGCGGACAGCGCCGCGCCGGGAACTCGAGGCCGCGATCCGGCCCGCGGGGCTCTGGAGGCAGAAGGCGCGCGTGGTCCGCGACATCCTGAACACCCTGCACGCGGAACACGGGTCGCTCACGCTCGACCACCTCGCGGCGATGCGGGACGCCGACGCGCTCCGCTACCTGACGGGCTTCCGCGGCGTGGGGATCAAGACCGCGGCCTGCGTTCTCTGCTTCTCCCTCGGCCGGCCGTATATGCCGGTGGACACGCACGTGCACCGGCTGGCCCGGCGACTCGGCCTCATCCCCCCGGATGCCGAGGCCGAGGACGCGCACGAGATCCTGAACTCCGTGGTGCCGCCCGCAGAGCGTTTCGCGTTTCACATCCAGCTCATCCGCCACGGCCGGCAGGTGTGCAGGGCGCGAAAACCTCGCTGCGACGAGTGTGTCGTGAGCGACCTCTGCCCCAAGGTCGGCGTCGCGAAGGGACGGCGCTCGTGACCTGGTCGCCGTTGAAGAGCGCGTCCCTGGCCCTCACGCTCCTTCTCTGCGCGCACGCCACGAAGGCGCGAGCGCAGGAGTTGGCATGGCTGGAGCCGCGCACCTGGCTCACCGGTTGGTTCGGTGGGCTCTTCCCGGACGACGTGGCGGACCCGGCGACAGGGACCTGGATCCTCGGCGACAACGTCGGTGGCGGCCTGGAACTTAGCTGGCGAGTTGCGCCGAGCGCGTTCCTGACGGCAGACCTGAGCTACACCCGAACCGGTTACGACAGAGAGAGCCCGGTCGATCCCGGCACCGGGGACGCGGACGTGCTCGCCGGTGGAGTGGGACTGCGCTACCATCCGTACACGGGACCCGGCGTGCTCCTCTGGCCGTTTGGGGTTCTCGGACTGGGGCTCGTGGGCTATCGGTTGACGGAATTCGACGATCTCGACACGGATTTCAGCATCCTCACGGGAGCGGGCCTGGAGTGGCGCCTGAGCCTCAAGCTTCGGCTGGTCATCGCGGGATACGATTTTCTGGTCTTCCATCAGCGACCCGAGGGCGGCCGCAAGAGCAACACGAACCGCCTGCGCGAGCTCAGGGTCGGTTTGCGCTGGGGACTGTGAGCGAGAGTGCGGACGTGAGGAGGAGCGCGGCGCGGGTGATCGAATCGAGAAGCGCACGGCGCGTGCGGCGAGCCCTCGTGATCGGGCTTTGCGCTGCCCCGTGCGCGGCCGCGGCCGTCACGCCCCCGCCCCTGACGGCGCAGACAACCCGCTACGACTTCCCCTTCGACTGGCCGTTCCGCGGCAGGCAGCGACCCGCCGTCACCGCGTCGCGCGGGATGGTCGTGAGCACATCGGGCCTCGCCAGCGATGTGGGCGCGGAGATCCTGCGGCGTGGCGGCAACGCCGTGGACGCCGCAGTGGCCACGGCCTTCGCCCTTGCCGTGGTGCACCCGGAAGCCGGGAACATCGGCGGCGGCGGATTCCTGATCGCGAGGTTGGCGAGCGGCGAGATCGCGGCCCTCGATTTCCGCGAGCGTGCGCCGATCACCGCGACGCGGGACATGTTTCTGGATGCCAGCGGGGCCGTCAACAAGACATCGCTGACGGGCCACCTCGCCGCAGGCGTCCCGGGGAGCGTGGCCGGGTTGCACGCGGCCTGGCAGCGCTACGGCTCCCTTCCCTGGGAGACCATTCTCGGGCCGGCCATCGAGCTCGCCGAGCGAGGCTTCCTGGTGGACGAACGCTTCCACCGGAACCTCGCGCAAGCGAAGGAACGCCTTCTCCAGTTCCCGAGCACGGTCGAAGGGTTCCTCACCAGCGGCGAGCCACCCGCCATCGGAGCGACGTTCCGCCAGCGCGACCTTGCCGAGACCCTGCGGCTCATCGCGCAACAGGGGCCCGACGCGTTCTACCGGGGCCGGATCGCCGATCTCATCGTCCAGGAGATGCGGCGGGGCGGCGGGATCATCCGACACGACGATCTCGCCCGCTACGAGGCGAAGTGGCGCGACCCCATCGTGTTCGACTACCGGGGATACCGGGTCCTCTCGGCGCCTCCGCCTTCGTCCGGTGGCGTCACGCTGGCGGTCATCCTCAAGATCCTCGAGGGATACGACCTCGCCCGGCTCGGCTGGCACACGCCGGAATCGATCCACCTCTTCGTCGAGGCGTTCCGCCGCGCCTTCGCCGATCGGAACTACTACCTGGGCGACCCGGACTACGTGGACATGCCGATCGCAGGGCTGACCAGCGATGCGTACGCGGAGGAGCTGCGCACGACGATCTCCAGGAACAGGGCATCGAACTCCGAGGACGTGAGCCGCGTGCTCCCGGTCGGGGAAGGCATGCACACGACGCACCTCTCGGTGGTGGACTCCGCGGGGAACGCCGTGGCCCTCAGCACGACGCTGAACTCCTTCTACGGCTCGGGCGTCGTCGTGGCCGCTGCGGGGTTCTTCCTCAACAACGAGATGGACGATTTTTCGGCGCGGCCCGGCGCGCCCAACCAGTATGGGCTCGTGCAGGGCGAGGCGAACGCCATCGAGCCGGGGAAACGCATGCTATCGGCGATGACGCCCAGCGTCGTGCTGGACCCGGCCGGCCGGCTGTTCCTCGTGGCCGGGACGCCGGGCGGAGGCACGATCATCACGCAGATGGCTCAGATCCTCACGAACGTCATCGACTATCGGATGGATCTTCGGACGGCCGTGGATGCTCCCCGGTTCCACCACCAGCTCTTTCCCGACGAGATCCGGTACGAGCGCGGCGGGCTGGACGGGTTGACGATCGGCGCGCTCAGCTCCATGGGGCACCGGCTGCGCGAGTCGGAGGAGTACCTCGGCGACGTGAACGCCATCCTCATCCTTCCGGATGGCACGCGGCTCGGCGCTGCGGACGAGCGCCGCGGTGGTGAAGCGATCGGCGCCTGACCGCGGAAGTGTGGCGGCCGCGCAGAGCTAGCGGATCACCACCTCCAGGGGCTCGTCCAGCTTCAGGGTCAGCTTCCCACCCGCGGGGATGACGCCCGCGTAGTCGGCCGTCCCGAGCGCGATCGCGGTTCCTGCGGCGGCACCGGCCGCGGCGCCGATGATCGTGGACTTCGCGTCCTTGCCGAGCACTTTCCCGAGTACCGCGCCCGCTGCCGCTCCGCCCAGAATTTTCGCCGCCTGCTCCGCATCACCCGTCGTGCGCCGCGTCTTGACCTCCGCGGACACGACACTCGCCCGAAGCGGGTAGGTGCGCCCTTCGAAGGAAAGGCTGTGGAAGGCGAGCGTGATCGTTGCCTGCCGGCTGGCGCCCTTGGATGCCTGGACCGCCGCCACTTCGCCTTCGACCTCGGCGCCCGCGGGGATGAGCACCCCGCCGCCGGGGGATGCGACGTCCGCCGCCAGCTTCGCGGTGAAGCGATCACCGGGGCGCTGTGTCTCGGTGGAGATCTCCTGGTCCAGCAGCACGTCGAGGGTCGTGCCGACCGCGGCCGTGGTGGTGGTGGGCTCGGCTGGCGGCGGCGTCAACACCTCGCGCGCCGAGGGCTCCGGCGCTCGTGGCTTGGATGCCGGTCTCGGCGCGGGCTTGGGCGCCGGCCTGGGCGCCGGCCTGGGCGCCGGCTTCGGCTGCGCCAGGAGCGCGGTATCCGCGAGGGCGACCGCCGGCGTGTCCCGGCGAATGGCGAGCTCGAGCTCCCGCTCAGCTGCCGCGGCCTCCTCGGCGGAGCGCTGCCTCTCGCCGCAGGCCAGCGCGAACAGGAGCGGCGCGGCACACACGAGCTTCCAAACGCGCACCGGAATCATTCGGCTCCTCCTGGCAGGTCCTCCAGGTTACTACGACGATTGCTTGAAGCTACCCGTCACAGCCCCTAATGTTCGCGTGTGAGAGCCCTGCGCTTCCTCCTCCGATACGCGCGTCCATACCGCGCCGGGATCGCCGCCGGCCTGGGGCTCGTGGTGATCTCGAACCTCTTCAGCGTGGCCGCCCCCTATCTCCTGAAACTCGCCATCGACTCGCTCCAGAGCGGCGCCCCTCTGTCCACGGTGACCGCGTACGCGGCGTTGATCATCGGGACGACGCTCCTGGCCGGGGTGGCGCGCTTTGGGATGCGCGAGCTCCTGAACGGGCTCTCGCGCCGCATCGAGTGCGATCTCCGGGACGACCTCTTCGCGCATCTCCTCCGCCTCTCGCCGGACTTCTATTCCCGGATGCACACGGGCGAGATCGTGAGCCGCGCCACGAACGACATCGTCGCCGTCCGGATGGCGGTCGGGCCCGCGGTGATGTACCTCGTGAACACGGCGGTCATCGGCTCGCTGGCCCTCGGGTTCATGCTGTGGCTCGATCCGACGCTCACGCTCGTAGCGCTCGTCCCGCTCGCGCTCCTCCCACCGACGGTGTTCGTCTTCGGCCGCCAGATCCACGATCGCTTCCAGGACATCCAGGCACAGTTCGGGCAGATGTCCACCATGGTGCAGGAGAACCTGGCCGGGGTCCGGATCGTCAAGGCGTACCGGCAGGAGGCGGCGCAGGCCCGGGCGTTCGACCGGCTGAACAGCGACTATCTCGAGAAGAACATGGGGCTCGCCAGGAGCTCGGGCCTCTTCCACCCGACCCTCACGCTCTTGATCGGGCTCGGCGCGGTTGCCGTGCTCTGGTGGGGCGCCCGGGCGGTGATGGCGGGTCGCATGACGGTGGGGGAATTCATCGCCTTCGGGTTCTACCTGGTGCAGCTCGGCTGGCCGATGATCGCCCTCGGCTGGGTCATCAACCTCTTCCAGCGCGGGGCGGCGTCGATGGAGCGCATCCTGGAGATCCTCCGCGAGACGCCGTCGGTGCGCGATGTCCCCAGCGCGATCGCGCTGCCGAGCGTGCGGGGCGAGATCGCGTTCCGGGATGTCGCCTTCCGCTACCCCGGGACGGAGCGGTGGGTCTTGCGTGGGATCGATCTCGTGATCCCGGCCGGCTCGACCGTGGCCGTCGTCGGAGCGACGGGCTCGGGGAAGACGACACTCCTGCGGCTCATCCCGCGTCTCTATGACGCCAGCGAGGGCGCGGTCCTCATCGACGGGCTCGACACCCGCGAGGCGCGCCTCGAGGACCTGCGTCGCCACATCGGGATGGTGCCCCAGGAGCCGTTCCTCTTCTCGGAGACGATCGAGTGGAACCTGGGCTTCGCGCTGCGGGACGGGGCCGACCCGAGCCGCGTGCGCTGGGCCGCCCAGGTGGCGCAGCTAGCCGCAACGGTCGAGGAGGGGTTCCCCCGCGGCTACCAGACCGAGCTGGGCGAACGGGGGATCAACCTCTCCGGCGGTGAGAAGCAGCGGGCAACCCTGGCCCGCGCCCTCGCCCGTGACCCGGCGATCCTGATCCTGGACGACGCGCTCTCCGCCGTGGACACCCAGACCGAGCGCGAGATCCTGCGCGGGCTGCGCCGAGTGCGAGCGGGAAAGACGAACGTCATCGTGTCCCACCGCATCACGAGCGTCATGCACGCCGACCGCATGGTGGTTCTGGAGGACGGCAGAATCGTGGAGGAGGGTGCGCACGCGGAGCTCCTCGAGCGCCGCGGAGCCTACGCCGCGCTCCTCCGCCGGCAGGTGATCGAGGAGAGCCTGCTCCTAGATTCGCTCGAGAATGAAGTCCGGCGTTAGGCCCGCGAGCCAGCCGGCGAGGAGCGTGAACTTCCCGCTCACGAGAAGGAGCCCCACGCCGATCAAGAGCCCCCCGGCCGCCCACTCGGCGTAGCGAACGTAGCGGCGGAACTTCTGGAACCAGACCAGGAAGGCGCCCAGCCCCACCGCCGTCACCAGGAAGGGAACCGCGAGGCCCAGCGAGTACGCCGTGAGGAGCCCGAGCCCCTCGTTGAGGCTCGCGCGGACGCTCGCGAGCGTCAGGATCGCTCCAAGGACCGGCCCGATGCACGGCACCCAGCCGGCACCGAACGCCACGCCCACGAGCCACGCTCCCAGGTAGCCGACCGGCTTGTCGTGCACGATCGCGCGCCGCTCACGCAGGAGGAACGGGATGCGCAGGAGCCCGAGGGTGTGCAGCCCGAAGAGCACGATCAGCACACCGCCCGCGCGCGCCACCCAGACCTGGTACTGGCGAAACGCCTGGCCCAGGAGCGTCGCGGACGCGCCCAGGGCGAGGAACACCATCGTGAAGCCCAGCACGAACGCCGCCGCATGCGTGAACGCGAGCGTCTTCACCCGCGGGCTGCCGCGCTCCAGCTCGTCGGCGTTGACGCCGGTCACGAAGGACACGTACGACGGCCACAGCGGGAGCACGCACGGGGAGAGAAACGAGAGGAGCCCCGCGACAAAGGCGACGAGAAAGCTCAGGTTCGAAGATTCCACCGGTACCCAATCAGCTTGTACACGAGCTTCGCGACGGCGAAATCGGGCGCGTGCAGCCCCGGGACGGGTGCCAGCTCGACGACATCCGCGGCCACGACGCGGCGCTCCGCGAAGACGCCGCGCAGGAGCTCCAGCGCCTGCGCCCAGCTGGCGCCGCCGGGCTGCGGAGTGCCCGTCGCCGGCACGAGGCTCGGATCGAAGAAGTCCACATCGATGCTCAGGTAGACCTGCGGTCCCAGGGCGCGCAGGACGCGATCGACCCAGCCGCGCGCTCCCAGCTCGTGGCCGAAGACCACGGTGAGCGAGCGCTCTCGGATGACGTCGCGCTCCTCGACGGAGATCGACCGGACGCCCGCGGCGACGACCGGAACGCCTTCCTCCACCACCCTGCGCATAACGCACGCATGGCTGAACCGGTTTCCCTGGTACTCGTCGCGAAGATCGGCGTGCGCGTCGAGCTGGAGCACGTGGAGCCCGGCGCCGCGACCGAGCGCCTCGTGCCAGGCCGCCACGAGCGGGTAGGTCAGGCCGTGCTCGCCGCCCAAGCCGACGAGAAATCGCCCCGTCCGCAGCGCCTCCCGAACGAGGTCGCCGTAGACCGCGCGGAGCATCGCAAGCGCCTGGCGGCTATCGCCCGCGGGGAGATCGAGCGCGGGATACGTGTGGATCCCCGTCCGACACGGCTCGGCGTCGAGCTCGGGGTCGTAGAACTCGACCTGCGCGGATGCCTCCAGGATCGCCGACGGCCCGCGCCGGGTTCCGGTCCCGTACGAGGTCGTGGCCTCGTACGGGATCGGCAGAACGGCCGAGCGCGCCGTCCCCGGATCGCAGAGCTCAGGAGGGAGACCGAGGAAGTTCTGGGGTGGCAACCAGGGGGGGTCAGCCACAAAAGACGGCCGCGGCGAGCACCGTCACCCACCGCCCGTCGTCGGGTCCCTCCGCGGTCTGGGTGATGTTCATGGTGCGGACGATCTGCCCCGACAGCTGCCATTCGGCACGGCGCTCGTCCCAGGCTTTGTCGGGATCGAAGGGGACGCCGAGAATCGTCGCGAGCATGCTCGCCGCAAGGTCCTCCGCGTACTCGCCGCCCACCGTGTCGTTGTGCCCGAAGGTGTGGTGCTCGGAGAGGTAGCCGAACTTGTCGCAATCGTTGGGGATCGCGAGACCGATGCTCGCGCACACGAGCCGGCTCGGCTCGTTCGTGTCCTGCCGCGCCATGACCGTGAAGACGATCTGCCCCGGGTGCAGAAGCTTCAGGCCCTCTTCCCGCGGGATGAGCTCGCAGTGCGGCGGGAAGATGGAGGAGACGTTCACGAGGTTGTACTTGGCGATCTTGGCGTCGCGGAGCGACAGCTCGAACGAGCTGAGCCGCTCTCGGTGGACGCCGACGCCTTTCGTGAGGAAGAGCTTGCTCGGAACGAGGAGCCGGCTATCGAGCACCGCCGACCTCCGGTCCTCCTCGCAACGGGTGACCGCAGGCAGTGCAGCCGGAGCGGGTGGGCTCCGAGATGTCAGCTCCGGCAGGAAGGGCAGTAGCCAACCAGCTCGAGATGGTAGTCCAGGACCTCGAACCCGTCTCCGGGCACTAGGCCTTGCACGAGACCCGGGTCGTGAGGCCCGTGAACGTCCATCACGCGCCCGCACTTGAGACACCGCGCATGGTCGTGCTCGTCGGTGCGGCCGTCGTATCGCGCCGGGCCGTCACCGAGCGCCAGCTTCCTGGCCAGGCCAGCCTCCACAAAGGCTTCGAGGGCCTTGTACACCGTGGCGAGGCTGAGGTCCGGGATGTCCGCGCGAGCCGCTGTGAAGATCTCGTCCGCGGTGGGGTGGGTCGTCACGTTCGCCAAGTAACGGTACACCGCGGCCCGCTGCGGCGTGTACCGATGCCCACAGGCCTCCAGCGCTTCCCGGAGGAGCGGGCGCGGTGAGGTTCTCTCCGTGTCCATGCGTGAACCGCCGCAAAGTTACCCGCGGCGGCACGCGATGTCAACGCGCGGGCGCCCGAATCTTAGGGCGTGCCGTTCGTGCCTTTTGTGCCGTTTGCGAGGTGTCCTAAAAAGTCACTCCAGCGCTCCGGCGCGCCACGAATCTCCACCACGAGCGGCGCGTTCGAGTCTCCCACCCGGCGCAGGAGCCGCTCTGCGAGGCGCGGAATCACATCGTGGGGCGCCGTGCCATGCTCTTCGAGCTTCTGCACCCACCGAACCTCGTCCCCCTCTTCGTCCAGCGGCTCGAGCGTGAGCCGTGCGACGACCACCCGGCGCCGCTCGGGCGCGCCGTCGAAGCACGAGAGCATGACGAACTCCGTCGGCGGCTCCTGGTTGGGCAGCGGTGGGAAGATCCAGACCTCGTCCACGGCGGAGGCGCCCAGCTCGTCGCCGGCCGCCTTGAGCCGCCCGCCAAGGTCTATGGTAGGCCTCAAACGCCGATCCGGTTTTCGCACAACCCCCTCCCTCCCGC